>DATLNJ010000015.1:0-24133 GCA_035536815.1 Frankiaceae bacterium
GCCTGCGACGCCTCGCTCAAGCGGCTGCAGACCGACTACATCGACCTGTACCAGATGCACCACGTGGACCGGAACACGCCCTGGGACGAGATCTGGACGGCGATGGAGGTCCTCGTCCAGCAGGGCAAGATCCTCTACGTCGGCTCCTCGAACTTCGCCGGCTGGCACATCGCGCAGGCGAACGAGGCCGCCAAGGCGCGGCACTTCCTCGGCCTGGTCAGCGAGCAGAGCCTCTACAACCTGGTGGAGCGCACCGTCGAGCTCGAGGTCGGGCCGGCCTGCGAGGCGTACGGCCTCGGCCTGATCCCGTGGAGCCCGCTGTCGCGCGGCCTGCTCGGCGGCATCCTCCGCAAGGCGAAGGAGGGGCGCAGCGCGAGCGAGCGCACGCAGGAGCTGCTGGAGAGCAAGCGCCCGCAGGTCGAGGAGTACGAGGCGTTCTGCGACGAGCTCGGCGAGAACCCCGCCGACGTCGGCCTGGCCTGGCTGCTGACCCGCCCGGCGGTCACCGCGCCGATCATCGGTCCGCGCACGCTCGATCAGCTCACCGGCTCGCTGCGCGCGGTCGAGCTGACGCTGGACGAGAAGGCGCTCTCCAGGCTGGACGAGATCTGGCCCGGCCCGGGCGGACCCGCGCCGGAGGCGTACGCCTGGTAGACGCGGCCGGTAACCCTTACGCCTGACGCCGGATCGCGCCTAGGGTTGGCCCCACCGATCCTGGAGGGGCGCCATGAGGCTTCGTTCGTCCGTCACCCTGAGCGCCGCGCTGGTCGCGGTCGCGTCCGTGCTCGCGTACGTCGGCCCCGGCCGCGGCCTGGAGGGCACGTCCGAGGCCATCGGCGACACCACGCGGCCGTACGTGCTGGCCACGCCCTTCTACCACCCGAAGAGCGGCACGAACGCGACGCTGCACCTCACGAACATGGACGACGTCAGCGTGTCGCTGAACATGCGCCGCTACAACGCGGTCGGCGGGCTGCTGTCGTCGACGCTCGTGACGGTGCAGCAGAAGGCGACGATCATCGCGTTCGCCGGCGCGAACAGCGGCGCGCAGATGCACGTCGAGATCTGGTCGCCGTCACCGTTCTTCACGCTCGAGCTCTTCTTCACCGACACCGCGAGCGCGCAGCAGCGGATCCCGTACTCGGAGATGCTCAAGCCGCGTACCGGCACCGGGTTCGTGGCGCTGGACCCCTTTCGGCTCTGCGACACGCGGCGCTCCGACACGAGCTGCCCGGCCGGCATCCTCGGAGCGGGCGAGGAGGTCGTCGTCGGCGTCGCGGGACACGGCGGCGTCCCTGCGGTCGGCGTGAGCGCGGTCACCGTGAACCTGCTCTCCGTCGGCGCCACGCAGGCCGGCCTGCTCAAGATCTGGCCGGACGGGACGCCCCGCCCCACCGCGACCGCGCTCTTCTACAAGGCCGGTCAGACCATCGCGAACATGATGACGGTCAAGGTCGGCACGAACGGCAAGGTGCGGGTCTCCAGCGGTATCGGGCAGACGCACGTCGTGGTCGAGCTGGCCGGCTACTACGTGTAGAGCGGGCAGGCCCGCACCGGCTCGTACGCCGGCGCGGGACCGAGCACCGACCGCATCAGCACGACCTCGCGCACGCTCCACGGCTCCCCATCGACCGCGCTCAGCGCCGCCACGGCCGCGCCGCCGTCGAACCCGTCGCGGCGCACCCGCGCGACGGTGACGTGCGGCACGTACGGCTTGCGCTCGACGTCGATGCGGTGCTCTCGCGCGGTCCGCCGGGCCAGCCGGGCGAGCCGGCTCAACGCCTCGACGTCGCCCTCGACCCCCGCCCACAGCACCCGCGCGCGGGCCGCGCGGGGGAACGCCCCGCCGCCACTCACCCGCAGCGCGAACGGCGCCACCTCGGCGACCGCGGGCGCGAGCGCGTCCGCGTACGGCGCCGGATCGGCCACCTCGCCGAGGAAGACCAGCGTCAGGTGCAGGCGTTCCGGCGGCACCCACGAGGCGGGCAGGTCGCGCAACGGCGCCACCGCGCGCACCAGCGGCGCCAGGGCCTCGGGCGGCGGGACGACCGCGACGAACATGCGCACGGAAGTCATGCTCCCGCGAATCCGGGGTACGCCGCCGCGCAAGACGCCCCCGCGGAGGAGTGCCCATGCGCAGACTGCTCGCCCTGCTGCCGGCCGTAGCACTGGCCGCGGTCGTACCGCCGGCCGCCGCCGACGAGCACGTGACGGTCACCAAGGAGACGGTGACGATCACGACCACCGTGGGTCCGGACGGCACGACCGAGTGCGACGTCGTCGCCGACCTGTACCGGCCGTCCACCGCGACGCCGGAGACCCCCGCGCCGGCCATCCTCACGACGAACGGCTTCGGCGGCAGCAAGGACGACCAGGCAGGCACCGGCGACGCGTTCGGCAAGCGCGGCTACGTCGTGCTGTCGTACTCGGGTCTGGGGTTCGGCGGCAGCGGCTGCAACATCACGCTCGACGACCGCGCCTGGGACGGCAAGGCGGCGGAGGACCTGGTGACGTACCTGGCCGGCCTCGGCTACGTCCGGCTCGACGGCCCGGGCGACCCGCGGGTCGGCATGGTCGGCGGCTCCTACGGCGGCCAGGTGCAGTACGCCGCCGCCGCGGTGGACAAGCGGATCGACACGATCATCCCGGTCATCACGTGGTGGGACCTGTCGTACTCGCTGGCCCCCAACAACCTCGGCCTCGGCGAGCACACCGCGACGATCCCGCCGGGCGTGCCGAAGTGGCAGTGGACCGAGCTGTTCTTCACGCTCGGCGTCAGCCAGCCGGTGCAGCACCCGGACTCGACGCCGAAGCCGCCGTCGAGCTGCCCGGGCTTCGACCCGCGCGCCTGCCAGGCCAACGCCGACACCATTGCCCGCGGCTACCCCGGGCCGGACACGATCGCGATGCTGCGCGGCGTCTCCGTGGCGTCGTACGTGGACGACATCAAGATCCCCACGCTCATAGCGCAGGGCCAGGCGGACACGCTGTTCAACCTCAACGAGGGCGTGGCGGCGTACCAGGCGCTCAAGGCGCGCAAGGTACCGGTCAAGCTGATGTTCCAGTCGTGGGGGCACAGCGGCTCGGCCGCGCCGGGCGAACTCGACCTCGGCGACCCGGACTCGACGTACCAGGGGCGGGTCTTCGCGGCGTGGTTCGACAAGTACCTCAAGGACATGGACGTCGACACGGGTCCGGAGTTCGAGTACTTCCGGCCGTGGGTGTCGTACACCGGCTCCGCCGACCCCGCGTACGCGGGCGCGCCCCGGTACCCGTTGCACGACACGCTGCCGCTGGCGCTGTCCGGCACCGACGCGCTGGTCGGGCCGCGGACGACGCCGGTCGAGGGGACGGCGACGTTCGCCGCGCCGCCGGGCGGGCTGCCCGCGTCGTACTCCGAGACGTCGGCGGTGCAGACGACCGAGCCGTTCAAGAGCCGGCCGCCGTCGGACCCACCCGGGCAGTTCGCGGCGTTCACCACGGCGCCGCTCGGCAACGACGTCGACGTCGTCGGCGTGCCGACCCTGGACGTGACGCTGCGCGACGTGGGGGCGCCGTACGCCGACCCGGCGCTGCAGCTCACCCTCTACGCGAAGGTCTACGACGTCGCGCCCGACGGCAGCCAGACGCTCGTCCACCGGCTGGTCTCGCCCGCGCGGATCGGCGACCTGGCGGCTCCGGTCCGCATCCACCTGCCGGGCATCGTGCACCGGTTCGCCGAGGGGCACCGGCTGCGGCTGGTGCTGGCGTCCACGGACCTCGCGTACATCTCCTCGCGCGGCGCGCACGTCGTGAGCGTCGTCAACGACCCGGCCCGGCCGAACGTTCTCACGCTCCCGGTCGCGACGAAGCAGGCGGCCGACGCGCTGCCGCGGGTGCTCGGCGAGCGCCGGGTGACGCAGCCGCGGACCGGCGCCGGTGCGCAGGGCGGCGCGCGCATCCCGTCGACGGGCGGCGCGGAGTGGCTCGCGGTGCTGGCGGCGGCGAGCGCCGCGGCGGCGCTCGGCGTGCGGCGGGCGGCTACCGGCAGATGAAGCGCGGCTCGGGGAGGTAGCGGGTGAAGAACTTCTCCCGCTTGATCTCCTTGCCGCCGACCTTGAAGACGCGCCACACGTTGATGTCGAAGCCGCGCTCGCCGGCCGTGCTCTCGCACGTCGAGCTGTAGTCGTACTGCGTGCGGAACGACCGGAAGTTGTACGGGTCGCCGGTGATCGACTCGATGTCGTAGCGCTTGGTGCTCCAGAACGTCACGGTGATCGACCGCTCGGTGTACGACGTCGTGATGAGCACGCCGTACTTGGAGTCGTTACGCCACTTCAGGTCCGGCGCCGGCGAGGAGACAGTGGCCTCGCGGCCCGGCGGGTAACGGCGGATCCAGTAGCTGTGCGCCTTGTGGGAGACGTCCTCGAACCCGCCGAAGAACACCGCGTTGAACATCGTGGTCGCGAACTGCGAGACGCCGCCGCCGACCGACGGCACGAACTTGCCGTTGAGGATCATCGGCGCCTCGACGAAGCCACGGCCCCGGTCGCGGGCGCCGACGTGGCCGTTGAGGCTGAACGTCTCGCCCGGCAGCACGACCGCGCCCTCGACGATGTCGGCCATCAGGTGGATGTTGCGGACGCGCGGGCGGCAGCACGGGTGGTGCGTCGTGAACTCGCCGACCTTCTCCTTGATGCCCAGGGTCTTCGCCTTGGCCGTGGACAGCCGCGGCTCGACGGTCTCGATCTTGAGCGCCAGCGTGCGCGCGCTGGTACGCGTCAGCACCGGCAGCAGCCCGCCGGCCAGCGCGTCGCGGTCCACCTCGGCGCCGTTCTGCGAGGTGCCGATCGTCAGCTTGCCGGTGGTCTCGTTGATCGAGACGGGCGCGTCCTTGGGCTGCCGCTCGACCGCCGCCACGACCGGCGCGACGACCTCGTCGAACGCCTTGCGGTCCAGCGTCGCGTCGATGACGCCGCTCGCGTCCGGGCGGATGCGGAGGAACTTCGCGACGTGCGCCGGCGTGAGCGTCACCTTCTGCCCGGGCGCGGTGAGCGTGACCGGGCCGGACACGGCCGGCTTCGCCAGGCCGGTCAGTGCGACGTTGACGGCCTCGCGCGTCGTCTTCGCCGGGTCCACCCTGACCGCGGCGGCGGCGGTGTCGCTCCCTGGGTACGCCGCCACGACCGCGGCGGCGGTCCGCTCGACGTCCACGAGCAGGCCGGCCTTCGGCAGCACGGGGACCGGCGTCGCGCCGTCGAAGCGGACGTAGCCCTCGCGCTTGCTCCGGTCCACCTTCTTCGCCCAGGCGCGGACCGCGGCGCGCAGCCTGGTGTCGTCCACCGAGGCGGCCGGCGGCACGTCGTTTTTCGTGAACCGCGCGCGGACGCGGGTGAACGGGTTCAGCGCCTCGTTGCGGGCGAGGTCGAGCGTGCGCTCGGGGTCGATGCGCAGGCCGACGGAGGCGGCGTTCAGGCGGAGCGGCCGCTCGCCCTCGGGCAGCGTCACGCTGATGGTCCCGGGCGCCTCGACGCGCTCGGCGATGAGCCGCAGCGCCTCGGCGCGCGGCCGGCCGCCGATCTCGACACCGGCGACGACGGTGCCGCGCGGGACGCGGCCGGTGGCCATCGCGACGTCGGCGACGTAGAGCAGGGCGAGCAGTCCGACCACGCCGAGCAGCCCGGCGAGGACCCGACGGGTGGTCGTAGTCACGACACCAGCCTACGTCTCACCGGACGACCTCGGGCACCGGGGGCGCCTGCGTGGTCGTCCGCGGATGTCGCAGCGTCCGGCCGGTGCTGCGGGCCAGCAGGTACCCGGCCAGCACGCTGACCACCAGCGACCCCACACCGCCGACCACCAGCGTCGAGCGCGGGCCGACGTGCTCGCCGAGCCAGCCGATCACCGGGGCGCCGAACGGCGTGCCACCGACGAACACCAGCGCGTACAGCGCCAGCACCCGGCCGCGCATCGCCTCGTCCGCGCCGAGCTGCACCGTGGACAGCGCCGTCGAGGTGAACGTGATCACCGCGAAGCCGGTGGGGACCAGCAGGATCGAGAACCACACGATGTTCGGCATGAACCCGAGCGCCGTCTCCAGGACGCCGAACGCGATCGCCGAGCCGAGCAGCACGCGTTGCGTCGGCCGCTCGCGGCGCGCGGTGAGCAGCGCGCCGACCAGGCTGCCGCCGGCCAGCAGCGCGGACAGCCGGCCGTACGTCGCCGCGCCCTGGTTGAACTCGTTGCGCGCCATCAGCGCCAGCGTGATCTGGAAGTTCAGGCCGAGCATGCCGATGAAGCCGATCAGCACGATGGGCAGCAGCAGGTCCCTGCGGCCCCTGACGTAGGTGAGGCCGGCCCGCAGCTGGCCCTTCGCGCGCTCCACCCGGCGACCGCCGAACAGCTCCGCCTCGTTGATGCGGGTGAGGCCGTAGATGACGGCGAGGTACGACGCGCCGTTGAGGAAGAACACCGGCGCCGTGCCGCCGTGGTCGATCATCAGCCCGGCGATCGCCGGGCCGACGATGCGGGCGGAGTTGAACGTCGCGGAGTTGAGGCCGACGGCGTTCGTCACGTCCTTGGGGCCGACCATCTCCACCACGAACGCCTGCCGCGCGGGCAGGTCGAACGCCGTCGTCATGCCGAGCGCGAACGCGAACCCGAACACCATCCAGGTCTGCACCACGCCGGTCACGACGAGCACGCCGAGGCTCAGCGCGAGGACCCCCTGCATCGACTGGGTGATGATCATGATCCGGCGCTTGTTGCTGCGGTCGGCGATGACGCCGCCCCACAGGCCGAACAGCAGCATCGGGAGGAACTGCAGCGCGGTCGTGATGCCGAGCGCGGTGCCGCTGCGGTCGGTGAGGTCGAGGATCAGCCAGTCCTGGGCGACGTTCTGCATCCAGGTGCCGGTCAGGCTCACCAGCTGGCCGCCGGCGAAGTACCGGTAGTTGCGGATCGACAGCGAGCGGAACATCGGGCTCACGAGCGGGCCAGCCGTTCCAGCAGTGGCGCGGCCTCGCGCAGCGCGGCGATCTCCTCGGGCGTGAAGTCCTTGAGGCGCTGGCAGAGCCACTGGTCGCGGCGCTTGCGGTCCTCGGTGAGGAGTCGCGCGCCCTCGGGCGTCACGGCGAACAGCACCTGCCGCCTGTCCGTCGGGTGCGGCGTCCGGCTGACCAGCCCGAGCTCCTCGAGGGAGCCGGTGATGCGGGTCATCGACGGCGGCTGCACGTGCTCACGCGCGGCGAGCTCGCCCAGCGTGAGCGCGCCGTCGCGGTCGAGCGTGGCGAGCGCCGCGATCTGGGACGGGGTCAGGCGGTCGTCCGGCCGCTGCTGGCGCAGCCGCCGGCCGAGCCGCATGACGGACATCCGCAACTGGCTGGCGAGAGCGGGGTCAAGGCTGGTTCGCACAATCGTTAGCATAACTCATGAGCGTTGCTAACGATCTGGCGGCTTACGAGTCGTTACCTACCTGGGACATCCGGCGTACCACCGCTTGCCGCCGTCCAGCGAGCACCAGGTCGTGAAGACGGAGTCGGCCGACCCGCTGGCCAACAGCCGGCCGTCCGGCGCGAGCTCGATCTCGCCGGGCTGCCCGTCCCCTGCCCACGGGAGGTTGCCGTGCGGCCCGGGCTGGAACATCGCGCGGCCGTAACCGATGCGTCGCCACGTCGCGCCGCCGTCGTCGGAGCGGAACAGCTGGCTGGCCGGTGGCGCCCCTGGCCGCCACCGCGTTGCCGGGCTGGCCACCTCGACGCGCGCGTAGAGCCGTCGCGGCAACCCGTGCGTCGAGGCGAGGGTGACCACCGGGCGGTCGCCGCCCGCCCGTTCGGCGGCGTCGAGCAGTCGCGCGACCGGCGCCCAGACCGCAAAGGTCGCACCGCCGTCGGTCGAGCGCCACACCGTGTCCGCCGCGCCGCCCTTGGACAGCACGGCGACCAGTGACCCGTCGGGCAGCAGACGGACGCGGCTGTGCAGCGCGAACCGCGTACCGGAAGGGAACGCGAAGGAAGGGACTGCGCACGTGAGCGACCCGTCGCAGCGGTACACGACGGCGTGGTCGGCCGGCCCGTCCGGCTCGTTGACGATCGCGAGCGCGCCGTCGGGGGCGGTCGCCGACGCGCGCACCACGAACTGCAGCGCGCCGCGGCCCGGCACGCCGGTCGCCGGGCGGCGCGAGCCGTCACCCGGGTCGATGAGGGCAGGCACCTGGGTGCCCGCGTACGCCAGCAGCAGCCGGGGCGCCGTGTCTCCGAGCGGTAGCGCGGAGAGCCGCCCCACGAACGGCACCGGGTTGCCGTCGGTGTGCGGCTTCGTGAGCGCGTCGACCAGCCGGAACGACTGGCCGAGATCGGTGCTGAGGAACGTCCCCGAGCCGGTCGTCACGAACAGGGTCCGGTCCGTGCCGAACGCCGGCGACACGGACAGGGTGAGCGCGATGCCGGACACTCCGGCCGGGCGCAGCAGTCCGGTCAGCGCGGCGTCCCGCCAGGTTCGGCCGCCGTTGACGCTCACCGCGAGGACGCGACGGGCGTCCGGCGTCCCGCGATGGACGCAGAACACGGTCCGGTCCCGCCGGTAGGCCGGCGAGACGACGATGTCCTGGCACATCGGCGGCGCGGCGGCCGCCGCCGGTTCGGGTGCGCTGGTCACCAGCGCCAAGCAGGCAGCGGCCACTCGGGCGGTCGGCGCCGCCCGGACCGCCCAACGCGCGGGTCGGCTCGGCTCCCCCACGGCCGACGCGTCCGCCGCGGTCACCGCACGCCGCTCCACGCCGCCTCCGAGCCCGGAGCGGCGGTCAGATCTGGACATCCACGGTCCCGGCGCCCGTGCCGTAGACGTACTCGGCGCCGCGCTTGCAGCTGCCGGTGAGGCTCGCCGAAACCAGCCAGTACGCCGACGAGATCTCGGACTGGCCCTCCTCGAAGGCGGTGAGCTCGAACGCGCCCGGCTTGCCGTCCGCAAAGCTGTCGTTCATCTGCCCGACGACCAGCGCGTTGATCGAGTCGTTGTCGAACTCGTCGAACGTGCTGTCGAAGTACACATGCGAGCCGGTCAGTACGACGTTGCCACCCGACGTGCAGCCGACCAGCCGGCCGGTCGCGTTGAGCACCGGCGCGATCTTGACCACTGCCCGCACCCACACGTAGCACGACGCGAGCGGCACCCCGGCGACCGCGACCTCCGGGCACGTGTGGGAGAAGACCTCGTACGTGCAGGTCCAGCCCGCGCTGGTACCGGTGGTGCAGTTCGAGTGGCCGGTGCCGGCCCACTCGACGTGCTCCGCATTGACGGCGTGCGCCGTCCGTGGGGCGAGCAGGGCGCTCGCCGCGGCAAGCACCACGGCGGCCCGCTGGAGTCGAAGAATTCGCATGGTGTCGATCCCCCCCGTAATTTGCGTGATGACCGCCGCAGCATAGGGCCGGTGCCACCCGCTGTAAATGATCGGTTACGCCAAGCGGCTACTTCACGCCGAGGAGCTGTTCAATCGGGTCGATGGCGAAGTAGACGACGAACAGCGCGCTGATCAGCCAGAGCAGCCAGCCGACGTCACGCGCGCGGCCCTGGGTCGCGCGGATCGCGACGTAGGAGATGAAGCCGGCGCCGATGCCGTTGGTGATCGAGTAGGTGAACGGCATCAGGACGATGGTGAGGAACGCCGGAATGGCGATCGTGTAGTCGTCCCAGGGAATGTTGCGGACGTTGGTCAGCATGAGGAAACCGACGATGACGAGCGCGGGCGCGGCGGCCTCGTACGGCACCACCTCGACCAGCGGCGTGAAGAACAGCGCGACGAGGAACAGCAGGCCGGTGACGACGCTGGCCAGGCCGGTGCGCGCGCCCTCGCCGACGCCGGCGGCCGACTCGATGTACGTCGTGTTGGACGAGGTGGAGGCGGCGCCGCCGGCGACCGCGGCCAGCGAGTCGACGAACAGCACCCGCTCCGCGCCGGGCAGCCGGCCTTCCTTGTCGAGCAGCTCGCCCTCGGCGCCGACGCCGACGACGGTGCCCATCGTGTCGAAGAAGTCCGACAGCAGCAGCGTGAACGCGAACAGCACCGCCGCGACGATGCCTACCTGGCTGAACGACCCGCCGAGGCTGAAGTCGCCGAGCAGGCTGAGGTCCGGTGACCCGAACACCTTCTCCGGCAGCTTGGGGACGTTGAGCTGCCAGCCGTCGGCGTTGGTGCCGTCGGGCAGCGCGGGGCCGACCTTGGCGATCGCCTCCACGACGATCGCGAGAACGGTCGTGCCCAGGATGCCGACAAGGATGGCGCCCCGGACGCGCCGCGCGACGAGGATCGCGGTGAGCAGCAGGCCGACGACGAACACGACGGTCGGCCAGCCGGTGAGGCGGCCGGTGGCGCCGAGCTGCACCGGCACCGGCGCGGCGCCGGACCGCCGGACGAAGCCGGCGTCCACGAAGCCGATGATCGCGATGAACAGCCCGATGCCGACGCTGATGGCCGCCTTCAACGCCGCCGGGATCGCGTTGAACACCGCGACGCGGAAGCCGGTCAGCACCAGCACCGCGATGACGAGACCCTCGATGACGACGAGGCCCATCGCGGCCGCCCACGACATCTGCGACGCGAGCGTGAACGTCACGAACGCGTTCAGCCCGAGGCCCGCCGCGATGGCGAACGGATACCGCCCGACGATGCCCATGAGCAGCGTCATGACGCCCGCGACCAGCGCGGTCGCGGCCGCGACGGCCGGGATCCCGAGCATCCGGCCCTCGGTGTCGGCGAACGTTCCGATGATGAGCGGGTTCAGCACGACGATGTACGCCATCGTGAAGAACGTCGCGAGGCCGCCGCGGACCTCGCGTTCGACGGTCGACCCGCGCTGGGCGACCTGGAAGTAGTCGAGGACGGCGTTCACCTGGCGACCTCCGCGGGGCATCCGGGGACTCGCCGGAAACTGTCCCGCGAACGCCGCCCCGGCCGTGCCAGGCGCGCCGGTCACCGGACGGTGCCGCGTAGGGTGCCGGTGTGGAGCGCAAGCCGGACCCGGAGCCGTTGCGGACGAACGACGTCCGCGCCGTGCAGCTCGGCACCGCGCTGTGGGCGGTGGCCGTCGTCGTCTTCGCGGTGCTGCGCGAGTGGGACGGCGTGTGGACGTGCGTCGCCGGGCTGGCGCTCGGGTTCGTCGGCATCGTCTACACGAAGCGGCGCGCGGCGGCGATCGCCCGCGACGAGGCGGCTGGTCCCAACGGGCCGTCCGGGGGCGGGTCGTAGGTCCCGCGAAACGGCCCGGACTGACTATGGCCCCGGCCGGGGGCGCGGGACAGGGTCGATGACATGCCCACTCCCCGCGGACTCGCGCGGCCCGCCCGCGCGCTGGCGCTCGCCGCGTTGCTCGGCGTACCGCTCGCCACGCCCGCCGCGGCCGACCTGACGGCGGGGACGTACGTCGTGACGTTCGCCGCTCCCCCAACGGCGAACGACGTCGAGGTGCTGCGCGGGGTGGCCGGTGGCGTACACGCGTTCCGCCACCTGCCGGCCGCGATCGTGACCGCGCCGCCGGGGCTGGTGCCGTTGCTGCGCAACCTGCCCGGCGTCGCCGGCGTGTACCGCAACGAGCGGTACGCGCTCGTCGACCAGCGGGCCAACGAGTCCATCCGCGCGGACCGCGCGTGGGGTCCGTACACCGGCGGTCTCGGGCACACCGGCACCGGCTGGACCGGGCGCGGCATCGGCATCGGCGTCATCGACGCCGGCGTCGACGGCACGCACCCGGACCTGTGCGCCCGGCCGGAGTTCTGCAAGGGGACGCCGGTCAAGACCGTGCAGAACGTGAAGTTCGCCGGCCACACCGACAAGCTCGACCCGTACGTCGCCGTCGAGGACGTCGTCTCGACCGACAACACCTCGGGCCACGGCAGCCACGTCGCCGGCATCGCGGCCGGCTACGGCACCGCGTCGGCGACCCCGGGGAAGTACCAGGGCGTCGCGCCGGGCGCGCACCTGGTCGGCATGGGCACCGGCGAGGCGATCGAGGTCGTCAACGTCCTGGCGGCGTTCGAGTACTCGATCGCCAACCGCGACCGCTACAACATCCGGGTCCTCAACAACTCGTGGGGGCCCGGCTACGGCACGCCGTACGACCCCGACCACCCGGTCAACCGCGCGATCGACGCGGCAACGGCGGCGGGGATCTCCGTGGTCTTCGGCGCCGGCAACGACGGCCCGAAGACCGACTCGCTGAACGCGTTCTCGGTCAACCCGCGCGCCATCTCGGTCGCCGCGACGAACAAGTGGTCCGAGCACATCGCGTTCTTCTCGTCGCGCGGCGTCCCCGGCAGCCCGCTGTGGCGGCCGACGGTCGCGGCGCCGGGCGAGCACATCGTCGGGCCGCGCTCGCTCGCGGGCACGACGACGCACGCCGGCGACGCGACCTCGGGGAACCCGGAGCCGATCGCGCCCGAGGACCTGCCGTACTACGGCAGCGTCAGCGGCACGTCGATGGCGGCGCCGCACGTCGCGGGCGTCGTCGCGCTGATGCAGCAGGCGGCGTACGCCTCCCGCGGCGCGTACCTCACGCCGGCGCAGGTGAAGGACGTGCTGCGGGCGACCGCGCGGACCGACAGCAACGCCGGGCTGCCGAACTACCAGGCGTACTCGATGGGCGCCGGGCTGGTGGACGCGGCGGCGGCCGTCGCGGCGGCGGCGGCCGGCCCGCTCGCGACGTACGGCGACGCGACGGCGTACGACGTGCGGGCGTTCCGCGGGACGGTCGGCCCGGCGGCGTTCGCGAGCACGTCGTCGTTCGAGGCGGCGTACGAGGTGCTGCCCGGCGCGGTCTCGCTCGACGTGATGGTCGACTGGGGGACGGCGTACGCGCACGACCTCGACATCACCGTGTACGACCCGAGCGGCGCGGTACGCGGCACCACGCAGCTGGTCTGCGGCGCCGCGCAGCCGAACGGCTACTCGTCGTTCTGCTCGTCGTCGCCGAACGAGCGGCTGACGTTCGTCGCGCCCACGGCCGGCGTGTGGCGGGTGACCGTCGCCGGCTTCGTCAACACGGCGGAGGACGTGCGCGGGCTGTGGTCGGTGGCGTACCCGGACGGCACCCCGGGTCTCGCGCCGCCGCCCGCACCCGCGTCGCTGACGCTGACCGCGGCGACGCCCGCGTCGGTGCAAGGGCAGCCGGTGGCGCTGACCGCGACGGTGCGCGACGCGGCGGGCGACGTCGTCCCGAACGCGCCGGTCACCTGGACGTCCGCGGGTGCGGGTGCGGTGACCAACGCCGAGTACGTCACCGCGTCCGACGGCGGCGCCGGCGCGACCGCACTGTCGGACGCGCCGGGCACGCAGACCATGACGGCGACGACCGGCGCTCTCACCGCGACCGCCGGCGTGACGTGGGCCGGCGTCGGCGCGCCCTGCCTGACCTGCCTGCTCACGGCGCAGTCGCCGGGCAAGGGCAGCGGCGGCGGGTGGTTTCCCGCCGACGGGACGAGGCGGTCGTTCGCGGTCACGGCGGAGTACCACGCCGGCGCCGGCGCCCCCGGCGGCGCGCTGCGCTACTCCGACGGCACCACGACGGTCGCCGCCGACATCGTCGACCGGCTGTCGATCAGCGGCGGCACCGCGACGGTCACCGGACCGGCCACGGTCGACGGCGGCACCGGCTACCGGTACCGCGTCACGATCACCGACAACGGCGAGCCGGGGCGGGCGGACACGTTCGCGATCGAGGTGACCAAGGTAGGCGGCCTGCTCCCCGTGCACCGCGCGTCCGGCACGCTCGGCGGCGGCAACGTGCGGGTGCGTTAGGGCGGGTCGAGCAACGCCTCGTCGTCGCGGTCCCCGCGCAGGCTCGCCTCGATCGCGTAGCGGCTCGGCCAGGCGCCGGTCAGCCACGCGACGAGGCGGGCCAGGCCGCCCGGCGTGCCGTCGGTGGCGTACGGGCGCCCGGCCCACCAGGCGACGGGGACGTCGTTCACGAGCAGCGGGTCGTGCAGCTCGACGCCGACGTCGGGCGCGCCGGGGACGAGGTCGGGCAGCCGCGCGGTGGCGGTCGCCGTGCTGGTCATCCGCGCGTCGATGTCGGAGGCGAGCGCGACGCCGAGCACGTCCGCCAGCGCGGCACCGAGCGGCACGTCCACCGGCAGCCAGGCGCGGCCGGCCAGCAGCGGCAGCAGGTCAGGCCGGTCGACGGCGTACGCCTCCCGCACCGGCACGGTGACGAGCGACCCGTCGCGGACGGCGCGCACCTGCGCCGGGTCGAGCGGGACGTCGGCGCGGGCGATGGCGGCGTAGAGCGCGCGTACCTGCGGCACCGTCCCGCGCTCGGCCAGCCGGTCGGCCAGCCCGGCCAGTCCGTCGTCGTCCATCGCGTCCACGGTGCTGACGAGGCCGAGCCGCGCGACGACCCGGCGGCTGGCGTCGGGCAGCGGCGCGACGCGCTCGTAGAGGTTGTCGAGCAGCGGGTCCGCGTCGTCGGCCAGCAGCTCGCGCACGGCGACCAGCCGCCCCGACCCGGCCGGCAAGACGGCGTGCGCGCGCAGCCAGTCCAGGCTCTCGTCGTCCAGCGACGTCAGCCCGCCGAGCGCCTCCGCCCACGCGTCGTCACGCACCTCGTCGAAGTCGCGCAGCGTGAGGGCGCCGACGACGCCGGCCGCGAGCAGCGCGTCCGCGCCGTACGTGTCCAGCAGGTCCGCCGAGGCGATGCCGAACGGGCTGTCCGCGCGCACCCACCGCGTGACCGGCGAGTCCGGCAGCAGCAGCTCGTCCGCCGCGCGCAGCTCGCCCTCGGCGTCCGGGAGCGCGAGCGAACCGAGCCAGTCCCGCTCGGTGGCGGCGGACGGCTCGGCGCGCAGCAGCCGCAGCACCACGCCGGCCAGCGCGTCGGGCGCGACGAGCGGGTCGTCGTCCAGAGACGACTCGACCTCGGCCTGCAGCGAGTCCAGAACGGCGCCCGGCTCCGCGTCGAGCGCACCGGCTCCGCGCAGCACCTCGGCCGCCCGGCCCCGAGCCGCGTCCGGATGCACGAAGCGCAACGGCAGCCCGGCGTCGCGCGCCGCGGCCGCGAGGTCGGCGTCGGTGGTGAGCAGCAGGCCGCGCGGCCCGGTGACGAGGCGCCCGTCGGCGAGCGGGACCGGCAGCGCGCGCAGCGCGTCCCTGTCGGGCACGGTCGCCAGCGCGGCGTACAGCCCGGCCCACCACTCCGGCGGGCGGTCGAGGCCGTGCAGCAGCTCGACCACGTCGGCGGTGTCGAGCACGCGCACACCGAGCGTCGCGAGCGCGCCGCAGCGGCGTAGCCACGAGGGGTCGAGCAGCTGCGGCAGGTCGAGCACCTCGGTGACCGCCGCGCTCGCCGGGCCGAGGTCGGCGACCGCCGTCTCCTCGCCGCGCCACCCGCCCGGCAGCAGCCGCGCGCGCGGCAGCGACGGCAGCAACGCCTCCCGCAGCGCCAGGTCGAACGCGCCCGCCGGCAGCGTCGCCGGCAGCAGGTCGAGCACGTCCGGCGCCGGCGGGAGCGACTCGAGCAGCGCGACGTACGCCTCCGCCGCGCGCGCCGCGAGCCACTCGGTGAGCGGCCCTGGCACGACGTGCCGCCGGGTCGGCTCCAACGGCACCGACGCCGACACGAACACCGGCAGGTCCACGCGCTCGGCGGTCGGCTGCGGCGCGCGGAGCAGCCGGTCCGGCGGCGCCGGCACCGCGACCGTCACCGACCACGAGACCCGCTCGCGTTCCTCGACCGGCCGGTCGGCGAGCAGCACGGCCGGCACGACGCCGGACGTGGTGTGCACCACGGCGCGCGGGTCTCGCACGACGGTCCGGCCGGCCACGACCATCGACTCCAGCGGCAGCGTGAGCAGCAGCCACTCGTCAAGCTCGGTCAGGTCAGCCTCGCGTCGCAGCGGGAGCGCGACCACGGTGTCCCACTCGCGCAGCAACGCCGCCGCCCGCTCGTCGGGCACGGCGGCGTACGGGAGCCGCATCACGGGCACCGCGCCGTTGCGCCGCGCCACCTCGCCGGCGAGCGAGGGGATCGCGGCGACCTCGGCCAAGGTCTCCCTCCGCGACCAGCGCACGCCGTCCGCGCGGGAGAAGACGGCCGGCGCGTCGGTCAGCGCGAGCACGGCCTTGAAGCCGACGCCGTACCGGCCGATGCCGGAGGTCTTGGTGGACGCGCGCAGATGGGACAGCGCCTCGACGCCGGCCGCGTCGAGCGGGGCGCCGGTGTTGGCGGCGTACAGGACGCCGTCGCTGACCTCGACCAGCAGCCGCCCCGGCACGCCGGCGCGGGCGGCGGCGTCGGCGGCGTTCTGCGCCAGCTCGACCAGCGGGCGGCCGGTGGCGGCGTCCTCCTCGGCGTTGGCGTCCTCGCGGAAGCGCGCGGGCGAGGCGGCCCACGCGGCGAGCACCCGCGCGCGCAGCGCGGCGGTGCCGAAGGGGTCGGTCACTCCTCCGCGTCGTCGCCGGGCTCGCCGGGCTCGCCGTCCGGCTCGTCGGCCAGCTCGACGTCGAGCTCGTCGTCCAGCGCGCCGGGCGGCTCGTCCGCGGCCAGGCCGGTCACGTCGTCGGCCGCGGGCTCGTCGTCCGGCACGACCTCGAACGTGAACTCGTCGACCAGCCCGGGCGACGCGCCCATCGCGGCGACGTCGGCGCTGCCCTCGGAGTGCGCGCCGCAGCCGTGGTTGACGGCGACGACCCTGCCGTCGTCGGGGGAGAACTCGTTGCCGCAGGCGCCGAAGCCGAAGCCGAGCGGGCCGGACAGCGGCACGAAGAAGGCGCACGACACGCACGGCGCCGGCGCGTGCCTGGCCTGCGGGGCCTGCGGGCCGGCGTCGCCGTCGTACCAGCGCTCCGCGGCCTCGACCCGGCCGACGAACGACAGCACCCGCGCGCGGCCGAGCCCCCACTCCATGAGCGGCGTCTCGCTGTCAACGTCCTCGATGGCGAGGGCGAGCCGCTCGTCGTCGGGCGCGGCGGGCAGCAGGTCGCCGACGCCGAGGTCGCCGGGCCGGATGCGATCCGCCCACGGCACCCACGACGGCGCGAGCAACGACTCCGGGCCGGGCAGCCGGTAGACGTCGTTGACGGTCACGTCCTTGGCGCGGGCGGCGCGGACGACCTGCACGCCCCAGCGCCAGCCGCGGTACGCCTCGTCGCGGCACTCGAACAGGTGGGTGACGAGCCGGTCGCCGTCGCTGACCGGGCCGACATACTCGCCGACAGACCCGGGACCCGCCTCCTCGACGGCGGCCGCCCGGGCGACGTCCACGGCGGCGGCCGCGATCGAGTCCGGCGTGTCGGCGCGGCTGAGTACCTCGTCGGTGGTCGTCACACCGGCATTCTCGCGCACCACAATGGGTGGCGTGCACAACGCCCCCCGCTCGCCGCTCTCGGCGGCCGTCCACCGGCCCCGCTGGGCCGTCCCTTCGCCGCTCCGGCCGCTGTACCGCGTGGCCGCCGCGGCGGGCGCCGGCGACGCGCTGGTCGCGGTCGCGCTGGCGAACACCGTCTTCTTCCGGGTCCCGGTCGGCGAGGCCCGCGGGCGGGTCGCGCTGTACCTGCTGCTGACGATGGCGCCGTTCGCGCTGCTGGCGCCGCTGGTCGGGCCGCTGCTCGACCGAACGCGCGCGCGGCGCGGCGCGATCGCGGCGACGTTCGGCGGACGGGCGGTGCTGGCGGCGTTCATCGCGGCGCAGCCGACCGGCCTGCGGATCTACCCGGCGGCGTTCGCGGTGCTGGTGCTGGCGAAGGCGTACGGCGTCGCGAAGTCGGCGGCGGTCCCCCGGCTGCTGCCCGAGAACGGCACGCTGGTCACCGCCAACGCGCGCGTCAGCGCGTTCTCGATCGGCGCGGGCAGCGTCGCCGGGGTCGTGGGGTTCGGGCTGGGCGCCCTCGCCGGGTACTCGGTGACGTTGCGGCTCGCCGCGCTGGTGTTCGCGATCGGGGCGGCGCTCGTGCTGCTCCTCCCGCGCGAGGTGGACATCGCGAACGACGCCGCGGCGCGCGAGCACGTGCGGCTGCCGAGGTTCCCGGCGAGCGCGAAGCAGGCGCTGGTCGGTGCGCTGTCGGTGCGCGCGCTGGCCGGCTTCCTGACGACGTACCTCGCCTTCCTGTTCCGCAGCCGCGACGCGAACGTCGCGGTCGGGCTGCTCGCCGTCGCCGTCGCGCTGGGCAGCGCGGCCGGCACCGGGCTCGGCGCCGGTCTCAGGCGCACCGCGCCGGAACGGCTGCTCACCGTCGCGGTCGCGGTGGCCGCCGCCTGCTGCGCGATCGGCGCGTGGCGGTTCTCCGCCGCGACCGCGCTGCTCGCCGCGCTCGCGGCCGCCGTCGCCGGGTCGCTGGCGAAGATCGGCCTCGACGCGACGTTGCAGCGCGAGGTCGGCGAGGACGTCCGCGCGCAGGCGTTCGCGCGGTCGGAGACGGCGTTGCAGCTCGCCTGGGTCGCGGGCGGCGGGGCCGGACTGGCGCTGCCGCTCGGCGGGCCGTGGGGGCTCGGGCTGGCCGCCGTGGCGCTCGTCGCGGCGACCGTCTGGGCGCGGATGCGCGTCGCGCGGAGCGGGTCGGTAGATTAGCGGCCATGCCGCGCACGAACGCCGCCCTCTCCCTCGTCGCCCTCGCGACCCTCGGTCTCGCCACCGCGTGCGAGAAGCAGAGCCCGTGGGTCACGCTGCAGTCCGGCGGGACCGTCGTGAAGGCACGCGCCGTCAAGTACTGCCGCGACAACGGCCGCTGCAACGAGTCGACCGAGGCCCCGGTCCTCAAGGTGAAGCCGGGCGACATCCTCGGCATCGACGTGCCGCGGTCGGTCGCCGAGCAGGGCTGGCGGCTCGGCGCGCAGGGGCCGTTCCGCTACGACCACTACTACTCGTTCCGGCTGCCGGACCAGCTCCAGTCGGGGGTCGAGCAGGAGCTCACGATCATGCGCGACCCGAAGCACGGCGAGGGCGTCTGGCGTTTCCTCGTCCGGGTGAGGTAGTCCGGTCCGTGGAGGCGGCCTGGGCGTGGCGGGTGCTCGGGCTCGCCCCTGGCGCGTCGCCGGCCGAGGTCCGCACGGCGTTCCGGCTGGCGGCCCAGCTCGTGCACCCCGACCGCGTCGCCGACCTCTCCGACGACGTCCGCGGCGAGGCGCACCGGCGGATGGTGGAGCTGGTGGAGGCGTACCGCGTCTGTACCGCGCTGGCCGCCGGCGCCCCCGCCCCGCCCCCGCGAGCCGCTCGGGAGGACCGCTCCGACGGCCCGTTGCGCGAGGCCGGCGGGCAGGCCGCCGAGCTGCTGCACCGGGCGCGCCGGGACCTGCTGACCGCGGACACGTGGGACGCCGCGCGCCGGGTCGTCACCGCACTGGAACAGGTCGCCGACGCGTGGCCGGGCACCGCCGAGGGCGACGCCGCGCGGCTGCTGCTCGTCACCGCGCCGGCCGCCGCGGGCGCGCTGTCCGCGCGCGAGCGCGCCGGGCACCTGGTGCTCGTCGTGGACCGCGCCGCGCGCGAGGCCGCGTGGGAGTCGCTGTCCGGCCGCGACGAGCTGGCCGTCGCGCAGGTCGTCTACGCGCACCCGACCACCGACGACACGCTGCGCCGGCTGGCCCGCACCCGGCTGGCCGAGCTGGGCGACTGGGCGTCGCTGGCCGGCGACCCCGACCCCGACATCCGCCGCAACGCCGCCGCGCACCTGCTGCTCCAGGAGTCACGGTCGTTGCTGGAGCGGGCGCCGTGGCTGTCGCGGCGCGAGCGGGCGGCGTTCGACGCCGAGTACGCCGGGTGGCAGGCGCGGGCCGCAACGCTGCGCGCCGGCCTGGCCACGGACCTGGCCGACGACCTCGCCGGCGCGGACGGCCGGATCCGTGATGCTTTGACGCCGCGCGCGCGGGCACGGAACTGACGTGTCCCTCATCCTCGTCGTCGCCGCGGTCGGCGCCGAACGCGACGCCATCGCCGACGGCATCGGCTCTCCGCAGGCCGTGTCGCTGCCGCCGTACCCGTCCTGCCGCCGGTGCGAGACCGACGGGCCGGACGTGCTCGTCGTCGCGGGCGGCGTCGGCCCGGCCGCCGCGGCCGCCGTCACCGCGCACGTCTGCGCGACCCACGACGTCGCGCTGGTGCTGTCGATGGGCATCGCCGGCGCGTTCCCCTCCGCCGACCTGGCCGAGGGCGACATCGCGATCGCCACGTCGATGGTCGCCGCCGACCTCGGCGCCATGAGCCCGGAACGCTTCCTCGACCTGACCGCGCTCGGCCTCGACAGCGGCGCGGCGATCGACTGCCCGCCGCACCTCGTCACGCAGGCCGAGGAGCGCGTGACCGCCGCCGGCCTCTACGCCAGGTCCGGGCCGATCCTCACGCTGTCCACGGCCACCGGCACCGCCCTGCGGGCGGCGGAGCTGATGAGCGACCACGGCGCGCTGGCCGAGGCGATGGAGGGCGCGGGCGTCGGCCACGTCGCGACCGTGCACGGCATCCCGGTCCTCGAGGTCCGGGCGATCAGCAACCAGGTCGGCGACCGCGACCTCGACTCGTGGGACATGGTCACCGCGCTGACCGCGCTCGGCACCGCGGCCGGCGCGCTGCTGCGCGACCCGCTGACGTGATCTCGCTCGGCTTCTCGCCCTGCCCCAACGACACCTTCGTCTTCCACGCGCTGGTGCACGGGCTGGTGCCGGGCCCGGCGTTCGCGCCGCCGGTCTACGCCGACATCGACGTCCTCAACGCGCACGCGCTGGCCGGCGACCTCGACGTCGTCAAGGTGTCGTACGGCGTCCTGCCGCGGCTGCGCGGGTACCGGCTGCTGTCCAGCGGCGGCGCCCTCGGCCGCGGCTGCGGGCCGCTGGTGGTGACACGTACGGGGGACACGGACCTGCGCGGCGCGCGCGTCGCGGTGCCCGGCGAGCAGACGACGGCGTACCTGCTGCTGCGGCTCTGGGACCCCGGCTTCGGCGACGTCACCGTGCTGCCGTTCGACCGGATCATGCCGGCCGTCCGCGACGGCGCGGTCGATGCCGGGCTGGTGATCCACGAGGCGCGGTTCACCTACCCGTCGTACGGCCTGCACGCGGTCGCCGACCTCGGCGACTGGTGGGAGGCGGAGACCGGGCTGCCGATCCCGCTCGGCGCGATCGTGGCGCGCGAGGGGCTCGACCCGGCGGCGATCGAGGCGGCCATCCGCGCGTCGGTGGAGCACGCGTGGGCGCACCCGGAGGCGAGCCGCGACTACGTCCTCGCGCACAGCCAGGAGCTGGCGCCGGAGGTCGTGGACGCGCACATCGCGCTGTACGTCAACGAGTTCACCCGCGACCTCGGCGACGAGGGGCGGCTGGCCGTCGAGACGTTGCTGCGGAAGTACGACGAGCTCGCGAGGGAACGCGCGGGCTGACCCGCGTCAGGACTCGATGTCCCGCGCGACGGCGTGGATGACCTCGGCGAGGGTCTTCGCCGTCTTCTTGTCCGGGTACTTGCCGCGCCGCAGCTCCGGCAGCAGCTTCGCCTCGATGAGCTTGATCATGTCCTCGACGATCCCGTGCAGCTCCTCGGCCGGACGGCGCGGGGCGGCGGCCGCGGCGAGCGTCGGCGGCGCGTCGAGGACGCGGACCGACAACGCCTGCTCGCCGCGCTTTCCGGCCGCGACGCCGAACTCCACGCGCTGGCCGGGCGTCAGCTCCGTCATCCCGGCGGGCAGGGCGGACGTGTGCACGAAGACGTCGCCGCCGTCGTCGCGCGAGAGGAACCCGAAGCCCTTCTCGGTGTCGAACCACTTGACCTTGCCGGTGGGCACGGAACCTCGACCTCTTGTCACGACGTGTAGGAGTGGGGCGGGTCACAGGCTAACTGACACCCGCCCGGGCCGGTAACGGAGATACGCGCCGTACAGTGACTACACGTACGTCCTGGGAGGGACCCCACATGAGCGACCAGACCCCCGGCGGCACTCCCGGCGGCACCCCCGGCGACGAGCCGCCGTACGCCGCACCGGCAGGCGGCGGCTACGGCGCCGGGTACGGCGGCCCCCCGATGGCCGGCAGCACGGAGTACGCCGGCGTCGGCCCCGAGCAGCGCGGCGGCAGCAAGCGCGGCCTGATCATCGGCGCGAGCGCGGCGGTGCTCGCCGTCGTCGCCGGCGCGGCGGTCTGGGCGACGACGACGCTGTCCGGCGGCGGGCGGCAGCCCGACGACCTGGCGCCGAAGTCGACGTTCGCCTACGTCAAGATCGACCTCGACCCGGCGGCGAACCAGAAGCTCGCCGCGCGCTCGTTCTTCGCGAAGTTCCCCGCGCTGCGCGACAAGACGGGCGACGAGGAGAACGTCTTCGAGGACGTGCTCGCATCGCTGATCGAGGGCGGCGACCTCGACTACGACCGCGACCTGCGGCCGTGGTTCGACAAGCGGGCCGGCCTGGCGGCGTTCCGCGACGGCGCGGGCAGGCCGCAGGTGGTCGGCATCCTGCGCAGCAAGGACGACGAGCAGGCGCGCCGGTCGCTCGAACAGGTCAGGGCGCGCAACCAGGATTCGCCGGCCGACTTCGCGTTCGCGATCGACCGCGGCTACGCCGTCGTCGGCGAGCAGGCCGCGGTCGACGACGCCGTGCGGCTGTCCGAGAAGGAGTCGCTGTCCGACAACGAGTTCTACACGGGCGACGTCGACCGGCTCGGCGGCGACCAGGTCGCGGTCGCGTGGGCGAACCTGCCGGAGGCGGTCGAGGCGGTGAAGAACGCCGTGCCGTTCGCCGCGGCAGCCGTGCCCGGCCTGGTGACGCAGCAGGTGAAGGGCCGGTTCGTCGCGGGCGTGCACCTCACCGGCGACTACGCCGAGCTGCAGGGCCTGGCGATCGGGATGGACCCGCGGACGGTGCCGAAGGTGACGGCGGCCACCGACCTGCTGACGTCGTTGCCGGACGACACCGTCGCCGCCGTCTCGCTGTCCGGCCTCGCGACCGGCACGCGGCAGGCGGACCAGTTCTTCGACCTCGACGAGCTGATCGGCCAGTACCTGCAGGGCAGCGGGCTGTCGTTCACCAAGGACATCGCGCCGACCCTCGGCGACCAGACCGTCGTCGCGACCGCGCCCGGTCCGGGCAAGAAGGCTGCGCTCGTCACCAAGCCGACCAGCATGGAGTCCGCGCGCGCGACGAGCGCGCAGGCCGCCTTGCTGCTGCCGTTCTTCGGTATCGAACCGGCGATCGAGGTCGCCGGCGACCGGTTCGTGCTGGCGACCGACGCGGCGTACGCGCGGCAGCTCGCCGCTGGCGACGGCGATCTCGGCTCCACCCCGCGGTTCGGCAAGGCGGTGGGCGACCTCAAGGACGCCGCCGCGGTTCTGTACGGCGACGTGCATGGGCTGCAGTCGGTCCGGCCGACGGGCGGGGTGCCCGCGGGGCTGGCGGCGTTCGGCCTGGTCGGCGGGCAGCGCGGCGAGGAGCAGTTCCTCCGCATCCGGGTGGTGGCCGAGTAGCCAGGGTTGCGCCGGGCGGCTCGGGGGAAGCGATCTTGAGTCCGACCAGCGACGCGAGGAGTTCCTGCCCATGAGCGAGAGCGACTTCCGCTCCGACGACGCCCGCGCCGAGGCCGACCAGGCCGCGGCGGCGGACGAGTCGGTCACCGGTGCCGACCCCGGCCCCATCGACGAGGAAGCCATGGCGGCCGCCGACGGTCTCACCGTCGACCCCGACGTGCGCGAGAACTACCAGGAGCAGATGGAACGCAGCGCCAACCTCGAAGGCGAAGGCCGCATCCCCTAACCGGGGCGGACGAGGAGGCCCGCGGCGGGATCGCCCGCGCGGCGCGGCCCAGGCGCGGCAGTCAACTTGCCGTGCATGCCCACCCCGCCCGTGCTCAGCACCACTGGAAGTTGGCGACGGCCGAGACAACGAGGTGGGGTGCGCTCGACGCGCACCCCGCCTCGCCCCATCTCGGGGGCTCGGGGGAAGGCCGGATGCGGGCCACCGCACCGGCGACTGAGGGAGCGCAGCGGAACTAGCCGGTGCGGTGGCCCGCGTCCGGCATCGGGAGGCCGCCCCGCATAGGCTCACCCACCGTGGCCCGACACGCAGAACGGCGCGCAGGCGACCGCCTCGTCCAAGCCGGCGCCGCCGTCTTCCTGCTAGGGCTGGCCGCCATCGCCGCCATGTTCGTCCCCTTCGCCGCCGACCTCGTCCGCCACGGCGCGGAGTACGCGCAGGACCGGCACG
>DATLNJ010000016.1:0-89105 GCA_035536815.1 Frankiaceae bacterium
GGGACGCAGCGGCGGACGCCGGAGCGCCTGCCAGAGCGCCTGCCGGGGCTGCGGCGCGGGCGGCCGGTGCCGCGGCGGCAGCAGCCGGTGCGGCCTTGGCCTCCGCCGCGGCGAGCACGTCCTGCTTGCGGATGCGGCCGCCGACGCCGGTGCCGGTGACCGCGGCGAGGTCCACGCCGTGCTCGGAGGCGAGCTTGCGGACGAGTGGGGTGACGTACGACGGCTTCCCGTCGTCGTCGCCGGAGCCGCCGGGGCTGCCGTCGGCGCCGCCGTCGGTCGGCGCGGGCGCGTCGGCCGACTCCACGCCGTCGGCCGCGCGGGCCGCGACCTCCTCGTGGGAGGGGCCGGTCTGCTCGAACGCGTCGTCCGGCTGCTTCTGCTCGCCCGCGGACGCGGTCGGCGCCGCTGCCGCCGCCGGCTCCGGCTCGGCGGCCGGCTGCGGCGCGGGGTCGGCCTCGGCGGGCGCGTCCACGCCGCCGGCCGACTCGGCGCCGGCCGGGGCTTCCGCCGTTGCCGCCTCGGTCGCGGTTGCCGCGCCGCCGGCGTCGCCGCCGGCCGTGCCCTCGGCGTCGATGATCGCCAGCTCGGCGCCGACCTCGACGGTCTCGTCCTCGCTCACCTTGATCGACGTGAGAATGCCGCTCGCCGGCGCCGGGATCTCGGTGTCGACCTTGTCGGTCGAGACCTCGAGCAGCGGCTCGTCGGCCTGGACCGACTCGCCTTCCTTCTTCAGCCAGCGCGTGACGGTGCCTTCCGTCACCGACTCGCCGAGCCGGGGCATCGTGACCGAGACGGCCATGGGGGAAGCGCCTCCTACGTGGCTGACTGACTACGAGTGGCTGTGCAGCGGCTTGCCGGCGAGCGCGAGGTGCGCCTCGCCGACCGCCTCCGACATCGTGGGGTGCGGGTGGATGAGCGAGGCGACGTCGTCGGCGTACGCCTCCCAGTTCGTGATGAGCTGCGCCTCGGCGATCAGCTCGCCGACGCGCGAGCCGACCATGTGCACGCCGACGACCGGACCGTCCTTGACCGCGACCAGCGTCACCGCGCCGGCCGTCTGCAGGATCTGGCTCTTGCCGTTGCCCGCGAGGTCGTACGTCACCGTCGTCACGTCGAGCCCGCGCTCCTTGGCCGCCTTCGACGTGATGCCGACGGAGGCGACCTCCGGCTCGGAGTACGTCACCCGCGGCACGCCGTCGTAGTCGATCGGCCGCGGGTCGAGGCCGGCGACGTGCTCGGCGACGAGGATGCCCTCGGCGAAGCCGACGTGCGCGAGCTGCAGGGTCGGGATCAAGTCGCCCACGGCGTAGACGCCGGGGACCGAGGTGCGGCAGTAGTCGTCCACGGTGACGTAGCCGCGGTCCATCGCGACGCCGGCCTCCTCGTAGCCGATGCCCTGCGACACCGGGCCGCGGCCGACGGCGACGAGCAGCAGCTCGGCCTCGATCGTCTTGCCGGACTCCAGCGAGACCGTCACGCCCGCGTCGGTCGCCTTGACGCCCGCGAAGCGCGCGCCGAGCTCGAACTTGATCCCGCGCTTGCGGAACGCCCGCTCCAGCAGCTTGGACGAGGACTCCTCCTCGAGCGGCACGAGATGGGGGAGCGCCTCGACGATCGTGATGTCCTCGGCGCCGAACGACCTCCACGCCGACGCGAACTCGCAGCCGATCGCGCCCGCGCCGAGGATCACCGCCGACTTCGGGATGCGGTCGAGCCGCAACGCCTCGTCGGAGGTGATGACCTGCGTACCGTCGATCTCCAGGCCGGGCAGCGACTTCGGCACCGAGCCGGTGGCGAGCACCACGGCCTTGGTGGCGGTCAGCGTGCCGTGCCCCTCGACCTCGACGGTCGTGGCGGAGGTCAGCCGGCCGGTGCCGTTGACCAGCTCGATCTTGCGGCTCTTGACCAGGCCCGCGAGGCCCTTGTAGAGCTTCTCGACGACCTTGTCCTTGTACGCGTGCACCTTCGCGACGTCGATGCCCTCGAACGTCGCGCGCACGCCGAACTGCTCGCTCTCGCGGGCCGAGTCGGCGACCTCGCCGGCGTGCAGCAGCGCCTTGGTCGGGATGCAGCCGCGGTGCAGGCAGGTGCCGCCGACCTTGTCACGCTCGACCAGCGCGACGGTCATCCCGAGCTCTGCCGCGCGGAGCGCCGCGGCGTAGCCGCCGCTGCCGCCCCCGAGGACGACGAGGTCGTACGTCGAGCCAGCCACTGCCATCGCTCCCAGGGTCGGTGTCCCGTTTCGTCCTAACGCTATACGAGCGTGCGCGCGGACGATCTGGGACAGTTCAAGGCGTGGGACTGTTCCGCCGCAAGCAGCGTCCAGGAACGCTGCGCAAGGCCGAGTCGACCGACGTCGCGGACCTAGAGGCGTTCGCCGCGTCGCGGCGCGGCGTGGAGGCGTACGTCGAGCCGAAGACGGCGTTCATCGACACGACCGTCGCGCTGGTCGCGCACGACGGCGAGTGGATCCGCCGCCGCGTCGAGGACCCGAAGGCCGCCGCCGAGCTGGGCAAGCGCCTGGGCATCCCCGTCTACGACGTGCACGCCGTCGGCTACCCGGCGCGGATGCGCGAGTACACCCGCCTGCAGGCCGAGCGGCAGCGCCGCCCCAGCGCGGAGTGAACGACTCGTACGTCAGCGCGGACCCGCTGCGCGCCCGCATCGCGATCCACTCCTACGGCACCAACCCCACGCCCTGGTACGCGTTCGTCCGCGCGCTGCTGCCGCCCGCGGACCGGCTGCTCGACGCCGGCGCGGGCACCGGCGCGCTCTGGGCGGACGACCCGCCGCCCGGGCTGGTCGCGGCCGACGCGTCGGAGGCGATGTGCGCGGCGCTGGCCGCGCGCCGGCTGCCGGTGGTGCGGGCGCGGGTCGAGCGGCTGCCGTTCGCGCCCGGGGCGTTCGACGGCGTGCTGTGCAACCACGTCCTGTACCACCTGCCGGACCCGGCGGCGGGTGTCGCCGAGCTGCGCCGGGTGACCCGTGGCTGGGCGGCCGTCGCCACCAACGGCACCGGCCACGTCACCGAGGTGGACGACGTCGCGCGGGCGGCCGGGCTGCCGGTGGACGTCGTGCACGACCGCTTCCCCGCCGAGCGGCTCGCGGCCGCGCTCGGCGCGCACTTCGGTGACGTCACCGTGCACCGGTACGACGACGCGCTCGTCGTACCCGAGCCGGCGCCGGTGGTGGCGTACGTCGCCAGCCTGGCCGGGCGGGCGTTGACTCCGGCAGAGGAGGACGCCGCCTACGCCGTCGTCAGCGAACGCATCGCGCGCGACGGCGCGTTCCACGTCCGCAAGCACACCGTGCTCGCGGTCGCCCGGTGAGCCGCCGCGCCCGCCGCCGGTGCGGCCTGCCGCCCGAGGTGCCGCCGCACGAGTTCTGGACGGTCCAGCAAGCGGCAGCGACGCTGCGCTGCACGCCGCGCATGGTGGCGTGGCTCGTCGCGGACGACCGGCTGCAGGCCGTGAGCTGCGGCGGCGTGCGCGGCGTGTCGCGGCGGTCGGTCGACGACGAGATCCGCAACCGCATCAAGCCGTTCTGGTGGCTCGGCGTGGCGACGCGGCGGCTGTGGCACCTGCCGGAAGTGGGCGACGTCGTCCAGATGCTCGACGTCTGACGCAGCACGACGCCGAACCGGCGCTACTTGAGGCCGGCGAGCAGCGTCAGCGTGGTCTCGAGGACCATGTCGCCGATGCAGCGGTCGACGGCGTAGCTGTCCTCGTAGTTCACGAAGACCGCGCCACCGGCGACGAAGCCGAGGCCCTGCTGGCCCACCGGGTGGATCTCGAAGCTCTGCGGCATGTAGCCGAGGGCGTCGTTCGCCTGGCCGATCGGCAGCGTGACCCGGCCGGCGTTCTTCTCCTTGATGGTGTTCGTGAGGTTCGAGAACACCTCGCCGGGGGCGGCGGTGATGACGACGTCGTTGCCGAGCCGGGCGCCGGTGACCGGCAGCTCGACCGACTGCGCCGACGCGGAGACGCAGGGCGCGGTGTCCGGGCTCTTGCCGGTACGCAGCGAGGCCGGCTGCGCGTCGAACTGCCGGTCGAAGAAGCCCGGCGTGCCGAGCGCGTCGAGCGGCACGTTGGTGACCGGCTGGCGCCACGTCTCCTGGCCCACGACGAGGTTCGTGTCGTCGACGAGCCGGCCGTCGCCCACGGCGGGGACGAGGTCGGCGAGCCGGCCGCCCATCGTGGTGCCGCCGGACGCGGAGATGTTGCCCAGGCCGCTCATGAAGTGCAGGCCGATGCCGCCGAAGCGCTCCTCGAGCCGGTGCTCGAAGACGCCCGGCCAGTCGGCGTGCGCGACGCCGCCGTTGGTGCCCTTGGTGGTCGGGTGCGCGGCGTACGTGCCGAGCGTCGCGATGACGCGCGGCGCGGCCGGCTCGTCGGGCGTGGCGGTGGCCGACGGCGACACGGTCGGGGAGGCCGACTCGTGCGGCGGGCCGACGTGCCGGCCGGGCCTGGTCGGCTCGGGCGAGGTGGGTTCGGGCGAGGTGGGCTCGGCGGTCGGCGTGGCCGACGCCGTGCCTGTGGCCTGGACCGCGACCGCGCGCAGCCACGAGAGCTGCTGCTCCTCGGCCGAGCGGTACGTGTCGCGGCGCTCGTTGTTGTGCGGGCGGGCGTCGGCCTCGCCGGTCTCCACGACAGCCGGCTCCATTGCGAGAACCGCGTCCTTGGCGGTCTGCTTGATGGTGTCGGCGACCTGCTTCATGTACCAGTCCGGGACGAAGCCCCAGCCGCCGATGAAGTCAGGCGCGGCGTGCGAGTGGGTGGCGTGCAGGACGTGCGAGGACGCCTTGACGTGGCGGGCGGCCAGCTCGGGGTCGGCGGCGAGCGCCGCGGCGATCTGCTTCGCGCCGCAGTCCGTGCACTTCTGCGCGTAGTCCCACAGCCAGCCCTCGCCGTCGATCACGGTGAGGACGAGGGTGTCGGCGCCGTCGCTCATCGCGAAGCTGCGGACCCAGAGGCCGTACTGCGTGTCGTACGACGACACGGGGTTCACCGGGCCGAGGCCGAAGCCGCCCTGGTAGATGCAGTTGGGGTTCTCCGGCCACGGCGAGCCGGAGCTGGCCAGGTGGTCGAGCTCGACCTGCGTGTCGGTGAGCAGCCGCTGGAGGTACTCCGGCGCGAGCGGCTTGCACTTCGCGGCGTCGGTCTCCCAGCGCGCGGCCGGGAAGCCGCGGGTCTTCATAGCCTCGGGGTCCGGCGCGATCGAGCTCTTCGCGGCACCCGCGAGCACCTGACCGGCGCCCAGCGGGGGCAGCTGCCCGGACGCGGCGACCGTGGCGGCGTTGGTCCGCGTCGTCGTCCCCGGCGCCCCCGGAATGGCGGGCACCGCAGTCGGCACCGCGGGCGGCGTGGGCAGCGGCACCGGCGAGAGGCCGACACCCGCCCAGGCGGCGGTGACGATCATCGCGCCGGTGGTGGCGGCGACGAGCGAGGAACGGACGGCTTTGCGCATCAGGGGGTCTCCGGTTACGCGTGGGCGCAGGGACAGGACGGGGCGTTGATCACTGCTGGTGGTGCCAGGAACGCGAACCCGGAGCCGTCGTACGTGAGCGGCTTCCCCCTGGTCGGTTCGCGGCGGACGCGGGCCGGTGCTCGGCCAGCGGCCCGTACACATGAGGTCAACGCCGTGAGGGCGTTCCGTTCTTCCATCAGCAGCTCGGCGCGCAGCCAGCCGCCCGCGGGGAGCACGACAGGGACCTCGGTCCGGTCGCCCGTGACGTGCGACTCGTGGACCACGTCGGTGCCGCCGGAGACCAGCCGCAGCCGCATGCCGTGGGCGTTGCGCGTGGTGGCGACGGCGAGCAGCGGCCCCTCGGCGTGCACGGCGCCGCCGACCATCGCGGCCTTCTTGCTCCACTCCTCGACGACGTCGAGGGTGAGGAACGGCCCGCCGAGGTTCGGCGGCTGCCAGGAGATCGTGGTGCGGCCGGCGCGCACGCCGGCGATGACACCCGCGGCGTCGGCGCGGGGCGCGTACACCCACGTCGTCGGCTGCCCGACGCCCGCGACGCCGGCCAGGATGCGCCAGTGGTTGTCGCTGGCGCCGACCGCGGCGCGGCGGTGCACCCGCTCCCACCAGCGGACCGCGAGGTGGTTGTCCGGCTCGTAGAACGGCGTCGTCTCGTGCCGCGTGAGCCACATCGAGTTCCACACCTCGACGGCGTCGAAGCGGGTCGTCTCCGCGAGCCCGACGTCCCACATGAGCGTGTCGCCGGCCGTCTCGTCGCCGTAGTACGGGTGGTTGACGATCGCCATGCCGCCGCGGTCGTGGATCTCGGCGAGCCACGCCTTGGTGCCCCTGGTCGAGGGGATGACGTCGGGCAACGCCGCCACCGACGGCATGAACACGCCGGAGTGGTCGGAGCGGGGCAGCGTGTGCTCGTAGCCGGGGACGAGGACGAGGTCGTCGGAGCGGTAGCCCGGGTCGCGCAGCGCGTCGACGCGGTTGTGGTCGGTGATGGCGAGGAAGTCGAGGCCGCGCACGGTCGCCTGCGCGATCTGCTCGGCGGGCGTGTGGCCGAGCTTGTCCGGCTCCGGCTCGGTGGGCTTGTCGTCGCCGGGACCGCCCCACACGTCGGGGCTGTAGACGGTGTGGCAGTGGAAGTCGCCGGCCAGCCAGGTGCCGGCCGGGCGGGCGGCGCCGGCGGCGCGCACGACGTCCGGCACCAGTGCGGTCGCGGCGGCCGCGCCGAGCAGCTGCCGGCGGCTCAGCGGTCGCACGCGAACGCCTCCAGCGCCGAGTCCGACAGCGACGGCGGCACGTCGGCGGTGCCCCACTCGCGGTTCGGCGTCGCGCCCATCCGCAACGTTCACCGTCCGTTCGTCGCGCCGGTCACCAGTCGGGGGGCTCCGGCTTACGTCCTCTTCGCCGGGGAGCCGCCCAGGACCTCTTCCGTCACCGCTGTCCCCGGCGGCCCCGCGGGGTCCGGACCCGCGGCCGGCGGCCGGGCCGCGAGCCGGTCGTCAGGGGCGGCCGAGCCGCGCCCACGTGGCGCCGTCCGTCGTCCGCCACACGTGCCCGTCGCGGTCCAGGACCCAGCCGTGGGTGGCGTCGAGAAAGGTCAGCGCGAACACCCGCGTGCGGATGTCAGGGGCGGCTCGCCACGTGCGGCCGCCGTCCCGCGTGACGAGCAGGCCGGAGCGCGCGCCCGTGCGCCAGGCGTCGGTCGGTGACAGCGCACGCAGCTCGCCCGCCTCCTCGCCGCGAGCCGGCAGCCGGTGCGTCCGCCACGTCGCGCCGCCGTCGGTGGAGGTAGCCACCTCCTGCCTGCCGTCGGTGTTGCCGGAGCAGAGGACCCAGAGCCCGTCCGGCGCGTACGACGAGAGGCCGCGCCGGTACGCGTCCGGGCACGGCGCCGCGTGTGTCTTCCACGTGCTCCCGCCGTCGTCCGTCCCGACCACGACGGGCGAGAAGATGCCGTCCGGGTCGTCGTAGGACGCGTCGACGAAGTACGCGTGCCGCGCGGTCGGCGCGTCGAACCATCCGCGCAGGTGCCCGGTCCGGTAACCGCTGCTGACGTCGCGCGCCCGGTCCTCGCCGGTTGCGCCGCGGGCGACGGACGCGCCGCACGGGTTGCTCGCGCACCCCTCGTACGACACCGTCCACCAGACGTCGCCGCGGGGTACGACGTCGTAGACGTAGTCGGACCTGACCTCGCGCCACGTCCGGCCGCCGTCATGGGTCGCGAAGACGTTCTGGCCGAACAGCCACCCGTTGCGCTCGTCAGCGAACGCGACCGAGGACACGCGGTGGGGTGGCATGGCCTCGTCGTCCGCGCGCCAGCTGCCGGCCGGCGCGTTCGCGACCTGCCACGTCGCGCCGCCGTCGGTCGTCCGGCGCAGGACCGCCCGGCAGCGGCCGCCGACGCACCGGCGGCCGAGCGCCCAGCCGGTGCGCCGGTCGGTGAAGTGCAGGCCGGTGAACTCCACGTCGGTGTCGGAGGGCGCGGCGGCGGGCGGCTTCGGCGGCGCGGCAAGCGGCGCCTTCGGCGGGAGCGCGAGGCGTTCCCACCGCTCGCCGTCGGTGGTGCGCCACAGCTGGCCCTCGTCGCCCATCGCCCACGCGTGGGTGTCGCTGACGACGTCGAGGTTGGCGTAGCCGTACGCCCGCCCGGTGCCGGTCGCCGCGCTCCAGGTGCGGCCGCCGTCGCGGGTGACCAGGAGCCGGCCGGGGTTCTGCAGCGTGAGGAACGCCTCCGTGCCCGACCTGGCGACGAGGTCGGTGACCTCGCCGGCAGCGGGCGCGGTGCCGACCGGTCGCCACGTCGCCCCGCCGTCGGTGGACTGGTACGAGCTGCGTCCGGCGGGCGTCGTGCACACCGCCCACAGCGACACGCGGTCCCACGCGGACAGCGCGGCCGCCGTCGCGTCGGGGCAGGGGTGCGCGCGCCGGGCCCACGTCGTACCGCGGTCGCGCGTCGCGTGGAACGCCGCGCTCGGCTGCTCGGGCCCGTCCCACGTGAGCAGGTAGCCGTCATCCGCGGCGCCGCGGCGCACGATCGCGAGGGCGGCGTTGGTCTCCGGCACGTCGAGCTCGCGCAGCTCGCCGCCGACGGTCCCGGTGCGGACGGCGAGGTCGCAGTCCACGTCGCGCGGGCAGCCGCGCTGGGTGACCCAGACCGACTCGCCGGTCACCGAGACCGAGGTCACCTTGCTCGGCTGCGGCACGCGCTGCCACGTCTCGCCGCCGTCGTCGCTCCAGTAGAGGTCGGGGTTGAACGCGTAGCCGCGCCGCTCGTCGACCATCCGCAGCGACCGCACCGCGCCGCCCGTGGCGTCCTCCTCGTGGAACGACGCGCGCGGCACCCGCAGCGCCAGGTCGACCGCGCCGCCCCAGGTGCGGCCGCCGTCGTTCGTCCGGAACGTCGCGACGTCGCAGACGGTGCCCTCGCACCGCACGCCGATCGCCCAGCCGGTCGTCGCCGACACGAAGTCCACGTCCGTGACGACGTGGCTCTCGTGGTCGCCGAGCGGCGGCTGGCGGTCGCCGCTCACGATCGTGTTGCGGGCGGTCGGACGCGCGGCGAGCGGCGGGGCGTCACCGTCGCGGGCGGTGGGGCGGCCGAGCAGGGCCATGCCGGACGCGGTGCCGACCATGGCCAGCGCGCAGGTCACCGCGATGGTGCGGCGCTGCTGGCGCTGCCGGCGGCGTTCCCGCAGCGCGGCCAGCGGCGGGGGCGACACCGACGACTCGAGGCCGCGGCGCAGGCCGTCCCAGTCAGCCATCGGCGAGCGCTCCTTCCTCGACTCCGAGCCGGCCCGCGAGCGCGGTACGGCCGCGCGACAAGCGGGCCTTGATCGTGCCGCTCGGCGCCCCGACCGACGCGGCGACCTCGTCCACGGACAGCCCGACGAAGTGGTGCAGCACCAGCGCCTCGCGCTGCGCCTCGGGCAGCTCGCGCATCGCGGTCATCAACGCCACGTGGTCCGGCGACAGCTCGGGCTCCTCGTGCGGAACGCCGAGCTTCACCAGCGCGGCGACGCCGCGCACGGCGCGGCGGAACCGGCTGCGGGCCAGGTTGAGGGCGACGGTGCGCAGCCAGGCCTCCGGGTTGTCGTACGTACGGACGTCAGACCACCGGCTCATCGCGCGCATGAACGCCTCCTGCACGACGTCCTCCGCCTCCTGCCGGTTGCCGGTGACGGCGTACAGCTGCGCGACGAGGCGCCGGTACGACGCCGCGTAGAGCTCGTCGAGCGACCCGTCCTCGCGCGGCACCCGACCCCCTCTCGCGAACGCCGTCTCCCAGGCGACGCCTGGGGGCCGTCGCCGGTTGCATCGTTGCGGGGAAAAGTCCGCGCGTCAGCGAAGGGCGGCGGCGTGTCGCCGTCCACCGGCGGTAGGCGGGACCCGGCGCGACGCCGGCTACCTACCGCGAGTCGTGAGCGGTGAGGCCTCGACGGCCGGGTCGGCACACTGGCAGTTCGCCCGCTCGCGCTCGCGCTTGCGTTCCCGCCGGGCGGCGAGCGCCGGACCGGCGGTGACCGTGACCAGCCCACCGAGCGCCAGGGCCGCCGCCACCGCGTCGGCAAGCTGCTCGTTGGCGCGCTGCGCTGCCGCGGTCTCGCCCTGCGCCTCCAGCGCCTTGTTTCGCGCGTCGGTCGCCGCACTGAACCCGTTCACCTGCGCCGCGAACAGCCGCGCGGCGTCGGCCTGGACGGCCGCGGCGACCTGGCCCGGAATCGCCGGGGCGACCGGTGCGGGCGGGACGGCGGGCGGTCGGCGGGTGGCCACGAACGGAGCAGGCACGAACGCCACGCCGAAGCCGAGCGCGAGCACGCTCGCCCGGATCGCGTACCGGCGGTTGAGAACGGTGCTGTTGACGAACTTCGTGAGCCACCCGGTGCGGTGGAACTGGAGGTCCGCGAGCGAGTTGCCGCCACCGAACATCGGCGGCGTCGCCGGCTTGGTCTGGAACGCGAGGTACGCCGTCGACAGCGCGCCCGACAGACCGAGGAACATCGCCGCCCACACCCCGCGGAGCGGCAACGGGTTGTCCGCCACGGAGAACGCGAGGGCCAGTAACCCGCTGTAAAGCGTGCCGATCGCGGCCGCCGCCGTCTGCACGTACTTCGCGCTGTCGCGGGAGCGTTCGATGGACCCTGTCGCGACCTCGGCGACCGTGGTGTGGAAGAGCTTGACCAGCTCGTGCTCGGCGTCACGTTCCGCCTTGTGCAGCGCGGCGAGCGCGGCAACCTCGGCCGCTTCGGCGGCGAAGCGCGCCCTTATCCGCTCCTGCTCGCACTCGTCGCACGCCGGCGTCGTCGCGTGATCGCCGGCTGGCGAGGTCACTGCCGGTCGTCCGGCATCGCGTCGGCCATCGCCTCGACCGCCGCCGCGGCGTCGACGCGCAGGCGGCCGTTCTCCGCGTGCACCGTCATGCCGTCGCTCACGCGGTGCATCGGATCCACCATGTGGACGAGCGTCCCGTCGATGGACTCCAGCTTGTCCATTGGGACGTACTCGCCCTCGAACGGGCAATACCGCCGACCAGCCATAAGGCATCCCCCGCCTCTCGATGCGACGGTACAACCGCTGTCAACGGCGACTCGCAGCGCCCCCGCCCGCGAACTTGCGGGGTCCCCGCGGCCCTCCCCGTGCTCGGCGGCACTGGAAGTTCGCGGGGGCGCGCCGATCGGCTACGCGGTCCGCTCGGCCTCGTCCTCGGCGAGCTGGACGAACGTGCGCACCGGCATGCCCGTCCCGCCCTTCGGCGTGTAGCCCCACGGGTCGAGCGTGTTGTACGCCGGGCCGGCCACGTCGATGTGCGCCCACGGCAGGCCGTCGCGCACGAACTCCTTGAGGAACATGCCGCCGACGAGCATGCCGCCGTAGCGGTCGCCGGTGTTCGTGATGTCGGCGACGTCGGAGTCGATCGACTTGCGCAGCTCGGCCGGCAGCGGCATCGGCCACATCAGCTCGCCGGCCCGCTCGGACGCCGCCACGACGCGCGCCCGCAGGTCGTCGTCGTTGCTCATGACGCCCGCGGTGCGCTGGCCGAGCGCGACGATCTGCGCGCCGGTCAGCGTCGCGGCGTCCACGATCAGGTCGGGGTCCTCCTCGGCGGCGCGGACGATCGCGTCGGCGAGGATCAGCCGACCCTCGGCGTCGGTGTTGAGGACCTCGACGCGCTTGCCGCCGTACATCGTCAGCACGTCGCCCGGCCGGATGGCCGCGCCGGACGGCATGTTCTCGGCCATGGGGACCCAGCCGGTGACGTTGACGTGGAGGCCGAGCCGGGCGATCGCGGTCATCGCGGCGATGACCGACGCGGCGCCGGCCATGTCCGCCTTCATCCACTCCATCGCGGCGGCCGGCTTGATGGAGATGCCGCCGGAGTCGAACGTGATGCCCTTGCCGACGATCGCGAGGGTGCGCTTCGCGCGCGGGTGGCGGTACTGGATGCGCACCAGCCGGGGTGGGTTCGACGACCCCTGGCCGACGCCCATGATGCCGCCGTAGCCGCCCTTGCGGAGCGCCTTGTCGTCCGTCACCTCGACGTCGCAGCCGGCCTTGGTGCACTCGATCCGCGCGATCTCCGCGAGGTCGGCCGGGTGCAGGTCGCCGGGCGGGGTGTTCACCAGGTCGCGGGCGAGCGCGACGGCGTCGGCAACGGTCTCCGCGCGCTTCGCGGCGTTCGACGCGGCCTTGTTCTTCGGGTCCGGCACGACGACGGTGACGCCCTGCACCGGCTCCTTGCGGCCTTCGAGGGACGCGTTGCGGAACTTCACGAAGTCGTACGCCCCGAGCAGCGCGCCCTCCGCGACGGCGCGCTGCGCCTGCCGCGCCTCGACGCCGCCGTGCAGCGCGAGCGTGGTGGCGGCGCGGCGCGCGCCGGCCGCGGCGCGGACGCCGGTGCCGGCCGCACGGCGCAGCGTCTCGGCGGTCACCTTCTTCGGGTCGCCGAGCCCGACGAACACCACGCTGTTCGCGCCGAGCTTGCCGAGGGTGGGGACGCGGACGGCCTCGTCCTCCTCCCCCTGGAAGCCGAGGTCGGCCAGCACCTTGGCGGTCCGGCCGCCGAACGCCTTGTCCACCGCGGCGTTCCCGGCCGCGAGCGAGAGGCCCTTGGGGCCCTTGGCGACGCCGACGACGAGCACGTCGGCCTTGAGTCCGCCCAGGTCCGGGCCGGCGAGAGAGAGCGAGGTCATGCCCAGGAACTCTAGTGTTCGGCGACATGAAGACGACCTCCCTCCACGACCGGCACGTCTCGCTCGGGGCCAAGATGGCCGACTTCGGCGGCTGGGAGATGCCCATCGAATACCCCGCCACCGCGCTGTCGCGCGGCGACGGGGACCCCGGGAGGAGCGGGGGCGGCGGCGTGCTCGCCGAGCACGCGGCGGTGCGCGAGCGGGTCGGGGTCTTCGACGTCTCGCACCTCGGCAAAGCGTCGGTGACCGGCCCCGGCGCGGCCGACTTCGTGAACTCCTGCCTCACCAACGACCTCGGCCGGATCAAGCCCGGCCAGGCGCAGTACACGCTCTGCTGCGACGAATCCGGCGGCGTCGTCGACGATCTCATCGCCTACCTACGTAGCGATGACGACGTGCTGCTCGTCCCCAACGCCGCCAACACGGCCGCCGTGGCGCAGCGCCTCGCGGACGCCGCCCCGCCCGGCGTGGACGTGATGGGCCTGCACGAGGCGTACGCCATCGTCGCCATCCAGGGCCCGCGCTCGCCCGGCGTCATGCGCGCGCTCGGCCTGCCCGACGACCTCGGCTACATGGCGTTCGCCGAGGACGCCTGGGAGGGGCACGCGGCGACCGTCTGCCGGACCGGCTACACCGGCGAGCACGGCTACGAGGTGCTGGTGCGCTGGGACGACGCCGACCAGCTTTGGGACGCCGCACTCGCGGCGGTGCGCGCGGAGGACGGGCTGCCGTGCGGGCTCGGCGCGCGGGACACGTTGCGGACCGAGATGGGCTACCCGCTGCACGGTCACGAGCTGGCGCTGGACATCTCGCCGCTGCAGGCCCGCGCGGGGTGGGCGGTCGGCTGGGGCAAGCCGGCGTTCTGGGGGCGGGAGGCGTTGCTCGCCGAGAAGGAGCGCGGCCCGGCTCGGGTGCTGTGGGGGCTGCGCGCCACCGACCGGTCGATCCCGCGGCAGGGGATGGCGGTGTCGTCGGCGTCAGGGGTCGGCGGGGTCGTGACCAGCGGGACGTTCTCGCCGACGCTGCGGGTCGGCATCGGGCTGGCGCTGCTCTCTGGCGAGGTGGCGCCCGGCGACACCGTGGACGTGGACATCCGCGGCCGCAACGTCCCGATGGAGGTCGTCAAGCCGCCGTTCGTCTCGTCCTCGCCGCGATGACCGCGCGCCTGGACCGCCTGCGCAAGGTCTGCCTCGCGCTGCCGGAGGCGACCGAGGTGCTCACCTGGGAGGACCACCCGACGTTCCGCGTGCGCGACAAGATCTTCGTCATCGCCGCGGCCGACGGCGGCGCGATCACGCTGAAGGCGACCAAGGACGACCAGGAGGCGCTGGTCGCGACGCACCCGCGGATCACGCCGGCGCCGTACCTCGCCCGGTCCGGCTGGGTCAGCGTGGACCTCACCGGCAAGGGGCTGGACTGGGCGATGGTCGAGGACCTGATCCTCGACTCGTACCGGCTGATCGCGCCGAAGCGGCTCAGCGCGCAGCTGGCTCGCTGAACGAGGGCTGCTCGCCGAACGCCGCCCGCCTGGCCGCGCGCCGCAACGCCGCCAGCACCGGCCGCCCGACGGCGACGATCAGCACGACGTTGGACACCGCGCGGATCGTGTCGAAGCCGAGCGACGACGACACGTGGAACGCCCAGAACGCCCGCGCGTTGTCGGCCAGCGACGCGGCCGGCACGAACGCCAGCCGCGAGTCGTCGCTGATGCCGAACGGCCAGAACCACAGGTTGAGGACGAGGCCGTAGGCGAACGCCGCCACGACCGAGTAGAGCGCGACGACCGCGAGCTGCCCGCGCTTCGGGTGCGGCAGGAAGCCGGCGAACAGCCCGACCCAGCCCGCGCCCAGCATCTGGAACGGCAGCCAGGGCCCGACGCCCGCGGTCAGCAGCGCGGAGGCGAAGATGGTCAGCGAGCCGAGGACGAAGCCGAAGCCACGGCCGAGCGCGTAGCCGCCGAGCACGATCAGGAAGAAGACCAGCTCGACGCCCGCTCCGCCGCCGGGCAGCCGCAACGCGCTGCCGAACGCCGCAAGCACGCCGAGCATCGCCACCGCCTTCGCGTCCAGCGCGCCCTCGGACAGCTCGGCAAACAGCACCCCGAGGATCAACGGCATCAGCACCACGAACAGCCACGGCGCGTCACCCGCGTGCGCGGTGTTCTCGGTGCCCGACGGGTGCGCGAACAGCGGCCAGCAGTACCCGATCACGCCGACGACGGACACCAGCGCCAGCGCCAGCGCGCTGCGCGGCCGCAGCGCCACGCCCCTCATGCCAGCGCCCGTTCGACCTCGGCGACCGTGAGCCAGCCGCCGCCGAGCACCTTGGTGACCTGCGGCGCGAACGCCGGCGACTGGCGCACCACCTCGCGCGTCGGCCCGTCCGCGACCACCTCGCCGTCGGCGAGCACCACAGTCCGGTCGGCGACCTCGGCGGCCAGCTCGACGTCGTGCGTCGAGAGGACGACGGCGTGGCCGCGCGCGGCGAGCGACCGCAGTACCGGCACGAGCCGGGTCTTGGCGGCGTAGTCGAGGCCGCGGGTCGGCTCGTCGAGCAGCACCAGCGGCGGCTCGGCGCCCAGCACCACGGCCAGCGCGAGCGCGAGGCGTTGCCCCTCGGACAGGTCGCTCGGGTGCCGGTCCGGCGGCAGGTCGGGCGCGATGCTCGCCAGCACGGCGGCGGTCGTGCCGTCGGGCAGCTCGGCCTCGCGGTCCGCCTGCCGGCACTCGGCGGCGACGGAGTCGGCGTAGAGCAGCCGGCCGGGGTCCTGCGGGACCAGCCCGACCAAGCGGGCCAGCCGCCGGCTCGGTACGGCGTGCGGCGCGACCCCGCGCACGGTCACCGCGCCGCCGGACGGCTTGCGCAGCCCGACGAGGTGGGAGAGCAGGGTGGTCTTGCCGGCGCCGTTGCGGCCCATCAGCGCGACGACCTCGCCCGCGCGCACGTCGAGCGTCACGTCGCGCACCGCCGCGAGGTCGCCGTAGCGCGCGGTCAGCCGCGACGTCGAGCCGACGACCTCGCCGGGGACGGGCGGGGCGTCGGGCACCGGCGGGGCGAGCCGCAACGACGCCGCGGCGCGCCGCGCGTCGCGGACCGACAGGGGCAGCGGCGTCCACCCGGCCAGCCGCCCGAGCCGCACCACCGCGGGCGCGACCGGCGCGGTCGCGAGTACGTCGGCCGGTGCGCCGGCCGAGACGGTGCCGTCGCCGGGCACGACGACGACGCGGTCGGCGTACTGGACGACGCGTTCCAGCCGGTGCTCGGCGAGCAGCACGGTGAGGCCGAGGTCGTGCACCAGCCGGTGCAACGCGGCCAGCACGTCCTCCGCGGCGGGCGGGTCGAGCGCCGACGTGGGCTCGTCCAGCACCAGCACCTGCGGGTGCGCGGTGAGGACGGAGCCGAGCGCGACGCGTTGCTGCTGGCCGGCCGACAACGTCTGCAACGCGCGCTGCCGCAGGTCGGCGAGCCCGAGCAGGTCGAGCACGTCCTCGACCCGGCGGCGCATGGTCGCGGGGTCGAGGCCGAGGTTCTCCATGGCGTACGCCAATTCGTCCTCGACGGTGTCGGTGACGAAGCCGGCGTCCGGGTCCTGGCCGACGTAGCCCACGACGTCGGCCAGCTCGCGCGGCGGGTGGTCGCGGGTGTCGCGGCCGTCCACGCTCACCCGGCCGGTGAGGGTGCCGCCGGAGAAGTGAGGGACCAGGCCGTTGACCGCGCGCAGCAGCGTGGACTTGCCGGAGCCGGTGCGCCCGACGACGAGGCAGAGCTCGCCCTCGGGGATGGTCAGGTCGACGCCGGCCAGCACCGGCCGAGCCACGCCCGGGTAGGAGAACGTCACCTGCTCGAAGCGGATCACGCCGTCGCCGCCCGGAGCGTGCGCGGCAACGTGCTCGGCGGCCGCGGCGCCACGAACGCCGGCGCCAGCGCGACCAGCACGCCCAGCACTGCGAGCAGCGGGACGGCCGGCGCGACGAGCGGGTTCGTGGACGGCTGCAACGCCGCCGGGTCCACCAGCGCGAGGGCGACCGGCGGCACCAGCCCGGCCGCGCAGACCGCCCACTCCGGCCAGCGCCAGACGTCCGGGCGGTACCGGCTGCGCGCCGCGCGCCGGCTGCCGCGGACGAGCGCGTAGCCGAGCAGCGCCGTGCCGGCCGCCATCGCGGGGAAGCCGAGGACCGGCGGCGTCGAGGGGTCGAGCAGGCCGTACGTCCCCACGCAGAGCGTCAGCAGCCCGCCGAACATCGCCGCGGCCGCGGCCCGGCTCGGCGGCCCGGCCCGGCGGCCGTAGCCGCGCGCGTCCATCGACGCGGCGAGCTGGACCGACCGCGCCAGCGCGCCCTCCAGCACCGGCACGACCAGCCCGCGCAACGACCCGGGGCCGCGGGTCGCCCGCCCGCGCAGCCGGCGCGCTTCGCGCACCGCGTGCGCCGACACGAGCGCCTGCGGCGCGAACGCCAGCGCCACGGTCACCGCGACGCCGGCCTCGTACAGCGCGCCGGGCAGGGCGCGGAGCAGCCGGTACGGCGACGCGAGCGCGTTGGCCGCGCCGACGCAGGCGAGCAGCGTGCCGAGCCGCAGGCCGGCGTAGAGCTGGCCCACGACGGCCTCGGCCGTGACCGCGCCGCCGAGCCGGATACCGGCCAGCCAGCGCGGCGGGTCGACCTCCGGCAGCCGGAACAGCACCGTGCCCGGCAGCGGCTGTCCGAACGCGATCTGCAGCAGCATCCGCACCACCAGCACGAACGCGCCCAGCTTGAGGAACGCCACGTACGCCCGCGCCCACGGCGCGTCGCTGCGCCGCGCGGCGACGACGTAGCCGGCGACGCCGAGGACGAGCGCGAGCAGCACCGGGTTGGTCGTCCGGGTCGCGGCCACGCCGAGCCCGATCGACCACACCCACCACGCGCCGGGGTGCAGGTGCCGGGGGAGGGCAGCGGTCACGCGGCCGGCTTCCTGAACCGCCACACCGCCGCGCCGAGCAGGCCGAGTGCGAGCACGCCCGCCGCCGCCGTGCCGACCGGGAACCCGCCTTCGTCCGGCCGGGCGGGCAGCTCGCCCGCCTGCTCGACGGAGGGGTCATCGACGCCCGAGGTGCCGGACGGCGGGCCGCCCGCGGTGGCCGGTGCGGGCGCCGTCGCCGTCTCGCCGGCCGTCACCGTCGCCAGCGCGCCCGGCGCGCCCGGCGCGGCCGGTGTCCCGGCCGCCGCCGACGCCGCGCCGTCCGGGGCCGCCGTGACCCCCGCGCCGTTGCCGGGGCTGGTGCGCACCGCGCGCGGCGAACCATCCGCCGCCGGAGCGGCGCTGGTCTCCCCACCGGACGGCGCCGGCGGCGCCGGCTTCGTCGTGGGCTTGGGCGCGGGCTCCGTCGGCTTCGGGGTCGGCTTCGGGTACGACGGGTCGTAGCGCGGCGCCTGCCGCTGGTCCACCGCGTGGTACCGGAACCCGAACGGGTCCGGGTGCCCGTCGCGGTCGCGGTCCGCGACCTCGAGCGTCCCTACGCCCTCCTGCGAGTACACCCACCGCCCGCCGGACCAGTACCAGATCGACCAGTACGGGCTCGGCGGCTCGTCGCCGCAGCCGGACTCCGGGTACCCGTCGATGGCGCAGAGGAAGTTCCCCTTGTACCGCGCCCGGCCGCGCAGCGCGTCCGCCGCCGTGCCGCCGTAGCCGACGTCGGCGCAGCGCACGGTCGGCCCGGCGGGCGCGCCCTCGAACGTCCCGTAGTCCACGACCACGCGGACGCACTCCGCGGCCGTCGCCGGCCCGGCCGCGGGCAGCAGCGAGCCCGCGGCCAGCGCCGCGACTCCCGCCGTCCGCGCCCGGTACGCCATCAGCCGGCCAGGCCGTCCCGCCGGCGGGTCATGAACCGCGCGGCGGCAAGGGCCAGGACGCCGTAGCCGATCAGGCCGAGGCCGAAGACGACCTGGCCGTTGGCGTCCCACGGCTTCTCGCCGATCGAGCCGGTCGCGGGGAGCTCAGGCACCGGGGCGGCGTTGACGACCCGGGTCGGCGCCGGCACCGGGGCCGGCGGCGTGACCGGCACCTCCGACGGCAGGACCGGCGGCGGCGTCGTCGGTCCCGGCGTGGCCGGCGGCGTCGTCGGCGCGACCTGCGTGGGGAGCAGCGGCAGCGTGTTGACCAGCGTGCGTGGCGCGATCGGGTACGGGTCCCCGGCCAGCGCCGGCACCGCCTGCACGGTCGCGAAGACGTTCGCGGTCAGCGACCCGCCGGTGCCCGGCTGGAACGCGAACGCGCCCGCCGTCTTGGCCGGCGGGTTCGGCAGCTGCAGCGACAGCAGGAACGCGTACGGCGTGCCGTCCGGTGCCGACCAGTCGCCGAGGTCCTCGCCCAGCGCGAGCAGCGCCTGGATCGCGAGCGCGGTCGAGTTGGCGTCGCTGTCGAAGCCGGGGACGAAGCCGAAGCCGCCGTCGTCCTTCTGCGCGGCCGCGAGGAAGTCGCGCGCGTCGAAGCCCGGGGTCACGCCGAGCGCGTCGAGCGCCTGCGTGGCGAGGGCGGTGCCGTTGGTGTCCTCGCCGACGAACGTCTCGAAGTCGAACGCCGGGCACGACGCGGCGTCCTGGTCCGGGTTGTTGCCCATCCAGCCGCCGTCCGGGCACTGCTCGGCGACCAGCCACGCCACGGCGTCGGCGTCGGTCTGCCCGACGGCGGCGAGGGCGAGCAGGCCGAGCGCCTGGCGGTACGCGCCGTCGTACGTCGCGTCCCCGGCCCCGAACAGGCCCGCGTCGGGACCCGTCGTGCGCTTCGTGGCGAGCAGCCGCGTGACGAGCGCCGAGGTGTCCAGGCCGCGCGCGTGGCCGACCATGATCAGCTGCGCGAGGTTGCCGGGGTTGTCGGCGCCGCCCTGGACGACGTACGCGTCGACGTTGTCGAAGAGGAACTCCGTCGCCTCGGCGGCCTGCGCCTCGCCGACACCCGCGGCGACCAGCGCGAGCACCGCGAGGGCGGTCTCGGAGTAGTTGGCGCCGGACAGCGCCGGCACGTAGTCGGTCGGGTCCATGAGCCGCCCGAGGTAGCCGGCGCCGTAGTCCGCGGCCTGCTCGGGGGTGATCGTGGCGGCGTTGCCGACGCCGGGGATGGCCAGGGCGGTGGCGAGCGCCAGCCCGGCGGTGAACGTGGGTCGGAGGAGCCGCACCCGGGGTCCCTTTCTGGTCGAGGAGCGCACCCGGGAGAACGACGACGCCCCCTTCGCTGCACGCGAGAGGGGGCGGTATCGGACGTGTAGTCCGGGCTCCTGCCCCGCATTCCACGACGGTTGTCAGTGGAGCCATGTGTGCGACGACCTCGGGCGTTCCGGCTCACCCGGCGTGCTGCCGGGTCTACGGTTGCGGGTCAGCGCCGGATTTGGACCGGCTTTCCCCGCGGGCGTCGCGATGTTCAGTTGTCGCGGCGACAGTAGCACCCAAGTCGCGGGCCGGCCGAGCCGATGAAGGAAGCGAACAACCCCCTCACCCCTCGGAGAACACCGTGCGCGTCCGCACCCTGCTCGCCGTGGTGGCCGTCGCCGCCGCGCTCCCCGCCGCCCCCGCCTCTGCGGGCGTCGCGCCCCAGGTCGCCGTCCGCTCGTGCGAGGTCGAGGCGACCAACGGCAACGCCGAGTGCATCGTCGCGCTCGAGCCGAACCCGAACGGTTTCTTCGGCCAGTCGACCTGGTCCGGCTACGGCTCGGCCGACCTGACCTGCTTCGTCAGCGGCCGGTCGTTCCACCTCGAGGGTGGCTACGGCTCCGACTGGATCGAGTGGCCGCACGACGCCGATGTCTGCCGGCTCAGCGTGCGCGCGTCGTACGGCACGTCGAGCGCGTACGTCGAATAGCGTCCCCCGCATGGCGTGGCGATGGACGTACGACGGCGGCGGCGCGAGCCAGGAGTTCCCCTCGCAGGCGGACGCGGAGACCTGGCTCGGCGAGTCGTGGCGCGAGCTGCTCGACGGCGGCACGCGGGCGGTGACGTTGCTGGAGGACGACCGCGAGGTCTACGGCCCGATGTCGCTGGAGCCCGCGGAGTAGGCGGCTACGACGTGTCGGATTCGGCGGCGAAGGAGACCACTGCGCCGAACTCCTCGACGAGGTCGGGGTTGCGTCGCAGCCGGGCGTCGAGGTCCGACCGGTCCCACCAACCCGCGTAGTACTCACCGTCGGCGCGGATCTTGTAGAGCCTGTCCACGAGGGGCGCTGTCAAGCGGGACCGGACGACTAGGAAGTAGCCGTTCATCTCGTGGTGCCTAATCGTGTCGTAGATGGCAGTCACACGTGATACTCCGACGGGAGCGGCATCGGACTTGATCTGCACGATCAGCCTGCGTCGACGCGTCGGAGGGTGCGACTCGTCCGCGCGCTCCGTCGGGAGTATGGGCGTCGTCCATTCGACCAGGAGGTCACGGCCACCGTCCCGTTCGGAAGACGCGCCGACCGGCGCAACCCACGACACGCCGTCCTCTCTCATGAGCAGCGCCATCACGAGCCGTTCGAAGACGTCGCCAGGCACGTGAGGTGCCCATCGCACCGCCCGGTCGGCCATCAGGAGCTCGTTCTCGGCGTCGCGGCGTTGTCGGATCGCGTCGAGCGCCACGTCGTAGGCACGCCGGCCGCACTCCGCCGGCAGGAAGACGGTGTGTTCGCCTCCGATGACGGCGACGCCGTTCTCCAACGCGATCAACGTAGGCGCCGCGCCGACGGGAGGCTTTCCTTCGAGCGCTGTCAAGGCGCGGACCGCCGCCCGAATGGTGCGGGCGGGAACGAACGTCCGGATGCAGCCGTCGGTCGTCCGGCGGAAGACGCCGCTGGCGTCGGCGAGAAACAACTCGCCTTCGCGGCTCCGCGCGATGGCGCCGAACGCCCCCGCGAGCGACTCGCTGCGAAACACCGAGACCCCGTCGTCGGACCGGAAGTGCATCCAGTTCGGTTGCCTGCGGCGCCCGTACGTTGCCCGCTGCTTCGTCCGGCGTACCGCACGTTCGACCTGCGCGACCCACGACACGAGGTCGTCGGTGTCGGTCTCCTTCGCGCTACGACAGCCGGGCTCGCCGTCGTAACAGGCCCGAAGGAACAGGAGCGCGAACTCGCCCGCGACGACCAGCTCGGTCGCCATCTCGACAGTGGTTGACGAGGAGCGGCGGTGTGCCGTTGTTGCTCGACTACGACATACCTCGCGTACAGCTCCCCCGGCAGGTCGACTACGGGGTGGCCAACTGTGACGAGTCGCGACGACGCGTACCCGGTGGCACGGAGATTCGCCGCGAGGGCCAGCGACAGCATGTCGTGGAGATCCGACCGGTCGCCGGGCGCGTCCGCCGACAAGGTCCGGCAGTACGCGTACGCGAACAGGCTGCCGCCCGTTGCCTCCACCGCGAAGGAGAACGGTGACCCGGCGCGGCGCAGCCACATGAGATCACCGGCAACCGAGACGTCGTACCCCGTCGCGCGCGCGGCCTCCTCGACCTCGCTAGCAGACACACCGGTCCGGTCGGCCGGGTCAGCTCCGCCGCGCATTCGCTACGGCCGTACGTTGCCGAGGAGCGAGCGGAGGAACTTGCCCCAGTCGTCTCGAAGCTCGACGAACTTGTCCGGCTGCGGGTCCATGGACTCTGCCTTCGCGTACGCCGTCACGAGCAGGGTCAGGGCATCGACCGTGCGTTGCGCGGCCGCCGTCGCCTCGTCCCCGCTCACGGTCCCGGCGGGCGCCTCGGCGATGGTGCGCAACGGCTGCCACACATCCTGATAGAAGGGGTGACGCTGGTTGATCATGATGATGATCTGATGGCTCAGGTGCTGGATCTCGAGAAAGCTGTGACCCGGATAATCCACGCTCTCGATCACGTACGGAAGCTCCGCGATGCGCGCGAGATACGCGGCCTTCGCCGCCGGCCCGCTGTGTCCCGCCGATTCGGCGAGGTTGTTCAGGATCTCCTTCTCGCGGTCCGGCGCAGGCGGTCGCGCCTTCCCACCCGGAAGGGTGCGGTCCGCGTTCTTCAGCCGGTTCGTGATGGACGCGTGCTCGCCGGCCGCGTCCCGTTGGCGGCGAGAAGCCTCGCCCCAGAGTCGCTTGATCTCCTCGCGCGCCTGTGGCATCCAACGCGACAGCTGCGTCCTGATCAGCGCGCGCAGGTCACCGTGCGGCTCCACGCCGCGCTTGACGTTGCGCACCCCCATGTAGTCGTCCAGCTCTGGCGTGAAGCTGATCTCGATCCCGATGTAGCGGTCGAGCTCGAGGACTCCGGACGGCAGGATCTTCGGCACGTTCGTGTAATTGATCTCGCGGTTGAGACGCACGAACGACAGCGCGCCCTCGTTGTCGGGGACCGCGAGCGCGGTCGCGAGCTGATCGCCGCCCATGCCGCGGCGACGCACGACCTCAGGTGGGTACACCGTCAGCCGAAGCCGCACGCTGCTGCCGGCGAACGCGAGAGTTTCGTCGGCGATGACCTTTGCCGGGTAGTGATGCTTCAAGGGGAACGACGGGTCCACCTTTGCACGCTGGTAGTGCCGGCGCAGGATCCGGTCGGCGTTCGTTCCGTCCATGAGAAGCAACGGGTCGTGCGCCAGCAGCCGCGTGTCGTTGACCCAGATCTCGACGCCGCTGTCGATGAAGTAGCGAAACATGCGCGCGAGCTCTTTCTCGACCGCGACCCGCAGCGTGTTTGCGTCCGATGCGTGCCGGCCGGCCTCGAGCCGGTCCACTCGCGACCACAAGACCAGCGTGCCCGAGGACTGCGGTAGCAGGTCTACGAAGGCCGGGGGAACGGGTGCCTCGGTCGGCGCCGCGATGGTGGCCTCCACGCCGGCCGCGGAAGAGCTGTCCGCCTCTGCGAGATCGAAGTAAACGTGCATCCAGGGCGAGTCGCCGTGGGTCCTGCTCCAGACGTCGAGACGTTCGCTGTACGCGAGCGCGGCGAGCTTGGCCCCGACGCCGTACTTGCCGATCGTGGTCGTGGACATGTAGCGGGTCGAGAACCCGATCTGCGGGTAGCGGTGAAGAGTGTCCACGTCCATCCCGGCGCCGTCGTCCACGATCGCGATCGCGCCGACGCGAGGGCGTCCGTGCGACTCCGCGTCCTCGTTGAGCCGCACGTGGATCGAGTTCGCCTTCGCCTCCAGCGAGTTGTCGACGACTTCACCGATCGCGGCGGCGAGGCTGTAGCCGGAGTCGCGCAAAGAGCGCAACGCGCGGCCGGCGAGCACGGCCGGAATCGAGTTCTCCATCGTTCTTTCCCTTCGGCGGTGGGGAGTGGTCTCGTGGCATCGGTCAGGCGGCGGCGTCAGCGACCACCGACTCGGCTACCTCGCGAACCTTCGCGCGCAGCCGCACGATCGTGCGGGTGGAGACGGAGAGCCGCGCCGCGGCCTCTCCTACGGTTTCCTCGTGCAGAAGGCAGCTGAGCACCTCTTCGCCGAGCGCGCCGACGTCGCGCCGGACCGCGGCCGAAATCCGCCGCGCGAGGTCGACGGCGATGGCGTGCTCCTCGGGCGGGTTCGCGCTCGTGACGATCGCCGTACCGGCGATGCGTCCGGCGGGCCCCGCGGTGTGGCGTCCTGGCGGAACGTCAGACGGGTTGCCGTGACGCGGGGTCCCGCTGTACAGGTTCGTCACGACCCCGCCGTGGAATGCGAGGTCGGTCGGCGCGCACCCGGCGGCGATATCGGCCACGGCGCGCGCCTCGGCGGCGCTCGAACGCTGCACTGCGACCGACGCGTTGCGAACGGCATCGTGCTCGAGGAACGCGTCATTCGTCGCGCTGCGCTTCGAGCTCAGCGCGTAGTCGATCGCCTTCTCGATGACCAGCGCGTCGCGACTACCAGGCCGGGACCGGGCGAGGCGTCGCTGTAGCGAGCGGACCGTGGCCGCTCGGACGTCATCCAGGCGTGCTGCTCTCGTCATCTGAGCTCCTTTTGGCCCGTTCGCCCCATCAGGTGGCAAACCGGCGCTTCGACTATAGAACGGAGCGTGCAGAGTCGGCACTCACCGCCGTCTCCATGGGGTACGGCGCACGACGAGGCGTCGAGAGGACAGGCCGGAGCGTGGAGAAGCTACTGCGGCGGGAGCGCGCCGCCGCGCTCCACGCGCGGGCGGGGCATGCGCTGGCGGCGGAACTGCGTGTTGCGCGCGATGCCGTACCAGGTCAGCGACTTGCGCGGCTGCTTGGTGCCGTCCGGCCAGCGCGCGTCCAGCGCCTTGCGCACGTCGCGCGCCGCGCCCATCGAGTCGCCGATGAGGATGAACACCACGATCGGGAACATCAGCGTCCCCGCCGCCTGCGCGGCCGGCGCGGGAACGAGCGTCAACAGCAGCCCGAGGAACCAGCCGGGGATTGCCAGCCACCCGATCGACCGGCGGGCGTCCACGACGTCGCGCACCAGCGCGCGTTCCGGGCCGGCCGCGATCGCCGGGTAGTAGCGCTCGTCGCCGGTGCGCATCGCCTCGCGCATCCGCCGCCGCGCCGCGGCCCGCTCGGCCTTGTCCGCGCGCTTGTCGCCCTTCGCCGCGGTGCCGCGCGGCGTGACGACCGGCTGCTTGCGCGCCTTCTGCGCCTCGGAACGCTTCGGGGTCGGGCGGCCCTTGCCGCGTGGCGGCTGCTCGGTCTCGGTCACGTCAGTCCTTCGCCGCCGACGGCCCCGGCAGCGCGAGCATCCGGTCCAGCGCGAGCCGGGCGTACGCGCGCGTGTCCGGGTCGACCGTGATCTCGTTGACGACGGTGCCGGCCACGAGGTTCTCCAGCGCCCAGACGAGGTGCGGGAGGTCGATGCGGTTCATGGTCGAGCAGAAGCACACGGTCTTGTCGAGGTACGTGATCGGCTTGTCCGGGTGCTCCCTGGCCAGCCGGTTCACCAGGTTGAGCTCGGTGCCGATCGCGAACGCCGTCCCGCCCGGCGCCTCCCGCACGGTCTTGATGATGTACTCGGTCGAGCCGACCAGGTCGGCCGCCTGCACGACCTCGTGCCGGCACTCGGGGTGCACCAGGACGACGACGCCGGGCACCCGCTCGCGCACCTCGACGACGTTCTCGTACGAGAACCGCCCGTGCACCGAGCAGTGGCCGCGCCACAGGATCACCTTCGCCGCGCGCAGCTCGCCGGCGGTGAGGCCGCCGTTCGGCTTGAACGGGTTCCACACCACGCAGTCATCGAGTGAGAGGCCGAGGTCGCGCACGGCGGTGTTGCGGCCGAGGTGCTGGTCGGGGAGGAACAGGATCTTCTCGCCCTGCTCGAACGCCCACTCCATCGCGCGCCTGGCGTTGGACGACGTGCAGATCGCGCCGCCGTGCTTGCCGGTGAACGCCTTGATGTCGGCCGAGGAGTTCATGTACGTGAGCGGCACGACCTGGTCCGCGATGCCCGCGTCGGTCAGCGCGTCCCAGCAGTCCTCGACCTGGGGCAACGCCGCCATGTCGGCCATCGAGCAGCCGGCCGCGAGGTCGGGGAGGACGACGCGCTGGCGCTCGCTGGTGAGGATGTCCGCGGACTCGGCCATGAAGTGCACGCCGCAGAACACGACGTACTCGGCGTCCGGCCGGGCGGCCGCTTCCTGGGCGAGCTTGAACGAGTCCCCGGTCACGTCGGCGAACTGGATGACCTCGTCGCGCTGGTAGTGGTGCCCGAGCACGAACACCCGCTCGCCGAGCCTCGCCTTCGCCGCCCGCGCGCGCTCGACCAAAGCCGGGTCGCTCGCCTCCGGCAGGTCGCCCGGGCAGAGCGTCCCGCGCTCGGAGTCCGGGTCCGCGCGGCGGCCGAGCAGCAGCAGCGCGACCGGGGTCGGAGCGGGGGCGGTGGTCACGGTCCCTGAGTCTCCCACGCTCCGTACAACGCGTTCCGGAGGCCGTTTGCTTCCTTGCGCGTGCAACGGACGCTGCTCGCGCGACGGCGTTGCGGGCACACTGCGAGCCATGCGGGTCCTCGTCGCGCCGAACGCGTTCGCCGGCACGCTCACCGCCGCCGAGGCCGGCGCGGCGATCGCGGCCGGGTGGCGGCGGCAGCGCCCGGACGACGCGCTGACGGTGGTCCCCGTCGCGGACGGCGGGCCGGGGACCGTTGCGGCGCTCGCCCCGCTCGGCGAGCTGCGGACGGCAGGGGTGGAGGACCCGCTGGGGCGGCGGATCGACGCGCAGTGGCTGCTGCTGCCGGACGGCACCGCGGTCGTCGAGAGCGCGGCGGCGTGCGGGCGGCACCTCGCGGTGGACCCGTTGCGCGCCTCGACCGGCGGCGTCGGCGAGCTGGTCTGCGCGGCGTTGGGCGAGGAGGTACGGCGGGTCGTCGTCGGCGTCGGCGGGACCGCGTCGACCGACGGCGGCGCGGGCGCCGCCGCGACGCTCGGCGCCTGGCTGCTCGACGCGTCCGGGCACCCGGTCGGGCCCGGGGGCGCGGCGCTCGCCGCCCTCGAGCGCGTCGACCTTGCCGACCTCGACCCGCGACTGTCCGGCGTCGCCGTCGAGGTCGCCGCCGACGTCGACAACGTCCTGTGCGGGCCGGACGGCGCGGCGTACGGCTTCGGCCCGCAGAAGGGCGCGACCGCTGAGCAGGTGGCCGAGCTGGACGCGGCGCTGCGCCGGTACGCCGCCGTCGTCGCCCGCGACGTGCCCGGCGCCGAGGGCGTCGCGACCCGGCCGCACGCCGGCGCGGGCGGCGGGCTGGCGGCCGGGTTGATGGCGTTCGCGGGCGCGACCGCGCGGCCCGGCGCGGCGGTCGTGCTCGACCTGCTGCGGCTGTCCCGGGACGTGGCGCTGGCCGACCTCGTCGTGACGGGGGAGGGGACGTTCGACTGGCAGTCGCTGCGCGGCAAGGCGCCCGCCGCGGTGGCGCGGCTGGCGCAGGTGGAGGGCGTTCCGTGCGTCGTCCTCGCCGGGCAGGTCGAGGCCGGGCGGCGCGAGCTCGGTACGGCCGGCGTGGACGCGGCGTACGCCGTCGCCGACCTCGCCGGTTCGGTGGAGGAGTCGCTGGCCGAGCCGCGCGGCTGGCTGGAGGAGCTGGCCGCCCGCGTCGCCACCGAGTGGTCGCGACGCTGAGACGCGCGGCGCGAATACCTAGAGGCCGATCGACACCGCGGCGACAATCGCGCGGTCGATGGTGTTCGCCGCGGCGAGCACGAAGTGCGCGGTCTGTTCACCGCCGTTGATCTGACCGGGGAAGTAGTAGCGACCGTAGTTGTGCAGGAAAATACCCTGCCACGGCGGTGCGGCCGCAAAGATCATCTGATCCTCGCTGTGGATTCCGCCGTTGCCTTCCTTCGACTCCGTGACGCACGCGGGGTGCTCGGCCGCGCCGATGCAGGAGGGCGTGCTGTTCGTGGTCGTCCGAGCCGTGCCGCGCGTGATGAGTTGGCTCGTGGTGAACGAGATCGACTTGTTCGAGACGACCGTGATCGGCAGGTCCACCTTCACGGTGCCGGGCGTCGCAATCCTGGCCGGCCCACCGGGGAGGAGGTCCTTGGTCACGTTCTTCGAGACGAACGCCACCTTGGCGGGTCGCGTCGCGTGCAGCGTCCGGCCGGCATAGCCGGTGAAGGGGATGCGAACCTCGACCGGCCCGTCGCCGAGGGCGTAGAGGCGGTAGCGCCCCGCCGGGACGGTGCGCGGGGGGAACGACAGGAAGTCCGCCCCGCCCAGCGGCAGCGGTAGCCAGTCGAACCGGGAATCGCGGTAGCCCTGGAGGTAGATGTTGCCCGTGCCATTCGGGTAGGACGAGCTCAGCGGGTGGAGGTAGAAGCCGACGTAGTTGCGGCCACCGCTGACGGTCACCTTGTCGTTGTCGAGTCGGACCGGCCGCGTGAAGGTCACGTCCACGGACGCGCTCGACCTGGCGCGAAGGATCGTCTGCTTCGGCGCGGCGGCATGGCCGGGTGCCGCGGAGAACCCCGCGATCACGAGCGCGAGTGCGACGGGAACCCGTACGCGCCTGACGACTGGGGCTGGCGACACGACACGCTGCGAGCGACCTCGGAGAGTCATCGAGCCCACCTTTCGGGAGTCGTGCCGCCAGCCGTCGGCCAGCCGTCAGCAGGGGTTGGAGTCGACCGGCGTCGGGTTGCCGAGCGCCGTGACCTGGTAGCGGTCCTCCCAGCAGAAGTTCCCCAGCCGCGACGACGCGAGCATGGTCACCGTGACGACGCCTGCCTCACGCACGCCGATCGCGTAGGGGACGTTCTGTGACGCGGTGGCGGTGGTACTGCCCGTCGCCACGACGGTGCGAGGCGCGTGGGTGGGCGACTGGTCCGAGACGATGATCACGGTCGTCCACGTCACGGACGAGCAGCCGGAGGACTTGACGCTCATCCGCCCTGACTCGTGCGCCGTACCGACCGCCAGGCCGGTGCTCGTGAAGATGACGCGGCTCGTCGGCGTGTAGGTGATCGAGCACAGGGCCAGCGCGTTCGCCGGGTCGGGCACGACGAGATGGATCGAGAACAGGTCGTCGTCCGCGCCGAGCGGGTTGGGGATGGCGTTCGCGGGCGTGGCCATGCCGACGGTGACAGCGGCGGCTGCGGTCACAGCCAATGCGGTGCGCTTGAGAAGCATTTCGAGGTCCTCCGTTGTCGGTGGTTTCGACGCACCGCGTCGGAACCCTTGCCTACCGGGCGTCGAGCACGCGGGGACTTTCGGTTCGGAGCCAGGTCTGGCTGCCCGATCGGGCGGTCACCCCCTCCCGTGCCGCGTGACGGATGCGCGTCGGGTCGGCGGGCGTCTTTTCGAGATGCCGGGGGCGCCTGCGGGAGCTTCGCGTAAGGCGTCGGCGGGGCCATACGTGGTCACGGCGAAGCCTCCCCCGGTCGAACACGCGCCCCGCTTCTCGCTTCTTCCCGGTGAAAGCGGAGGGACAAAGGCAGATTATGGACTGTGAAACGTGCCGTCAATGGAGTTCGCGAGTTGACGTGAATCCACTGACACCGGCTCGCGACGCGACGAGTTCGACGACGCAGCGTCGCCTGCTGGCGTTGCCGGCGACGACCGCGCGCGGTTCCGCGACGGGCTGAGCGCCGGCCTGGCGCCGCGCGGGAACGGGAGACCTGCGAGACGCAGCCTCAGTCCTTTCCGTACGCGCGGTGGACGGTCGCGACGCGCACGCGGTACCGCTCGTACCACTGGCCGGTGCCGCGGCGTTGCGCCTCGACGTGCTCGGCCACCCGCTTCCACGCGCGGGCGTCCTCGTCGGTCGCCCAGTACGACACCGTGATGCCGGGGACGCTCTCCATGCCGAGGTAGCCGGCTGCGCCGCGGCCAGCTCCTTCATCCGCTCGGCCGTGGCGGCGTAGCCGTCGTCGTCGGCGCCACGCACGGACGTGAAGATGACCGCCGTGTACGGCGGGTCCGGCGTCTCCGCGAGCACGTCGCGACGGTAGCGAACGCCTGTGGGACCATGGAATCCGGAGCGGCCGCGCACGGTTGCACCGCATGTCGCCAGTCGTACGAATGGGAGCCCCATGACCGAGACCCAGACCGCCTCCTCGACCGTCGTCCTTTCGGACACCGCCGCGGCGAAGGTCAAGTCCCTGCTCGAGCAGGAGGGCCGCGACGACCTCGCGCTGCGGATCTCCGTGCAGCCCGGTGGCTGCTCGGGCATGCGCTACCAGCTCTTCTTCGACGACCGCACGCTCGACGGCGACACGTTCCTCGACTTCAGCGGCGTCAAGGTCGTGGTCGACCGGATGAGCGGCCCGTACCTCGGCGGCGCCACCATCGACTTCGTGGACACCATCGAGAAGCAGGGCTTCACGATCGACAACCCGAACGCGAAGGGCTCCTGCGCCTGCGGCGACTCGTTCCACTAGGCCCGGCAACGTCCGTTGGGGCGGCACCCGCACGCGCGGGGCCGCCCCTTCGTCGTTGCTACTTGGTTGTCTCCGGTGCGCCGGTCGAGCCGGCCGAGCCGCCGCCCGAGCTGCTGCCGCCGTCGTCCGAGACGGGCTCGTCCGGCGGCACCGCGCCGTCGCTCGGCGGCGGCGGCGTCGCGAGGTAGCGGTCCGGCAGCGCCAGCACCGGCTCCTCCCAGGCCGACCCCTCGAACGTCAGGAACCAGGCCGGCGCCAGGAACGCACCCTGCGCCTGGTCGTACGAGTGGAACAGCACCAGGCCGAGCCGCAGCTTCTGCGCCTCCCGCGGCGCCGGAGTCGGGCACGGCTGCGGGCTGCCGCCGTCGGTCTCCGGGCAGGCCATGTCGTGCATCGCGCGCGGCTGCCCGTACGGGCCGCTGCGGTCGGCGGCGTCGCGCGGCGCGAGCAGCGGGTAGTCGCCCTTGAGCTCGGTGCCGCCGAGGTGGCCGTTGGCGTACTGGATGCGGCCGCCGAGCTCGACGGTCACCCGCGTCTCGAAGCCGGACGTCGGCAGCCCGCCCACGAGCGGCGCGCCGACGACCTCCTTGCCGGACCACGCGTCGTTGATGGTGGTCGCCGGGTCGGTGAGACCGGCCGCGTCGAACACCCGCTGCGCGGCAGCCCGCGCCTCCTCGTCGGACGGCTGCGGCGGCTTCGTCGGCTCGGGGACCGGCTCGCAGGCCGGCTCGGTGCCGGGCGCCGGCGGCGGGCAGCCGGGGGTCGTGCAGTCCTTCTCGCACGGGCTGTCGCTCGCGGTGGCCGGCGGCATCGGGTCGGACTGGACGGGCGTGTCGGCCGGCTGGTCCGAGGCGGGCTGGTCGGCGGGCTGGTCGGCGGGCTCGTCGGGCGCCGGCTTGGGTGTGACCGGCTCGGCGATCGGCCGCGCGACCGCGACGCCCTTGTCGGGGCCGAGGTACCAGGGGGTGCCCGGCTGCTTGTACACGCGCAGCACGCGGTCGCCGGTGCCGACCACCCAGCCCTCGTCGTCGGGGCGCACGACGCCGACCACGCCGAGGGCGCGGGCGAGGCGGAGGAGGCGTTCGTCCGAGACGTCGCCGCGGGTGACGTCGTGGACCGGGCCCTCGGTGGGAACGCCCTGGAGCAGCCGGTCGGGGATCACGATGCGGCCCGCGACGTACATCATGTCGGCGGTCGACGCGGCCGGTGCGCCGCGGCCCTCGCCGCCGGATCGCGCGCCGAGCGCGATCGGCAACGGCTCCAGCGGCTTCGGCGCCGGGTCGCCGCCCGGGCGGACGGCCAGCGCGGTGAGCCCGGCGAGGACGCCGGCGAACACCGCGATCGGTGCGCCGCGGCGGACGAGTGCGGAACGGTCCATGACCCAACTCCCAGCTCGAATGATCGTCGCGGGTGTGACGCCGTGTCCTGCCTACCGGTTCCGCCGCCGCCGCGTCGGGTACGACGCGCGCATGACCGATCAGACCCGAGAGCCCACGACCGCGTCCGACATGAGCGCGGACGGCGCCAAGCAGGGCAACGACTACGGCTCGCCCGGCACGGCGTCCGAGCAGGAGGGCGCGCAGCCCGCCGGCGGGATCGGCGGGTCCGGCGGCGAGACGCCGTGGGCCGGCGCGTCGGACGGCGGCGGCTCCGGCCTCGACCAGGACGCCGGCGGCTCCGACCCCAACGGTCCGGCCGTTCCCGACGAGCAGGAGGCGGCGGCCGCGCAGGACGGCGTGCAGGAGGCGTTCTCGGTCGACCCGCAGGACTGATCCGCGAGGCGGGTTAGCCTCAACGGCATGGCTGAAGCGTTCCTCGTCGGCGGAGTCCGCACGCCGATCGGCAAGTACGGCGGGCAGCTCGCCGGAGTGCGCCCCGACGACCTCGCCGCGCTCGTGGTCGGCGAGGCGGTGCGCCGCGCCGGCGTGGATCCCGACCGCGTGGACGAGGTCGTGCTGGGCGCCGCCAACCAGGCCGGCGAGGACAACCGCAACGTCGCCCGGATGGCGTTGCTGCTCGCCGGGCTGCCCGACCACGTACCCGGCTACACCGTCAACCGGCTCTGCGCGTCCGGCCTGACTGCCGTCTCGATGGCCGCCGCGCAGATCCGCGCCGGCGAGGCGGACGTCGTCGTCGCGGGCGGCGTCGAGTCGATGACGCGGGCGCCGTACGTCATGGCGAAGCCTGGCACGCCGTGGGCGAAGGCGCCCGAGGTGTTCGACACGTCGCTGGGCTGGCGGTTCGTCAACCCGAGCATGCGTGCGGTCCCGAAGCGCACGCTGACCATGGGCGAGACCGCCGAGGAGGTCGCGGCGCTCGACGGCATCACCCGCGAGGACTCCGACCGGTGGGCGCTGCGGTCGCACCACCGCGCGGTGGACGCGCAGAAGGCGGGCCGGTTCGACGCGGAGATCGTCGCGGTCGAGGGCAACGACGCCGACGAGGGCCCGCGCCCCGGCTCGTCGCTGGAGAAGCTGGCGTCGTTGAAGGCGGTCTTCAAAGAGGACGGCATCGTGACGGCCGGGTCGAGCTCGCCGCTGTCCGACGGCGCGGCCGCGCTGGTCGTGGCGAGCGAGGCGGCGGTGCAGCGGTACGGCCTCACGCCGCGCGCCCGCGTCGTCACGAACGTGGCGGCGGGCGTCGAGCCGCACCTGATGGGCCTCGGGCCGGTGCCCGCGACGCAGAAGGCGCTGGACCGGGCCGGCTGGTCGGCGGGCGACCTCGACGCGGTCGAGCTGAACGAGGCGTTCGCGGTCCAGGTGCTCGCCTGCCTGCGCCGGCTCGGCATCGAGGAGGAGCCGGTCAACGCCGACGGCGGCGCGATCGCGCTCGGCCACCCGCTGGGCTGCTCCGGTGCGCGGCTGACGGTGACGTTGCTCGGGCGGATGGAGCGGGAGAACGCCCGGCGCGGCCTCGCCACCATGTGCGTCGGCGTCGGCCAGGGCGCGTCGATGCTGGTCGAGCGGGTCTAGCGTCTCCGCAGTTCGTACGTACCTCTCCTAACGCCAAGCGGGAAATGTGCTCGAAGCGTGAGACCGCGGTCACGGTACGCTCGATCACTGGTGAGCACGCAGCCCATCAGCAGTTGGTCAGCCCATGTGCAACCCGTTACAGTTCAGCGACTTCTGATAAGCAAAGGCGGTGCAACTGTGGCGGATGATCCCCAACCCCGCGGCCACCGCCGAGGGTGGCGCCGCGCGGAGCGCGTCACCACGTATACCCCCCGCGAACTAGAACAGGCGCTTGAGCGAACGGAGTGGCGAGAATCGGCGGAGTACACCACCGCACAACGAGCCAAGGTGCGCGTCGTGATCGCCACCGTCATGGCTGTGGGGGGAGGTGCAGTCGTAGGGGCTCTCGTCCTGTCGAACAACCGTACAACATCCGCAGTAGCCGGCGCTGCGATTGGCGGTGGTTTTTCCGCTTATGTCGCCTTCTACGGGTACATGTTTTACATGATTCAGTTACGGCGTAGGTGGCGTGACCGACGGTTGATTGAAAAGGCGCGCGCTGATCTGGACGCTGCCGAAGCTGCTGTCTCCAAGACCGAGGCGTCTGAGGATACGGATTTCACGTCGCTATGGGCGGCAACGCAGAAGCGACTTGACTACTACCATCAGATTGCGACCGGTCAGGCTGAGAACAGTTTTCGCGTGGGTCAGGTGGCGGCTGGCAGCGGGTTACTCGTTATCCTCGGCTGCGCAATTGCTGCTGCGTTCGCGAAGTCGGCCGCCGCCACCGTTGCCGCGTCGCTTCTCGGTGTCGCAGGCGGTGGGCTCGCAGGCTACATCGGTGCCACATTCATGCGGATGCACGAGAACGCGTCGGACCAGCTGCGAGCCTACTTTCTGCAGCCACTTGAGTTCTCGAAGATCCTTGCCGGTGAACGCCTACTCGCAGCGATCGATGATCCAGTCGCAAAGACATATGCCGTCCAGACGCTAATTGAATCCCTCTCTCGCGAGTCTGCCGGTCGTTCTGGTGGCGAGGCTTCGCCACAGCGCTGATTGCTTGTTGCGCGGCGGCACCAAACTAAGCCGTACGAACGATCGACGGCTGCAAGAGGGTAAAGCGCAATGGGCCGGCGCCACCCATCAGCTCAGACTGCGCATCGGGCCATCCCGCTCAGACTACGGCGGCCTGGGCGGTCGCGAGGCGGACGACTTCGCTGGTGTCGCGTTCCCGCGACTGCGTGACGACGGAGACGACGAACAGCACGTTCTCCCGCGTGAGCACCACGCGCTGCGCGTGCCGCTCCGAGGCGTCCGGCTGGTCGTGGAACGCCGCCGCGTCCAGCGCGAACGGCGTCGCGAACGGCGTCGCGCCCCGGTCGAGCGCGCGGGCGACGTAGCCGCGGCGCAGCTCCAGCGCCTGGTCCGGCGTCCCCACCTCGACGGCCAGCACGACGACGGCGCGCGGCGGCTCGCCGCGCCCGCGCCCCCACGCCCGCAGCACGCCGTCGGCGAAGCCGGGTACGTCGTTCCGGCCGAGCGCCGTCGCGGCCATGCCCTCCGAGAGCGGCCCGCCGCCGGAGCCGGCGTCGGGCAGCGGCGCGTACCCCGGCGGCTCCCGCAGCAGCCGGGTGAGCCCGGACTCGGCCGGCGCGTCGTGACCGCCGTCCGGCGCACGCAGGAACAACAGCGCCAGCACGCCGACGAACCCGAGGACGAACAGCGCGAACAGCGCCACCGCGCACCCGAGGCGGGAACGTTCGGCGGGCGGCTCGGGCGGGACGCCGTACGGGTCGGACACGAGGAGCAGCGTCGCACGCCGGTACGCTCGCCCGATGCGCATCGCCGTCACCGGGTCCATCGCGACCGACTACCTCATGACGTTCCACGGCCGCTTCGCCGACCAGCTGCTGCCCGACCAGCTGCACCGGCTGTCGCTGTCGTTCCTCGCCGACGAGCTGGACCGCCGCCGCGGTGGCGTCGCGGCGAACATCGCGTTCGGCATGGCGCAGCTCGGCGAGTCGCCGATCCTCGTCGGCGCCGTCGGCAGCGACTGGACCGACTACGAGGCGTGGCTGTCGCGGCACGGCGTAGACACCAGCGGCGTTCAGGTCAGCGAGCTCAAGAACACGGCGCGGTTCTTCTGCACGACCGACGCGGACCAGTGCCAGATCGCGACGTTCTACCCGGGTGCGATGAGCGAGGCGCGCGACATCGAGCTCGGCCCGATCGCCGAGCGGGCCGGCGGCCTGGACCTCGTGGTGGTGTCGCCGAACGACCCGCAGGCGATGCTGCGGCACACCGAGGAGGCGCGGGCGCTCGGGCTGAAGTTCGTCGCCGACCCGAGCCAGCAGCTCTCGTCGCTGGAGGGCGACCAGATCCGCACGCTGGTGGACGGCGCGGAGTTCCTCATCACCAACGACTACGAGGCCGCGCTCATCGAGAGCAAGACCGGCTGGTCGGCCGAGGACGTGCTCGCGCACGTCGGCACCCGCATCACCACGCTCGGCGCGAAGGGCTGCATCGTGGAACGGCGCGGCGAGGCCGCGATCGAGGTGCCGGTCGTGCCCGAGGAGCGCAAGGCCGACCCGACCGGCGTCGGCGACGCGTTCCGCGCGGGGTTCCTCGCGGCGCGGTCGTGGGGGCTGGACCTGGAGCGTTCGGCCCAGGTGGGGACGCTGCTGGCGACGTACGTGCTGGAGACGGTCGGGACGCAGGAGTACGCGATCGAGCGCGAGTCGTTCGTCGCGCGGTTTGCCGGGACCTACGGCGACGAGGCGGCGGCGGAGGTCGCCAAGCACCTGTCGTAACGCCGCGCCGTCCCCTCGCCGTCAGGTGTCGGCGGGGCCGTCGGCCAGTGCCTCCAGCTCCGCGGCGAGCAGGCGGAAGCCGTCGAGCGAGAAGGGGCGCGTCGGGGTCCAGTTCCCCGAGCGGCCGATGCCCTCGTGGTCGGCTACGAGCGCCGCGTACTCGCCGACGGTGTGCGAGCCGGCGCCGACGACGATCGAGCCGTCGCTCGCGAGAGCGACCGGCAGTGGCGCAATGCCGGGACCGGTGACGCCGGGCCTCGGGTAGCCGAAGAGGTGGACGGCGCCGACCACCGCCGTGCGGTCCGGCAGGAACCGGCCCACGCCGCGCCGCCCGACGCTCACCTTGACCTGGATGATCCGCCGCTGGTCGAGCTGCTGGACCCGTGCGAGAACGTGTGGGACGAGCGCCGCGACGCGTGCCTCGAGGCCGTCGATCTGGGCCTGCTTCGCGCTCCGCGCCGCATCGGTCGCGCGCCGGCGCGCCGCAGCGAGGTCAGCGGCCTTCGCTGCCGCGAGCCGGTCCAGGTCTCGTGGGCTCATCACGTCCCCCAAGGTCGTAGCGGCGACGTCCGGTCGTCACCGGAGGCGCTTCACGAGGTAGCGGGCGCCTGTCTCGGCCGGCTCGGTCCCGACGAACTCGTGGCCCTTCATCCGGCACCACACCGGGATGTCCACCCGCGCCGCCTCGTCGTCGGCGACGACCGCCACGACCTGGCCGACCTCGACGTCCTCGATGTGCCGCGCCAGCTCGATCACCGGGATCGGGCAGCGGCGGCCGAGGACGTCGAGCGTGAGGTCGGCGGTCACAGCGCGCTCCGTACGTCGCGGACGACGTCCACCACCGCGTCGAGGAACCGCGTGACGTCGTCGCCGGTGGTGTCTCGGCCGAGCGAGACGCGGACGTTGCCGTGGGTCAGCACGCCCATCGCCTCAAGCACCGGGCTGGGCAGGCCGCTCTCGGTCCCGCACGACGACCCGCTGTTGACCGCGAAGCCGCGCCGGTCGAGCTCCGTGACCAGCGCCTCGCCGTCCACGTAGAGGCAGGAGAACGTCACGACGTGCGGCAGCCGGTCCACCGGCTCGCCGACGACCTCGACGTCCTCGACCCGCGCGGGGACCTCCGCTCGGATGCGGTCGACGAGGGCGGACAGCCGGGCGGCCTCGGCGTCGCGTTCGGCGACGACGGCCTCCAGCGCGACGGCGGCGGCGACGATCGCGGGGACGTTGGGGAACCCGTCCGCGAACGGCGCCCGCCACCGGATGCCCTTGCGGACGACGAGCACGCCGACGCCCGGCGGGCCGCCCCACTTGTGCGCGGAGGCGGTGAGCAGCGCGGGCGTCTCGACCGCGACGCGGCCGGCGGAGGCGGCGGCGTCGGTGTGCAGCGGGATGCCGCGTTCGGCGCACGCGGCGGCGACCTCGGCGAGCGGCTGGAGCGTGCCGACCTCGTGGTTGGCGTGCTGCAACGACGCCACCGCCGTGTCCTCCCGCACCGCCGCCGCGAACTCGCCGGGATCGACGCGGCCGGTGCGCGAGGCGCCGACCATGGTCGCGTCCCGCTGCTCGGCGAACGAGCGCACCGCCGAGTGCTCGACGGCGGAGGTGACGAGGTGCGCGCCGACGCGGGCGCGCGCGGCGAGCGTTCCGGCGAGGGCCGCGTGCACGGCGGCAGTGCCGGACGCCAGGAACGTCACCTCGTCCGGCCGCACCCCGAACGCGCCGGCGACGCGGGCCCGCGCGTCGTCCAGCAGCAGGCGGGCGCGGCGGCCGCTGCCGTAGAGGCGGGCCGGGTCGGCCCAGCCCTCGTCGTGCGCCGCGAGCAGCACCTCGCGCGCCGCCGGGTGCAGCGGCACGGTGGACGCGTGGTCGAGGTACGTCACCGGACGATCGTGTCAGGTGCGCGGCGGGGTCGGCGCGCGACCGGTCAGGCGAAGCGGGCGAGCTGCGCGGCGGCGAGGGCACGGGTCTCGCCGGCCAGGTTGCCGGTGCCGGGCACCGCCACCCGCGCCTCGATGACGACGGTGCCCGTGCGGACGACCGCGATGGTCTCGTTGTAGTGCCGGCCGCGGATCGTGGTGCCGACGTAGTAGACGCGGCCGTTCGGGATGAAGCGGCCGGCGTCGAACGGTCGCAGCCGCGCGCCGAGCAGGCGTTCGACCTCCTCCGCCCCGGCGTGGGTCTGCGAGACGACGACGGTGGTGACGGCGCGTCGGCGCGGCGCGGACGCGTCGCCGTCCCGCCAGTACGCCGCGGCCACCCGGTCCACCCCGGCCGCCGTGAGGGTCTTGGCGGGGATGCCCTCCTGCTCGGCGAGGTCGCGGACGGTGAGCCGGCCGCGGTCGGCGAGCGTGTACCCGCTGCCGGGGTTGACGAGCAGCTTGTCCAGGTCGGCGAGCGCGGCGCGGACGTACCGGCGCCAGCCGGCGAGCAGCTCGTCCTCGGTGATGCCGAGGACCTTGCGCAGCGCGCCGGGCAGCTTCTCGCCGGGTTTCCTGAGGCCGGTGGGCGTGCCCATCTCGTCGTGGAACGCGAGCAGCTTGGCCCGGCCCCAGCGCGAGGCGATGTAACGGGAGAGCAGCCAGGCGCCGTTGTAGCCGATGCCGGCGTCGTTGATGAGGCCGAAGTCGCTGTCGGTGGGCAGCGACGTGGGAACGCCGTTCTTGCGCACCTCCTCGGCCAGCTCGGCGGCGAGGACGTCGGTGGCGAGGCCGGCGCCGGCGTTGCCGACGTACTCGGCGACGCCCTCGACCAGCCACTTCGGGCTGAGCGGCCCGACCCGGTCGAGCATCGCGACGTGCGTGATCTCGTGCCGGATCAGCTGCTTGGTGAACTCGCTGTCCGCCTCGAACCCCTCGGGGTTGATGACGACCCGGCTCCCCGCGAGCCGCTCGTCCTCACCCTTGCGGGGGGCGGTCGTGAGGTGGCGCGCGACCGCGGCGAACTCGAAGAACGTCGTGGGATTCTCGAGGATGCGGTCCAGCTCGTCGTCGTCGGTGGGCAGGACGACGACGACCTTGCGGTTCCACCGCTTGCGGCCGACGTAGGAGACGACGTGGCGCAGCGCGCGGTCGACCTCCTTGCGGATCGCGCCGATGGCCGCGCGGTCCTCGGGGTGACCGATCACGAGGCTGCTCTTGGTGCGCTCGACGACGATCGGGCCGTTCTCCCAGGGGTCGACGCGGACCGAGGTGCCGGACGACGTGATGTTCTCCAGGTCGGTGTCGCCGCCGATGTACCAGGTGCCGCGGCGGCGGACCACCGTGTAGACGACGCGGCGGCCGACCTCGTCCACGTCGAAGCCCTTGAGCTGGTAGCGCAGGGTCAGCACCGGCAGCCAGACGTCCTGGATGGCGCCGTAGCGCGCGAAGTCGATGTCGCCGGGGGAGTACGACTCGCCGTCGCGCTCGTAGGACCACGCCGCGAAGTCCAGCTTGCCGAGCGAGGTGAACACCTCGCGCTGCCGCGCCACGAACTCCCCCTGCTGCGGGTCGAGGTCGCGCAGGAACGCGTCGAGGTCGCGGTTGCGGATCGCCGCGGCGCGGCGGTCGAACAGCGCGTCGACCGCGGCGTCGCGCTCGCGGGCGCGACGGGCCGCCTGCTCGGGTGACTCCTCGACCAGGGCGCGTTCGACGGCGACGGAGGCGGGTAGCGCGGAGCCGCCGCCGCCACGGCGCGCGAGGACGACGACGTCGGCGGCGAGCACGAGCAGCGCGACCAGCAGCGTGACCCACATGAGCGGGAACGGCCGGCGCCGGCGCGGGGCGGGCGGCGGCGCTCCCGGCGCGGCGTACGGGTCACCGGGGGGCGGGGTGGCCGGCGGCCACGGTGCGCGGGCGGGCGGCGCGTCGTACGGCGCCACCGGGGGAGTGCCAGCGGCCGGTGGCGGCGGACCGAGTGGTGGCGCGCCCCACGGTGGCTGGGTGGGCGGCGGCGCGACGGGTGGTACGGCAGCCGGCGGGCCGGGCGGCGCGCCCCACGGCGGCTGCGGCGAGCCAGGCGGCGGGTTGGGCGGAACAGCGCCCCACGGCGGCTGCGGCGGGCCTGACGGCGGGCCTGCGGGCGGCCCGAACCGACCCGCCTCCCCGGCGGGCTGCCCGGCGCGCTCGTCCTCCACCCGCACGATGCTAGGGGGCGGATGCGACAGAAACCGGCTGAACGCGGTCGTTCACCCTTCCCACATCCGGATCGGGTGCGAGAATCGGAGTGCTGCCCCTACCTTCCCTGAAGGGCCCTCATGACCACGACCAAGACGGTCAGCGAGCTCGACCGCGTCGTCATCCGCTTCGCGGGCGACTCCGGCGACGGTATGCAGCTCACCGGCGACCGTTTCACCAGCGCGACCGCCGCGTACGGCAACGACCTGGCGACGCTGCCCGACTACCCCGCCGAGATCCGCGCGCCAGCCGGCTCGCTGGCCGGTGTCTCCGGCTTCCAGATCCACTTCTCGTCCGAGGACATCACCATGCCGGGCGACGCGCCCGACGTCCTCGTGGCGATGAACCCCGCGGCGTTGCGCAGCAACCTGCGCGACCTGCCCCCTGGCGCGACGCTGATCGTCAACGAGGACGCGTTCACGACCCGCAACATGGAGCGCGTCGGCTACGCCACCAACCCGCTCGACGACGGCACCCTGGAGGCGTACACGGTCTACCGGGTGCAGCTCACGTCGATGACGATGAAGGCCGTCGAGGGCCTGGAGATCAGCAAGAAGGACGCGGAGCGCACGAAGAACATGTTCGCGCTCGGGATGATGTGCTGGATGTACGGCCGCCCGACCGAGGCGACCGAGGCGTGGGTCTCGCAGAAGTTCGCGAGCAAGCCGGCCATCAAGGAAGCGAACCTTCGCTCGTTCCACGCGGGCTGGAACTTCGGCGAGACGACCGAGATCTTCGCCAGCTCGTACGTCGTCCGGCCGCAGCGCGCGGAGCCCGGCATGTACCGGAACATCAGCGGCAACACCGCGCTCGCGTACGGCCTGGTGGCCGCGTCGAGGCTGTCGGGGCTGCCGCTGTTCCTGGGCTCGTACCCCATCACGCCGGCCAGCGACATCCTGCACGAGCTGTCCAAGCACAAGAACTTCGGCGTCCGTACGTTCCAGGCCGAGGACGAGATCGCGGCCGCGGCCTCCGCGCTGGGCGCGGCGTTCGGCGGCGCGCTGGCGGTCACGACGACGGCCGGTCCGGGCGTCGCGCTGAAGTCGGAGACCATCTCGCTGGCCGTCTCGGTCGAGCTGCCGCTGGTGATCGTGAACATCCAGCGCGGCGGCCCCTCTACCGGCCTGCCGACCAAGACCGAGCAGAGCGACCTGTTCCAGGCCATGTACGGCCGGCACGGCGAGTCGCCGATGCCGATCGTGGCGGCGTACTCGGCGAGCGACTGCTTCGACGCCGCCATCGAGGCGTGCCGGATCGCGACGAAGTACCGGACGCCGGTGTTCCTGCTCTCCGACGGCTTCCTCGCCAACGGCGCCGAGCCGTGGAAGCTGCCGGCCGAGGACCAGCTGCCCGACCTGCGGGTCGAGTTCACGACCGAGCTGAACCACGGCGAGGAGTTCTGGCCGTTCCTGCGCGACCCGGAGACGCTGGCGCGGCCGTGGGCCGTGCCCGGCACGCCCGGGCTGATGCACCGCATCGGGGGCATCGAGAAGCAGGACGGCACCGGCCACATCTCGTACGACCCGGCCAACCACCAGCTCATGTCCGAGCTGCGCCGCGACAAGGTCGCCGGCATCGCGAAGGACATCCCGCCGCTGGAGGTGGACGACCCGTCCGGCGAGGCCGACATCCTCGTTCTCGGGTGGGGCTCGACGTGGGGCGCGATCCGCGCCGCGTGCCGGCGGGTCCGCAACGCCGGCGGCACCGTCGCCCACGCGCACCTGCGGCACCTCAACCCGTTCCCGGCCAACACCGAGGACGTGGTCCGCCGCTACCGCACCGTGCTGATCCCGGAGATGAACCTCGGGCAGCTGGTCACGATGATCCGCGCGGCGTACCTCGTCGACGCGCAGGGACTGAACAAGATCATGGGCCGGCCGTTCACGGCCCAGGAGATCGCCGACGAGATCGAGAGGCTTCGGGCACCCCACGCCGCCGCTGGCGCGGCGCCGCGGGGACCCCAGGAGGGAACACAGTGACAGCCCTGGACGACCAGCCGGTCGCGCTCACCAAGAAGGACTTCACCAGCGACCAGGAGGCGCGCTGGTGCCCCGGCTGCGGTGACTACGCGATCCTCGCGTCGGTGCAGTCGCTGATGCCGGAGTTCAACCGCCAGCCGCACGAGGTGGTGTTCGTCAGCGGGATCGGCTGCTCCAGCCGGTTCCCGTACTACATGAACACCTACGGCTTCCACACGATCCACGGCCGCGCGCCGGCCGTCGCGACCGGGCTCGCGGTGACGCGGCCCGACCTCGACGTGTGGGTCATCACCGGCGACGGCGACGCGCTGTCCATCGGCGGCAACCACTTCGTCCACCTGATGCGGCGCAACGTCAACCTCAAGATCCTGCTGTTCAACAATCAGATCTACGGGCTGACGAAAGGCCAGTACTCGCCGACGTCCGAGCTCGGGAAGGTCACGAAGTCGACGCCGTTCGGCTCGGTGGACCACCCGTTCAACCCGGTGTCGCTGGCGATCGGCGCGGAGGCGACGTTCGTCGCGCGGACGCTCGACGTGGACAAGGCGCACCTGACCGACGTCCTCCGCCGGGCGAGCGCCCACCGCGGCACGTCGTTCGTCGAGATCTACCAGAACTGCAACATCTTCAACGACAACGCGTTCCTCAACATCACCGGCCGCGACACCCGCGACGACTTCCAGATCCGGCTCAAGCACGGCCAGCCGATCCGGTTCGGCGCCGACGGCGAGCGCGGCGTGATCATGGGTGTCGGCGGCAACTGCGAGATCGTCGACGTCGCCGACGTCGGCGAGGACGCGCTGCTCGTCCACGACGAGCACTCGGAGAACCCCGGGCTCGCGTTCGCGCTGTCCCGGCTCGCGCACGGCCCGTCGAGCGCCACGCCGGTCGGCATCTTCCGCGACGTGGAGCGGACGACGTACGGCGAGGAGATGGACCGGCAGGTGGCCGCGGCGACCGCGACCAAGGGCGCGGGCGACCTGATGAAGCTGCTGCACAGCTCCGACACGTGGGACGTGCGCTGAGGCTCCTCGCCTGCGACAACTGCATCCCGGGCGACGCGTCGGGGTGGTACGTCCCGCTCGGCGCACTGGTGCTCGCCGCCGTGCTGACGGCCGCGGCCACCTGGCGGCGGGCGGGGGCGCGCACGGGGTGGCGCGCGGCGGCGTTGCGGCTCAGCGGGCTGGTGCTGCTGGCCGGGCCCCCGGCCGCGGTGCTCGCGGTGGCATCGGACGTCACGTACGGCCGCACGCACTGCGGCTCCGCGCTGTCGGCGTCTCTGGAACGCGGCGTGCCCGACGGCAAGGCCCTCGACCCGGCGCAGGCGGGGTGCAAGGACAAGGGCGACCGGATCGTGGCGTACGCGTACGCGTACACCGGCGCGACGTTCGTCGCCGCGGCGGTCGCCGCCGGGGCCGGCTCGGCTCCCGGCCGGCGCCGGCCCGCGGTCGCCTGACGTGGGGCTGTTCCGCCGGCGCAAGCGCGAGCCCGCGCCCGTTCTCGTCGACGACGGGTCGCTGCACGAGGTCGGCCGGGCCGAGTCGGTGGAGGTCGGCGACGGCGCGGCGGTCGAGGCGATCGCCGCGTCCGGCACGGACCTCACGAAGCCGGTGCTGCTGCGGCACGTGCTGCTCGTCAACGACCCGGCGGCGGCCGAGGCGCTCGCCGCGGCGGTTCGCGCGGACGGCTACGACGTCCGCATCGACACCTCCGACGGCGGCTGGACGTGGATCGTGCGCGCCACCGAGACGGCGTTGCTGACCGCGGTGCACGCGGCGCGGGCGCGGGCCCGGCTCACGTCGCTGGCGTCGCGGCACGGCGCCGAGTACGAGGGCTGGGAGGCCGCGGCGCCGTAAATGCCGCAATCCGCCCGCTGACCTGCGGTTTTCGTTGACGCTCCCGCTCCTCAGTCCATAGGATGCCGAACGGCGTTCCGTTCTTGGAGGATGCATGGCCTCGGGCACCCGTCCCACCGGTGCGACGCTCAAGCCAGTGGCGAAGGCGTCTAGCTCCGTCCGTAGCTGCCCGGTCTGCAACGAGCGGCTGTCGTCGTACAACCCCGGCCCGAACTGCTGGACCCACACGGTCGGCATCCCGTGGCGGGGCCCCACGGCCAAGCCCAAGTAGGCCGCGATCCTGCTGCCGTACCAGACCCCGACGCCGTCACCGGCGCCGGGGTGCGACCCGCCCTGCCTGCTCGACATCCCGCTGACCGAGTTCGCGCGCGCGGGCATCCGGTCCGCCGTCGTCCTGCTGCTCGCGGTGGTGACCGTCCGCGTCGCGCGCCGCGCGATCCCGCGCACCGTCCGCCGGCTGGCGGGCGGCGTCGTCGGTGACGAACGGCTCGAGCAGCGCACCCACACCCTGTCCGGAACGCTCGTCAGCGTCGTCCGCGTCGGCGTGTGGGCGATCGCGTTCTTCACGGTCGTCGGCGCGCTCGGCTTCGAGCTCGGCCCGCTCATCGCCGGCGCCGGCGTCGTCGGCCTCGCGGTCGGCTTCGGCGCGCAGCAGCTCGTCCGCGACGTCATCACCGGCTTCTTCGTGCTGGTCGAGGACCAGTTCGGCGTCGGCGACTCGGTGACCCTCGGCGGCGTCAGCGGCACCGTCGAGTCGATGACGCTGCGGCTGACGCGGGTGCGCGGGGACGACGGTGTGCTGCACCACATCCGCAACGGCGACCTCGGCGTCGTCTCCAACTCCTCCCGCGGCTACAACGTCGCGACGGTCACCGTGCCCGTGCCCGCGGACGGCAGCGCCGCTGCGGTCGCCGCGCGCATCACCGAAGCGATGGCCGCGCTCAAGGGCGAGGGGTCGCTCGGCGACGCGCTGCTCGCCGAGCCGCAGGTACTCGGCGTCACCGGCTTCCGGGACGGCACGACGACGCCGGTCGTCACGGTGCAGGCCAGGGTGAAGCCGGAGGCGAAGGCGCGGGTGCAGCGGGCCGTGCTGCAAGCCGCGCTGGACGCCGTTCCCGAGCCGCCGCCGAAGCGCCGGGCCCGCGCCGCGCCTAGTAGATGAAGCCGCAGCCCGCGTAGTCCTCGTACTCGGTGTACGAGCTCACCTGCGCCTGGCGGGCGCGCGCCCACGTCACGCGCGCGGTCGCGCCGCGCTTCGGGGTCGCCGGCCCGACCTCCTTCAACGGGAGGTGGATGCGCACGGCGCCGGGCTGCGAGTGGTCGGCGCGCGCGCCCTTGAGGTCCCGCACAGGGGACCGGGGTTGGCGCTTGTCCACGACATAGGCGTAGTTCCCGGGCGCCGCCCCGCGCGGATCCGCGACCACCCAGGACAGGCCGTCACCGCGGACGGTCCGCGCGTAGAACTCGTACCGGTTGTCGTACTGGAAGAACATCGACCAGGTGCCGTTGCCGGGGGCGGCGCCGGCGGTGTGGAACGTCGCGACCAGCTCGCGGGCGGTCCGCGCCACCGACACCCGGACGATGTCGAGGTGCGGCGCGTCCACGGTCACCTTGGTTCGCTCCACCACCACGTCGCCCCGGGGATCGTTCATGCACGCCGGCGCGGCGGCGGACGCCGCGGTGGCCAGTGCGGTCGTGGCGAGCGCCACGCAGAGCGCGGTACGGAACATGGGGATCCCCCCAGGGTGAGACGAGGCGGTCAGCGTACGGCAGACCGGCCGTCCCGGACAGGACCGTCGCGGCTCAGTCGAGGGCGAGGTCCGCGAGCAGGGACAGCCGCATGTCGTGCGGGATCGGTGCGCTCTCGGCGTAGTTCGGGTGGTCGACGGCCAGCTCGGCCGGCGCGTCCGGGTCGCGGAACGCGTCCCGCTGCTCGTCGGTCAGGGCGAAGCGCAGGTAGTGCACGGTCGCGGTGTAGTCCTCCTTCGACCGGCCCTCCTCGCCGCGCGCCTTCACGGTCTCGCCCCCGACGGTGAGCGAGAACGTGTGCTCGATTCCGGCGAAGCGCGGCAGTTCCGCCTTCAGCGTCGCCATGTCGGGGAACTCCAGGAACAGCGTCGCGGAGAGCTCGTTCGGCGTCGGCATCAGCGGGTTGTAGACGTCGAGCTCCTCGCCGACCTTCGCCAGGTCGGTCGTCTGCTCGACGAAGATCATCTCCTGCACCTGGTGGCGCAGCGTGTCGCGGTTCTCGAACACCAGCGTCACGACGTCGCCGAGCGCGATGCGGCGGGTCTTCTTCAACGCGATCGCGGCGGCTCGCGCGTCGGCGCGGCGGGCGCCGTACGCGGCGTGGTCGAGCTCGATGTCGTCGAGCGTGATCGGCTTCATGTCAGGCCGTTCTTTCGGTGCGGGGCGCCCCGGCCGCGGGCCCGCCAGGCATCGCCGGGCCCGCCGCCGTCGTAGGGCACTAGGGCGTGTCGCCGCCCGCGGCCCGGCCCGCGCGAGGCGGCCGGGCGCGGACGTGCACGCGTCAGGCGTCGGCGGTCGCGCTGAGCGAGTCGAGGCCCTTCTGGAACCGGCCCGCGTGGCTCTTCTCCGCGCGCGCCAGCGTCTCGAGCCACTCGGCGATCTCCTCGAAGCCCTCGTCCCGCGCGGTGCGCGCGAAGCCCGGGTACATCTCGGAGAACTCGTAGGTCTCGCCCTCGATCGACGACCGGAGGTTGTCCTCCGTCTTGCCGACCTTGACGCCCGTCACCGGGTCGCCGACCTCGGCGAGGAAGTCGAAGTGACCGAACGCGTGACCGGTCTCGCCCTCGGCCACGTCGCGGAACAGGCCCGCGATCTCGGGGTAGCCCTCGATGTCGGCCTTGCGGGCGAAGTAGAGGTAACGGCGGTTCGCCTGGCTCTCGCCGGCGAACGCCTCCTTGAGGTTCTCGTGCGTCTTGCTGCCCTCGAGCGACGGCATCGTGATGCTCCTCCTAGAGCGTTGCGGTGCGGGACTGGCAGGTCGGACAGAGGCCGCGGAAGCGCAGGTCGTGGCCGGTGACGGCGAAGCCTGACACCTCGGCCACGGCGTTCGCGAGCTGGCGCGGCAACGGCGCGTCGACGTCGGCCGCGGCGCCGCAGCGGACGCAGACGACGTGGTCGTGCCGGGCGGTGTTGGCGTCGTAGCGGGCGGCCGCGTCGCCGAGCGCGAGCTCGAGCGCGTAGCCCTGCTCGACGAGCAGGTTGAGCGCGCGGTAGACGGTCGCCGCGCCGATGCCGGGGGCGGTCCGGCGCACCCGGTCGAACACGTCCTGCGCCGTCGGGTGGTCGTGCGACCCGCGGAGGGCGTCGAGCACCGCCTGGCGCTGCGGGGTGAGCCGCAGGTCGGCGGTCATGGGCGCTCCTCGGTCAGGTCGGTTCCGTCGGGCGGACGGCGTTGAGAACGGTTCTCAGTATCGGCCTCCGTGTCGCGGCCCGCAAACCGGAGTGGGCGCACGTTCGCGATAGCATCGCGCGGCGTCGCCCCCACTGACGAAAGGTCCCCTCCGCCCGTGGCCACCGTGCTCGTCTACGCCACCGACCCGGTCGTCCGCGACCAGGTCGAGCTGGCGATCGGACGGTCGCCGGCGGCCGGCGTCGAGGAGCTCTCCTACGTCGCCACCGACTCCGCCGCGCAGGTCGTGTCGATGGTCGACGACGGGCTGGCCGACCTGCTGATCTTCGACGGCGAGGCCTGGCCGAACGGCGGCCTCGGGCTGTGCCGGCAGCTCAAGAACGAGGTCTCCGACTGCCCGCCCGCGATCGTGCTGATCGGCCGCAGGGACGACCGGTGGCTGGGGCAGTGGTCGCAGGCCGAGGCGGTCGTCATGCACCCCATCGACGCGATCGAGCTGGCGCGGACCGCCGTCCGGCTGATGACCACCCCGCTCGCCGCGACCGCGGCGACCATCGAGGAGCGAACGAGTTGAACACCGAGGCATGGTGCGGGCACTGCGGCGAGGCGTTCCGGCTCGCCCAGGTGGTCGAGGAGGGCACCGGCGGGCGCTGCCCGCGCTGCGGCATCGTGTTCTCGCACGAGTACAACGCCGTCGTCACGACCTCGGCGCAGCAGGCGATCGCCGCGCACGCGCAGCTCGAGGCGGCGCTGCAGCGGATCGCGGAGATCTCGCCGTTGCTGCACGTCGACCGCGAGGCGCTCTACAAGAGCCTCGACACGTACCTCCTGCGCTAGCGCCGGCCGCGTCGTGACGGCCTGGCCAGGCGTGCTGTCCGCGCTGCTCGCGGGGCAGCCGCTCACCGGCGAGCAGGCCGAGTGGGCGATGTCCGAGGTCATGGACGGCAACGCCACGCCCGCGCAGGTCGCCGGCTTCGCGGTGGCCCTGCGCGCCAAGGGCGAGACGCCCGCCGAGGTGTCCGGGCTGGTCGCGGCGATGCTCGCGCGGGCCAGGCCGTGCCCGGTCGAGGGCCCGGTCGTGGACACCTGCGGCACCGGCGGCGACCGCTCGCACACCGTGAACATCTCGACCATGGCGGCGTTGGTGGTCGCCGGGACCGGCGCGCGCGTGGTCAAGCACGGCAACCGCGCCGCCTCGTCCACGTGCGGCTCGGCCGACCTGCTCGAAGCGCTCGGCGTCCGGATCGACCTGCCGCCCGAGGCGGTCGCCGCGTGCGCGGCCGAGGCGGGGATCGCGTTCTGCTTCGCACCGGTCTTCCACCCGGCGCTGCGGCACGCGGCCGCGCCGCGGCGCGAGCTCGGGATCGCGACGGTGTTCAACTTCCTCGGCCCGCTGACCAACCCGGCCCGGCCGGGTCACCAGGCGGTGGGGGTCGCCGACACGCGGATGGCGGCGGTGATGGCGGGCGTGCTCGCCGACCGCGGCACGTCGGCGCTGGTGTTCCGCGGCGACGACGGGCTGGACGAGCTCACGACCGCGACGACGTCGCGGGTGTGGGTGGTGCGGGACGGCGGGGTGAGCGAGGAGGGGCTGGACCCGCGGTGGCTGGGCATCGCGCTCGCGCCGGTGGAGGCGCTGCGCGGCGGGGACGCGGCGTACAACGCGTCGGTCGCGCGGTCGTTCCTGGCCGGCGAGCAGGGGCCGGTGCGGGACGCGGTCCTGCTCAATGCGGCGGCCGCGCTGGCGGCGTTGACGCCCTCGGCGGAGCCGCTGGAGACGCGGCTGGCGGCCGGTCTGCTCGGCGCGGCCGAGGCGGTCGACTCGGGGGCGGCGGCGACGGCGCTGGACCGCTGGGTCGCGGTGTCGCAGCGGCTGGCGTCGTAGCGGGTCTCGCTACGCGGTCGCGCGGCGGCGGCGGGCGGCGTAGGCCGCGGCGGTGACGACGACGAGGGCGACGCTGGGCAGCCCGCCACCGGTCCGCGGCATCTGCGGCCCGGCGAGCGCGGCGCGGACGATCGCGGCCCGGCGCGGCACGTCCTCCTGCGTCGTCACCGGGTCGCACCCGCCGAGCCGCCCGCTGCCGTCGTCGAAGGCGAGGATGGGCTTCTTCAGCTGGAGCTGCACGCCGCAGAGGCCGCCGTTCGCCGGCGTCGTCATCCGGCGCTGCGTCACCACCGGGCCCTTCAGCGTCTCGGTGACGGTGACCGTGTAGTGGTCGGTGCCGCTCATCTCGTCGCCGGTGCGACGGACGCGGTCGACGCGGCCCACGAAGATGTGCGACACCGTCTGCGCCGCCTCGCGGTACAGCTGCTCCTCGGTCGGCTGCGGGTGCATCACGCAGCTGCACGCCCAGGCGTGGCCCTGCAGCGCGGGCGTGAGGCCGAGCGTGGTGACGGCGACGGCCACGAGCCGGACGAGCGTGCGCATGGATGGTCCCCCCCGGAGGTCGGTGGCGGCCGATGCTAGTGGGACGGGGCGGAGGCGTCAGCCGTTCCGAGCGGGCGGGCGTACTCGGACTCGACCAGCTCGGGGGTGTGCGGGAGCGGCTGCGTGGCGCCGGTAGGGGTGAAGCCGAGGCGGTCGTAGACACGGCGCGCGGCGTCGTTGCCGTCGGTGGCCCAGAGCCGGACCTCGGCGGCGCCGAGCCCGGCCGCCCAGTCCACGATCGCCTGCACGCACTGCTCGGCGAGGCCGCGGCCGCGCGCGTCCGGGTGCGTCCAGACGCCGAAGACGTTGGGGATGCCGTCCTCGACGTAACCGCCGGCGCCGGCCAGCCACTCGCCGTCCTCCTCCACGACGACGTACGTCGTGTGCTCGGTCGTGGCGAGGTCGCGGGTGCGGGTCCGCCAGTCGTCGTCGGGGCGCGCGATGGCGTCCGCGTACGTCATGCCGAACGCGTTCGGGGCGTCGCTGAGCATGGCGTAACGGAAGTCGCGCCAGCGCTGCCACTCGTCCTCGCGGATGCGGCGGAGCGGCATCAGTCGGTGTCCTCCAGGCCGATGGCGAACGCCGCGTCGAGGTCGTGCTTGGAGTACGTGCGGAACGCGATGAGCGTCTGCGTCGAGAGGATGCCGCCGACCTTGTTGAGCTGGCCGGCGATGACGTCGGCGAGGTCCTCGTGGTTGGGCACGCGCACCATCGCGACGAGGTCGACGTCGCCGGCGACGGAGTAGACCTCGCTGACGCCGTCGATGTCGGAGACGCGTTGCGCGATCTCCGGGATCGCGTCGACGGCGGCGTTGATGAGGACTACGGCGGTGATCAAAGTGGGCGCCTCCCGGTCTCGCGAGTGCGGCCGATGCTACCGGCGGGCCCTACGGCGCCGGTGCGGCGTTGCTGCCGGCCGGGCGCGTCAGCTTCTCCAGGTAGACGACGTCGAGGAGGCGGCCGAACTTGGTGCCGACCTCGCGGAGCAGCGCGCAGCGCTCGTAGCCGGCGCGTTCGAAGGCGCGGAGGCTCGCGGCGTTCTCGGCGCAGACGACGGCGAGCAGCGCGTGCAGGCCGGCGCGGGCGGCGTGCGCGTCGACGTGCGCCAGCGCGGCGCGGCCGAGGCCGCGGCCCGCCTGGTCGGGGGAGAGGTAGACGGTGACCTCGGCGGTGTCGCGGTACGCGCAGCGCGACTTGAACGGCGTCACGACGACGTAGCCCGCGAACGCGCTGTCGCTCTCGATAGCCCACGCGCCGTGCCGGTCGGGGTCGCCGGCCGCGTCGGCCGCCCACTCCTCGGGCGTGACCGGCTCGGTCTGGAACGTCGCCGTCGAGCCGGTGACGTAGTGGTTGTAGACCGCCGCGGCGGCCGCGTGGTCGTCGGGGGTGAGCGGGCGGATCACGCGAACATCCTCGCCGGGCGGGTGACGGTACGCAGCGGGCGCCGGTCGGCGAACGCCGCCGCCGGCTCGTACGCCTCCTCGAACAGTGCGAGCAGCCGCGGCGCCCCGAACGCCGGCGACGCCCACTCGCCCTCGACCCGTACCAGCCGGGTGCCGGGCACGCCCAGCCAGCGCAGGACGGCCTGCATCTCCTCGCTCGTCGCGCACGGGGTCGGGCCGGGGCCGGGTGGTGGCACGGTCTCGGCCGTCGCCACCAGCGCGTCGACGTGCGGGCGCGGGTCGGTCCCGTGCGGAACCGCACCGGCGGCGACGAGCCGGCCGTGCCGGACGACCGCGAGGTGCCAGCCGCCGCGGGTGTCGGGCTGCGCCGCGACGAGCAACGACACCCGCGCCAGCGCCGCGAGCTGCTGGCCGCGCGCGGCGGCGCGGACGAACGCCGCCAGCCGGTCACGCTGCGCGGCCGCGTCCTCGTAACGGCGCTGCTCGGCGAGGACGTCGATCCGGCGCCGGATCGCGCGGTGTACGGCGTCGGGGTCGGCGGTGACCGCGGCCGTGAACGCGCGGGCGTGGGCGGCGTACTCCTCCTCGCTCTCCTCGCCGGCGCACGGCGCGCCGCAGTGGCCGAGCTCGCGCAGCACGCACGGCGGGGCGACCGTCTTGCGGGTGATCCGCATCGTGCACTGGCGCAGCCGGAACGCCTCGTGCGCGGCCGCCGTAGCCAGCTCCGCGGCGCGGGTCGAGCCGAACGGCCCGAGGTACGTCGCGCCGTCGTCGGTCACCTTGCGGACGACGGACAGCCGGGGGAAGCGCTCGGCGGTGAGCTTCACGTACACGGCGCGCTCGGGAAAGCGGGAGCGGCGGTTGTAGCGCGGCTTGTGCTCGGCGATCAGGCGCAGCTCGCGGACCTCCGCCTCCAGGCCGTGGCTGCACTCGACGTGGTCGACCCGCTCCGCGCACCCGACCATCTCGGCCATCCGGGTGCGCGGCTCGGAGGCGACGAAGTAATTGCGGACGCGGGTCCGCAGGTCCTTCGACTTGCCGACGTAGAGGACCCGGCCGCGTTCGTCGCGGAACAGGTAGACGCCGGGGCGGTGCGGCAGGCCGTCGGCGAGGTAGCGCTTGCGCCGCTGCTCGGGCGGGACCAGCGACGAGAACGTTCGCAGCTCCTCCAGCGAGTGGACGCCGAGGTTGCCGAGCCGCTCGATCAGCCCGTGCAGCACGTCGGTGGTCGCGCGCGCGTCGGCCAGCGCGCGGTGGCAGGGCGTGGTCTGCGCGCGGAACACGCGGGCCAGCGTCGCGAGCTTGACGTCCGGCGCCTCGTCGCGGGTGAGCGCGCGGCGCGCGAGCGTGACTGTGTCGAGCGACTCGAACGCCGGCCACTCGTGCCCGGTCCGGCGGCAGGCGTCTTTGAGGAACGACAGGTCGAACCCGGCGTTGTGCGCGACCAGCACCGCGCCGCGGGCGAACTCCAGGAACGCCGGCACGACGTCGTCGATCCGCGGCGCGCCCGCCACCATCCCGTCCGTGATGCCCGTGAGCACCGCGATGAACGGCGGGATCGCCGACCCGGGGTTGACCAGGGTCTGGAACTCGCCCTCCACGAGCCCGCCGCGCACGCGTACGGCGCCAACCTCGGTGATCGCCGACGTGGCGGGCGAACCGCCGGTCGTCTCGAGGTCGACCACGACGAACGTCGTGTCGCGCAGGGGTCGTCCGAGCTCGTCGAGCGTGCTCTGGATGGCGGTCACCGTCATGTCGGGTGACGTTAGGTCGGGGGTGTGACAAGTTTGCGGCGCCACACCGAGGCCGCCCCGCTGCACCGCGCAGGACGCGGCCACGCGCGGCGCCGAGCGGGCGCCGGCGGGCACGTTCAGGCCAGGGGGCATGATCGAGTCGCAATTTCCTCGTCGATCTCTTGCGCGGGGCGCCCGGCGAGGCCTAACCTCGCCGCACGACGCGCATTTCGCGCGGAAATGAACGGGGGAAACGTTCATGCGGAAGAACATCACCGCGGCCGCTGTGATCGCGGCGGCCGCCATCATGACCACCACGACCCCGGCGTCCGCCGTGCGGTTCTCGGCGGGGTTGTCCGGCAGCATCTCGGTCGGCCCCGACTTCGGCGCGTGCGCCACCGTCACGGCACCGTCGCCCTGGGACACGATCGTCGGCTCGTTCACGGCCGCCGGCGAGATGCAGGGCCCAGGCACCCGCGTCGGAACCGTGCGCTACGCCGAACCCTTCGTCGCGCAGGGCTACTGGTCCGGCTGCATCGACGGCGCCTACCTCGGCGCGACAGCGGGCGAGGCGAAGTACGTGCTGCACGCGCACCGGATCGGCGGCGAGTTCGCGGAAGTTCAGCACTGCGTCGTGAACCGCGGCGTCGTCACGTGCGTCTGACCGCGTAAGAGGAACTCCCAGCGGGACGTCGAACGACAAATCCATCGCGGGAGACGGGGGTACGAAATGCCGGCCAGACGGGCGATCGTTTCGGTAGCGGCTTTGGCGGCCGGTGTATTAGCGGCGCCCGGCGCGGACGCCGCGGCCGCGCCGTTGCTCGCGGGAGTCACCGTCGTCTCCGGAGCGCGGTCCGCCTCCGTGGACGTGCGGGTGCCGCGCGCGGTGACGTTGCGGACGCCGTTCGGCGGTGGTGACGGCATCGCGGTGAGCGGCGGCGCGGCGCTGACGGCCGTCGTCCTGGCCGGGCTGGACGGCAAGGCCCGCGGCGTGACGATCGCCGGCGGCGCCACGTCGGTGTCGGGCGATACGCAACGGTTCCTCATGCCGGTCCCGCAGTGGCCGTCGCTCGGCGGCGGGTCGTACGAGGACATCAAGACGTTCGGGCCCACGACGCTGCTGCCGGCCGGGACGTACCGGCTCTACTTCGTCTCCTCGGCGCCGGCGACGGTGACGTTGCGGCTGCCCGGCCTGCCGGGGCGGCGCACGATCGTGCCGGCCCGCGCCGCTCGGGGTGCCGTCGAGCCGGCCGACCACGAGCTCAGCGGCAACCCGGTGCGGAACAACGTCTTCGCAGCCACGAACACGGCGAAGCTCGCCCGCCGCGGGTTCGCTCTGCAGGCGCTGCAGGCACGGCTGGAGACCGAGACCACCTGGCAGCTCGTCATGTGCCACAACAACCCGGCCGACGCGGCAGTGGAGCAGGTCAAGGACGCGCCGGTCTGCCCGGCCGGGGACAAGCACACGTTCGTCAACCACCGGTACCCGTCGGTGACGCCCGACACGAAGCTGTTCGTCCAGGCGTTCGCCGGCCTGCCGCCGGGTGAGCACGGACTCGGCACGGTCTACACCGTGCAGTCGAACACGACCTCGATCGCGTACTCGGCGGTGTGGCTCGAGTACTAGCGGTCGGAACGGGGGATCAGCATGCGCTGTCGAACGATCGCTGCACCGTTGCTGCTACTGGGCGCGCTCGGCGCGCCGCCCGCCGCCGCCGTCGAGACCGAACTCGGCGTGCGCGGCACCATCTCCGTCTACGCCGACCTCGGCGCGTGCGGCACGTTGACGTTCCCGCGGCCCACGATCGCCGCCGGCTCGTTCACCGCCGCCGGCGCCGTGGCCGGCCCCGGCACGGCGACCGCTCCGGTGCGCGGGGTGACCGCGGTCGTCGTGACGCAGGCGACGTCGTGGTACGGCTGCCTCCCCGACGCCTACGCCGGTGCGTCCGTCGGCCACGCGGTCTACCAGCTCTCCGTCAGCGGCGCCGACGGCGACTACGCCTCCGTGCTGTCCTGCGACGTGTGGTCCGGGTGGGTGACCTGCCGATGAGACTCCAACTCGCCACCGCGCTCCTGGTCGCCGCGACCGCATCCCCGGCAGCGGCGCACGAGGTCAACGTGAACTCGCGCTCGTCGCACTCCATCGCGGACGACGCGTCCGTGTGCTTCGAGATCGAGATGGCCGGACCGATCACCGCCGCGGCATCCTCGGCCGGCGCGGTCCGGACCGAGCGGTCCGATCCGACCTTGCAGGTTGTGCAGCGCGGGACGATGGGTCCGCCGACGAACTACTACGCCGAGCACGGTGAGTACGTCACGGTTCACGACTTCATATCCGCCTGCCTGCCGGGCATGGGCAGCCGGGTCGTCGGCGGCTTCGTCGTGTTGACGCTCGTCGCGAACGGCCGGACGGCGGCCGTGGTGATCGTGGTGCACTGCACGTTCTCGCCTCGCGGGCCGAACTGCTCCTGAGGGTCAGTCGCGGCAGGTGACGCGCAGCCGAAGGGCGGCGAGCGTGCCGCCGACGGTGGCGGCGGCGGTCACGACAGCGACCGCCAGGCCGGCCCGCGGACCGGCGGTGAGGTTGGTCGCGGCGCCGGTCGCGCCGGCGGTCGTGAGCCCGGCGAGCGTGGCGACGGCGGCGTAGGTACGCGCCTCACGCAGCGTGAACGACGGTCGGTTCATGAGGGTCCCTTCCTTCCGTGCAGATCGTTCACCGGGAGGGGCCGCGACCCTGCGGGCGGCGCGCGTGATCTGTCTCACAGGCAGGGCGCGGGTGAGAGAGTTCGCGCCATGACCGAGGAGACGTTGCGCGACGCCGCCGCCGCCCTCGCCGAACGCCGCGCGGACGCGTTGCGGATGGGCGGCGACGAGCTGGTCGAGCGGCAGCACTCGCTGGGCAAGCTGACCGTGCGGGAACGCCTCGACCTGCTGTTCGACCCGGGGACGTTCGTCGAGGCGGGACTGCTCGCGGGCGCGGTCGACTCGCCGCAGTCGCAGGGCAAGCGCACGCCGGCCGACGGCTGCGTCACCGGTGTCGGCGAGGTCGACGGCCGCAAGGTGATGGTGGTCGCGTACGACTTCACGGTGCTGGCCGGCTCGATCGGCCTGCACGGCGAGCGGAAGGCGGCGCGGGCGCGCGACCTGGCGGTCCGGCACGGTATGCCGATCGTCTACCTGCTCGACTCGGCGGGCGCGCGCGTGACGGAGACGGTGGGGGCGGCGTTCGCGGGGGCGGGCGACCTGTTCCGCGAGCTGACGACGATGAGCGGCGCGGTGCCGCAGGTCGCGGCGATGCTCGGGCCGTGCAGCGCGGGGACGGCGTACATCCCCGCCCTGTGCGACTTCGTGCCGATGGTCAAGGGGACCAGCAGCATGGCGCTCGCGGGCGTCCACCTCGTCCGCGCCGCCACCGGCGAGGAGGTCACCGAGGAGGAGATGGGCGGCAGCGCCGTCCACAACAAGATCTCCGGCGTTGCGGACCGCGAGGCGCCCGACGACGCGGCCTGCCTGGCGATGGTGCGCGAGTACCTGTCGTTCATGCCGTCGAAGTACGGCGACCCGGTCCCGGACCGTCCGACCGACGACCCGGTGGACCGCCGGTGCGAGGAGCTCTACGACGTCGTCCCGGCCAGCAACCGGCAGGCGTACGACGTCCGCCGGGTCGTCAAGTCACTCGCCGACGACGGCGCGTTCTTCCCGATGAAGCCGGACTGGGCGCGGTCGGTCGTCACGGGCTTCGCGCGGTTCGGTGGGCGCGCGGCGGGCGTCGTCGCGTCGCAGCCGATGCACATGGGCGGCGCGCTCGACATGCACTCGGCGGACAAGGCCGCGCGGTTCGTGAACCTCTGCGACTCGTTCGAGATCCCGCTCGTCTTCCTGGTGGACGTGCCCGGCTTCCTGGTGGGCAAGAAGGTCGAGCACGACGGCATCATCCGGCACGGCGCGAAGCTGCTCTACAACGTCTCCGAGGCCACCGTGCCGAAGGTGACGGTGGTGCTGCGGAAGGCGTACGGCGCCGGCTACTTCGTCATGGCCGGGCGCGCGTACGAGGCCGACACGCTGCTCGCCTGGCCGACCGCGGAGTTCTCGGTGATGGGGCCGGAGGGCGCGGTCAACATCCTGTTCCGCAAGCAGCTCGCCGCGGCCGAGTCGGAGGAGGCGCGGGAGGAGCTGCGGGCGTCGCTGGTGGCCGGGATCAAGCAGAGCATCGACCCGTACCTCGCGGCGAAGATGGCGTTCGTCGACGACCTGATCGACCCGGCGGACACGCGGCGGCAGATCTGTCACGCGCTCGCCGTCGCGGCGGGCAAGCGGGTGCTGCGCCCGCCGCGGAAGCGCGGGGTGAGCCCGGTCTAGGAATCCCTGATCCGGTCGACCCAGTACGGCGCGTCGGCGTTCGCCCGCTCGCGGCGGCGGCGGGCGGCGTAGCGCGCGACGAGCAGGCCGATGCCGACCGCGAGCATCGCGAGCGCGAGCCACAGGAAGACCGGGACGAAGGCCGCCATCGCCAGCGCCGACAGGAAAGCCAGCGCCCAGGCCATGTCCCGCGACGCCCACTCGTGCGGGTCGTCGCCGCGGCCGGCGCGCCGCGCGAGCCGGCCGCGGTCGCGGCCGTGGCCCAGGTGGTCGCCGGGAGGCGCGGGTGCCATGCCCTGCATGATGCCGTGGTTACGCGCGACACGGGATGGGGGAGGCCCCCGGTGGGTGCTCCCGTCGGAGAGGATGGCGCCGTGGCTCGCCTGCCGTCGTTGATGCCGTTGACGTCGTCGATGTTCCTGCTCCCGGAGTCGCGGGACCAGCCGATGCACGTGGGCGGGCTGCAGCTGTTCGAGCCGCCGGAGGGCGCGGGGCCGGACTACCTCACCCAGCTCTACCGCGAGGCGGTGAGCACGCCGCCGGACCAGGTCGGCCCGCTGTTCCGCCGCCGGCCGCACCGCGGCTGGGGCACGCTCGGCCAGTGGGGGTGGCTGGACGACGGCGACATCGACCTCGAGCACCACATCCGGCACTCCGCGCTGCCCTCGCCGGGCCGGGTCCGCGAGTTGCTCGCGCTGGTCTCTCGCCTGCACGGCACGCTGCTCGACCGGCACCGCCCGCTCTGGGAGACGCACCTCATCGAGGGGCTGGCGGACGGCCGGTTCGCCGTCTACGCCAAGATCCACCACGCCGTGATGGACGGCGTCTCCGCACTGCGGCTCACCGAACGCAGCCTCTCCCGCGACCCCGACTCGCGCGACGAGCCGATGCCGTTCGCGCGGCAGCCGCGGCACCGCCGCGAGCCCGACGAGACCAACCTGCTCGACAGCCTCACGAACGCCGCCGGCACCGTCGGCAGCGCGCTCACCGACGTGGTCGGGCTGACGCCACGGCTGGTGTCCATCGCGGTCAGCGCGCTGCGCGACCAGGCGTCGGCGACGCTGCCCGGCCAGGCGCCGCGGTCGATGCTCAACGTCCCCATCACCGGCAGCCGCCGGTTCGCGGCCGACGCGTGGGAGCTGGCGCGCATCCGCGCGGTCGGCAAGAAGTCCGGGTGCACGATCAACGACGTCATCCTCGCGATGTGCGCGCACGCGCTGCGTGACTACCTCATCGAGCAGGACGCGCTGCCGGACGCGGCGCTGGTCGCGATGACGCCGGTGTCGTTGCGCACCGACGACGACGACGATGACGACGGCGAGGCCGGCAACGCCGTCGGCGCGATCCTCGTCAGCCTCGGCACCGAGATCCCCGACCCGGAGGCGCGGCTGCTGGCGATCCGCGCGTCGAGCCGGCAGGCGAAGGCGGCGCTGTCGGGGCTGTCGCAGCTGCAGGTGACGGCGTTGTCGGCGGCGGTCATGTCGCCGCTGCTCGTCAACCAGGTGCTCGGCGCGCACAGCGTGCTGCGGCCGGCGTTCAACCTGATCATCTCGAACGTCCCAGGCCCGCAGCACCCGCTCTACTGGAACGGCGCGCGGCTGGACGGCATGTACCCGCTGTCGATCCCGTTCGCCGGCCAGGCGCTCAACGTCACCATCACCTCGTACAACGGCCGGGCGCACTTCGGCCTCACCGGCGACCGGCGCGCGCTGCCGCACCTGCAACGGCTGCTCAACGGCATCGAGGAAGGGCTGGCGGCGCTCGAGAAGGCGTTCGCGTAGTGCCGCGACGCCAGACCCTGGTCGAGGCGGTCCGCCGCCGGGCCGCGACCGATCGCGCCGACGCCCTGGCTGACGTGGACGCGGTGGTGGTGTTCGACGACGGAACGGCGCGGGTGGCGTTGCGGCTCACCCACGGCGCGGTCGCGGTGGCCGACGAGGAGGTACGGCCGACGACGTCGATCACGGCCGACCCGGCGACGTTGCTCGACGTCATCGAGGGGCGGGAGAGCGGCGTCGCGGCGTTCCTCGACGGGCGGCTGCGGGTGGACGGCGACCTGTCGCTGTCGCTGCGGCTGGACGGCCTGTTCGCGGCGGCCGACCGGTCCGCGCGGTTCACCCGGTCGGCGATGGTGATGGCCGGGCGGATACGCACGTTCCACATCGAGGCGGGGCCGGCCGACGCGCCCGCGGTGGTGATGCTGCACGGGCTCGGCGCGACCAACGCGTCGTTGCTCCCGACGCTCTGGGACCTCTCGACGGGGTACCGCGTCCTCGCGCCGGACCTGCCCGGGCACGGCTCGTCGGCGGCGCCGTACGGCGCGTACGACGCCCGCTTCTTCGCCCGCTGGCTGCGCGACTACCTCGACGCCGTGGGCGTGCCGTCGTGCGTGCTGCTCGGCAACTCGCTCGGCGGGCGGGTGGCGCTGGAGATCGCGCTGCTGGAACCGGACCGGGTGGACGGGCTGGTGCTGCTCGCGCCGGCGGTGGCGTTCCGGCGGCTGCGGCAGTTCGTCCCGGTCGTGAAGCTGGCCCGCCCGGAGGCGGCGGCGCTGCCGCTGCCGATGACGCGCGGGATGGCGCGGCTGACGTTGCGGCGGATGTTCGCGCAGCCCGCGCGGCTGACGACGCAGTCGTACGACGCGGCGGCCGGCGAGTTCGTGCGCGTGTACAAGCGGGCGGCGTACCGGGTGGCGTTCTTCTCGTCGCTGCGGCAGATCTACCTGGACGAGGCGTTCGGCGACGCCGGGTTCTGGTCGCGGCTGCCGTCGTTACGGCCGCCGGCGCTGTTCGTGTGGGGCGAGCGCGACCGGCTGGTGCCGTCGGGCTTCGCGCGGCACGTCGCGTCCGCGCTGCCGAACGCGCGCTCGGTGATCCTGCGCGACTGCGGGCACGTGCCGCAGTTCGAGCTGCCGGACCTCACGCACGCCGAGGTGCGGGCGTTCCTCCGAGAGATCTCTGGAACGGGAACGTGGCTGCGTACACCCGCGCCCGGCGCATGACGTCGCGGTCGGCCCGCGCGGTCGCCGCGGCGACCGTCTCCGCGAGGTCCCAGCCGTAGCCGTCGGCGAGCGAGGCGAGGTCGTACGCCGGGTCGCCGAGGTGCACCTGGCTCCAGCCGAGGACGCCGGTGAGGCGGGTGTCGTCGGCGTCCCAGCGCAGGGCGCGGTCGTTGAGGTCGCCGTGCACGAGGACGGGGTCCGGCTTGTCGAGTGCCTTGACGTCGGCGAACGCCGTGGCGGCCGCGGGACCCGCGGCGGCCGCGAGGGTGTCCCAGTCGTCGTAGAGCGGCGCGCTGGTGAGCGGCAGGCCGGTTGCCGGGGTCGCGGCGAGCGCGTCGAGGAGCCGGGCCAGCTCGACCGCGAACCGGTACGCCATCGGCCCCACCGCGTCGACCGACGCGCGCGGCAGCGGGTCGCCGCCGAGGTAGCGCTGCGCGACGAACGCCCGGCCGAGCGGGTTCTGCAAGGAGTCCACGAGGACGTTGGGGAGGACGTCGTCGACGCGGCCGGCTTCGTTCAGCGCGGTCAGCGCGGCGACCTCGCGTGGGAGCGCGTCGAGCGCGGCGTGGTTCCGGGGAAAGCGGAAGACCGCGGTGGTTCCGACGACGACCGCGTCGGTGTCGCGGCCCTCGACGAGCCGTACCGGCTCGCGGCCGAACGAGCCCTCCCACGCCGTGGCCACGACGCCGACGTAGTGGGACAGGCGCTCCGTCTCCCGCGTCTCCCGCACGACGTGCATCATGTCGGATCGTGCTGCCCGAGCCGCGCAACCCGGACGCCGCGGCAGCGGCGCGTCTCGCGCGTTCCGTGCTGGCGCGGTCCGGCCCTTCGGCGCCGGCGCTCGCGTCGGTCGGCCTGCTGGACGAGTCGTTACCGGACGTCGTCCGGGTCGAGGTGCTGCGCGAGTGCGGGTCGGGTGCCGGTTGTGCGTTTGGTCTCTCGGTCGCGGACGACGACCTCGGGCGGGCGGCGGTCCTCTGCGGCGCGGGGGAGGCGGCGGCCGTGACCGGGATGGCGTACGCGCGGGAGCGGGTCGTGTTCGGCCGGCCGCTGGCGACGATGGCGGTGCAGCGCTACGCGTTCGCCTCCGTCGCGGGCGGGCTGGAGGCGGCGTTGGCGCTGGTGCGGCGGGTTGCGGCGTCCGGGGCCGGCGGCGGGTCGCTGGACGCGGCGGCGGTGCTGCCCGTGGCGCTGGACGCTGCGTGGGCGGCGGTCGAGGCGGCGTTGCAGGTGCACGGCGGCTACGGCTACACCGACGAGTACCCGGTCTCGCGGATGTGGCGCGAGGTGGCGGCGGCGCGGGCGGCGTTGGGCGGCGTGTAACGCCCTCGCCGTCGCGCGCGATGTCAGGGGCATGACGCGACGACTCGCCGTACTGCTGCTCGTGCTCGTGGCCGCGCTGTCCCTGCCGGTGCCCGCGTTCGCGGCCACCGTGACCGTGACGATCGGCGGCTCGCTGTCGCCGAAGTCGTTGACGGTGGTGCCGGGCACGACCGTGACCTGGCGCAACGCCGACGACGAACGCCACCGCCCGCGCTCGACCAGCGGCCCGGCGGAGTTCGACGCGGACGACCTGGAGCCGGGGGAGTCGTGGTCGTTCACGTTCCGGGTCGCGGGGACGTACCGCTACGTCGACCACCGCGACGAGGACGTGTCGGCGTACTGGGGGACCGTGACGGTGTCGTCCGGCTCGTCCGGCGGGTCGTCGGGCGGCGGCGGTACTGGTGGGGGCGGAACTGGTGGTGGCGGCGGGGGCGGGGGCGCGACGGCGCCGGGCAGCGCCACCGTGACCATGGCCGGGCGCACGTTCTCCCCGTCGTCAGTGCGGGTGAGCCCGGGCGGGACGGTGACGTTCGTGAACGACGACGACCGCGAGCACACGGCCACCGCGCGGGACGGGTCGTTCGACTCCGGCGTGCTGAACGCCGGCGGCCGCTGGTCGCGTCGCTTCCCCTCGGCGGGGACGTTCGGCTACTTCTGCGCGATCCACCCGGACATGACCGGCACGGTGACCGTGCCGTCCGCGAACGGCTCCGTGCCGCCGCCCGCGCCGGCCCGCGGCTCGACTGCACGCCCCGGCGGGAGCGGCGGGGGTGGCGCCGCGCCCGCGCCGTCGCCCCCGCCCGTCCGCGTGCCGGGGAAGCCGAGCACCGTGCGCGTCAACGTCGTCGACTTCGCGTACAGCCCGGCGCGCGCGTCCGCGCGGGTCGGCGACACCGTCGTCTGGACCAACGTCGGCCAGGCGCCGCACACCGTGACGCCGTCCGGCGGCGGGTTCGGGACGTCGATGCTCGCGGCGGGGGCGGCGTACCGGTGGGTGCCGGCGCGCACCGGCACGTTCTCGTACGTCTGCGCCTTCCACCCGCAGATGACCGGGACGCTGACCGTGCTGCCGAAGTCGGCCGCCCCACCGCGCAACGGCACCGCCACGGCGCCGCGTGTCCGACCGGATTCGTCGCCGTCGGCTTCGCCGTCCGGTCCGCCGCCGCCCGCGCTGGCGCCGGCGGGGTCGGCCGGGCCCGAGCCGAGCCCCTCGGGGGCGGGCGGTGGCGACCCGCGGGCGCGGTCGTTGCGGCCGGTCTCGTCGGGGAGCCCGCTCGTCGTGTGGACGGTGTGGGGTGCGCTGGCGCTGGTGGCGTTCCTCGCGCTGGCCTGGTGGCGCGGCCGCGAGGTGCCGGAGGCGGCTGCGTGAGGCCGGGCGCGGCCGTCGCCGGTCCGGTCCGGCCGGGCCGCCCCGACGTCGTCGCGCGGCCGGGCCCTGCCGACGGAGCCGCCCGGTAGGCTCGCCGCGTGCCCGTCGCGCCGCCCACGCCCGAGACCCGCTGGCGATGCGCCGCCTGCGGGAACCTCACCCGCTTCGACGTCGTCCGCGCCCGCCGGCTGCGTGAGTTCGTGCACGCCGACCTGGCTGGCGAGCCGGTGGTCGAGGAGTCCGAGACGCTGTCCGACGTGGTCGAGCACGTCACCTGCCGGTGGTGCGGCGCCGTCGACCAGGTCGAGCTGGTGCCGCGCCCGGACACCGCGCCCGCGTCGTGACGGCGCCATGACGTCGTTGCCACTCGCCGGGCTCACGGTCCTCGACCTGTCCCGGCTGCTGCCCGGCGGCTACGCCACCCTGCTGCTCGCCGACCTCGGCGCCGACGTGCTCAAGGTCGAGGAGCCCGGCAAGGGCGACTACCTGCGCTGGATGCCGCCGTACGCCGCCACCGGCGAGGGCGGCATGCACCTTGCGCTCAACCGCGGCAAGCGGTCGATGACCCTCCACCTCAAATTGTCACAGGGCCGTGCTGTGCTCAGGGAGCTCGTCCGGGAGGCGGACGTGCTCGTCGAGTCGTTCCGGCCCGGGGTCATGGACCGGCTCGGCGTGGGATGGGAGGTGCTATCGAAGGACAACCCGCGGCTGATCTACGCCGCCATCTCTGGTTACGGCGCGGACGGTCCGTACGCCGATCGCGCCGGGCACGACATCAACTACCTCGGGTACGCCGGCGCGCTGTCGTTCAGCGGCCACCCCGACACCGGTCCGTGGCAGCCGGGGCTGCAGATCGGTGACCTCGGCGGTGGCGCGCTGATGGCGGCCGTCGGGGTCCTCACCGCGTTGCACGCGCGGGAGCGGACCGGGTTGGGGCAGTACTGCGACGTGTCGATGACCGACGGCGTGCTGTCGTGGCTGACGCTCGCGGCGGGAGCGTTCGCGGCGACCGGCGGGCCACCACAGGTCGGCGCGGAGGTCCTGAACGGCGGTTACGCCTGCTACGGCGTCTACCGCTGCGCCGACGACCGGTACGTCACTGTCGGCGCGCTCGAGCCGCAGTTCTTCGCCGCGCTGTGCGCCGCGCTCGGCCTGGACGAGCTGGTGCCGTGGCACCTCGACCCGGCGCGCCAGCGCGAGCTGCGCGACCGGCTCGCGGCGGTGTTCGCGACGCGGACGCGCGACGAGTGGCTCGCCCTGCTGGTGCCGGCCGACTGCTGCGTGGGGCCGGTCAACGACGTCGCAGAGGCGTTCGCCGACGCGCAGGTGCGCGCCCGCGGCATGGTGGCCGAGCAGCGGCTCGCCGACGGCACGCCGTTCCCGCAGGTCGGCGTGGTGCCGCGGCTGTCCGCCACGCCCGGCCGCGTCGGTGGCGTCGCGTCCGCGCTCGGCGCCGACACCGACGACGTGCTGACCGCGCTCGGCTACGACGCCGGCACGGTTGCTGAGCTGCGCGCCGCGGGGGCGGTGTGAGCGACGGCGTCGGGCTGCCCGAGGCGGCGCGCCAGCGCGTCCTCGGCTACGCCTCCACGGCGCTCGGCGCGCTGGAGCCCGCTGACGTGCCGCCCGCGCTCAAGCGGTTCGCGTCGTTCACCCCGGCGAAGCGCGCCCGCCTCGCCGGCCCGGCGCTCGCGTCGGTCATCGAGGCGATGCCGGCGTTCCGGCAGGCGGTCGCGACGGTGGCGCGGCTGGCGCACCCGGAGCTGGCCGCGTCGGTCGACGCGGGCACGGCGCCCGCCGCCGCCGACCCGGCCGAGGTCGCCGCGCTCGCGTACCTGGTCCGCCCCGACGGCTGGGAGGGCCTGGTGGCGGCCGCGGCGGATCGGCTCACCGACCGCGCCGCCGAGGCGCGCGCCGAGGAGGGCGCCGCCGAGGCGGACCGCCTGCGCGCCGAGGCCACCGAGGCGCGCCGCGCCGCGCGCGAGGAGCAGGAGCGGCTGCGGGCCGAGGGGGCGGCGGTGAAGGGCGAGCTCGACGCCGCACGGCGTGCCGCGCGGCAGGCAGCCGACGCCACGCGCCGTGCCGAGGCCGCCGCCGCCGCGGCGACCGCCGAGCTCGACGCCGTGCGCGACGCCGCCGCCCGGGACGCCGCGACCGCTGACACCGCTGCGCGCCGCGCCCGGACCCGCATCGCCGAGCTCGAGTCGCAGCTGGAGGCCGCGCGGCGGGCCGGGCGGGAGGGGCGTTCCGAGGACAACATCCGGCTGCGCGTCCTGCTCGACGCCGTCGTGAACGCCGCCGCCGGCCTCCGCCGCGAGCTCGCGCTGCCGCCGACGACCGACCGGCCGGCCGACCTCGTCACCGACGGCGCCGCCGAAGGGTCCGCCACGCCCGGCGCCAGGGGCCGCGGGCCGGGTGACGCGAAGTACCTCGACGCGCTGCTCGCCGTTCCCACTGCCCACCTCGTCGTGGACGGCTACAACGTCACCAAGACCGGCTACCCCACGCTCTCGCTGGAGGAGCAGCGCACCCGGCTGGTCGCCGCGCTCCGCGCGCTCGCGGCGCGGACCGGCGCCGAGATCACCTGCGTGTTCGACGGCGCCGCGGTGTCCACGACGGCGCCGGTCGGGTCCCGCCAGGTGCGCGTGCACTTCACCCCGCCCGGGCGGACCGCGGACGAGGCCATCGCGGCGTTCGTGGCCGCCGAGCCCCCAGGGCGCCCGGTCGTCGTCGTGTCGTCCGACAAGGAGGTCGCCGACGCCGCCCGACGCGCCGACGCGACCGCCGTTCCGGCCACGACGCTGCTCACGCTGCTCGGCCGCTGAGGGGCTGTTCGCCCGCCCGTGGAGCGCCGCCCGCCGAAACTTGTCACAGGGGGGTTCTAGCGTCGTACCCAGACGAACTTCGTGGAGGTGCGACCCGTGAACGACTTCCTGCGTGTGCCGCTGCACGTGCTCCCCAGCGAGCCCGGCTGCGTCATCGACTGCGACACCTGCACCGTGCGCGGTGACGCCTGCGCGGACTGCGTCGTGAGCGTCATGCTCGGCGGGCCGCCCGACGTCGTGGCGCCGGACGAGCTCGGCGCGCTCGGCGTCCTCGCCGGGCTCGGGATGGTGCCACCGCTGCAGATGACCCCGCCCGCGCCGCCCGCGGCCGCCGCCCCGCCGCCGCCCGCCGGCCCGTTTGCGCCGGCCGCGCCTGCCAGGCGGCGCCCCGGGCCGGGCCGACCTCCCGGCGCCGGGTCCCGCGAAGGCGAGGGCGGTGCCCGGCGCGGCTGAGCCATCAAAAGCCCGATTGGGTTGATCCCGCCGAACGCCACTCGGTACTCTTTGCCCTGGTTCCGCATGACCTGCCCCCGTCCAGGGAGGCGATGCGGTGCCCCGCCGAGTCCCAGGCTCGCGTCGTTCGACGCGCGTCAGGGAGCCGGGGAACCACGTTCCTCGGGGTGAATCGGGTCCTGGCGCGTCGCCTTCGGCGCGCCCGCCCGTAGGGCCAGCTTCCGGCCCGAACCCGTCAGCTCACCCGGTAGGCGGTTGGGAAGAAGTGGAGTGCCGCCGTCTTGGCGACCTCGCGCAACACCGGTACGACCCGTACGTCTTCGTTCCTCGGCTCCCACGCCGGCCGCGTGCTCGGCGCGCTGCTGGTCACGGTGCTGGCGTTCACCGCCGTGCCGTTCAGTGGCGCCAACGCCGAGCCACCGGTCTCGCCCGCGCAGGCGCGGCGCGAGCTCGCCCGGCTCGAGCGGCAGGTCGACTCGGCGGTCGAGGACTTCAACGACGCCCGAATCGAGCTCGCCGCGGCGCAGCGCCGCGCGGCCACCGTGCAGGCGCGCGTCGGCCGGACCCAGGCGAAGGTTGGGTCGCTCCGCAAGCGGATGGGCGGCTTCGCCGCGGCCGCGTACCAGTCCGGCGGGCTCGACTCGTTCGTGACTTTGCTGACCACGAGCAGCCCGCAGACGTTCCTCGACCAGGCGACCGCGCTCGACCAGATCGCGCGCGACCAGGCCGGCCAGCTGCGCGAGCTGAAGGCCGCGACCAACGCGCTCCGCGCCCAGCAGGCCGAGGCGGCCGCCGCCGTCGAGGCGACGCGCGCCGTCGAGCGCAAGATGGCGTCGGTCCGCAAGACGATCGAGGCGCAGGTCGCCCGCCAGCAGCGGTTGGTCGAGATCGCCGACAGCCGCGCCGCCCGCCTCGCCCGCGCCGCGCGCGACGCGCAGTTCGCGAGCCGCCAGCGGGCCAGTCGCGCGCAGCGGGTCAGCGCGCCCGCGTACTCGGGCCCGGCGTCCGGCCGCGCGAAGATCGCGGTGGCCGAGGCGTACCGGCAGCTCGGCAAGCCGTACCAGTGGGGCGCCGAGGGCCCGGACCGCTTCGACTGCTCCGGCCTGACGATGTGGGTCTGGGCCAAGGCTGGCGTCTCGCTGCCGCACTCGAGCCGCATGCAGATCAACTACGGCCGCCGCGTCTCGCGCAGCGAGCTGGCGCCGGGCGACCTCGTCTTCTACGGCAGCCCGATCCACCACGTCGGCATCTACGTCGGCAGCGGCCAGTACATCGCGGCGCCGCACACCGGCGCGTTCGTGAGCTTCCGCAGCGTCGACCGCGGCGGCTGGGCCGGCGCCACCCGCCTCTAGCCCGGTCGCCCCGGGACCACCGGCGCCACCTCGGCGCCACCCTGGCACCGCCCGGCACCGCGGCAAGCGCCGCGAGCGTCGCCGCCGGTTCCCTCGCCACCCAGCGGGTCGCCTTGTGCGGGATCGCGGCGGCGGGGGATCATGCGGGTCCGGGACTTCCCCCGGCACCCACCGAGCGAGGCGAGGGGTACGAGCGCGTGCGCGAACTCCACGTCGTCGCGCTCAGCTCCGACGGCAAGCACCTCGTCGTCTCCCCGAACAAGGGGTCGCTGAAGGGCGCGTTCCTCCTCCCGGTCAACGCGCGGCTGCACAAGGCGCTGGCCGGCGAGCTGAACGCCCCCCGCCCGCCGCGCAAGCAGGCCGCGGGAGAGCCGGCCGGCGACGCGGCGACCGCCGCCGCGCTCGACGGACCCGGGGCGGACGCTCCCGACGGCGGCAGGCGCGGCGGCGGCGCGAAGCAGGCCGGCAAGCCGCCCGCCGAGAGCCGGCTCAGCCCCCGCGAGATCCAGGCGCGGCTGCGCGCCGGCCAGGCCCCCGAACGCGTCGCCCGCGCGGCCGGCGTCCCCGTCGACCGGGTGACGCGCTTCTACGGCCCGGTGCTCTCGGAGCGCGCGCAGGTCATCGACGCCGCCCGCGACGGCATGCTCACCCGCGCCCGCCTCGGCGCGAGCAAGGCGCCGCTCGGCGCCGCCGTCGCCGCCAACCTGGTCGCGAAGGGCCTGACCGCCACCGAAGACGACTGGGCGGCGTACCGCAGGCCGGACGGCACCTGGGTGGTCGCCCTCACCGTCACCGGCCGCGGCAAGCCACGCACGGCGGAGTGGACGTGGCACCCGGCCACGAAGACCGTGGCGGCGCTGGACACCTTCGCCGCGACGCTCGGCCACGTCGAGAAGCCGATCCCGAAGCCGCGCTCGGCCAAGGCGGCGGCCAAGGCGGCCCGCCCCGCCCGCCCGGCGCCACCTGCCCGATGACGGCCCGGTGACCACCCGCACGCCGCGCGCGACCCGGCTCGCCGCCGCCCTCACCGCGCTGCTGGTGGGCGTGACCGGCTGCCAGAACCGCGAGCCCACCAAGCCGAACGTCGTCGTGGAGACCCGCTACCTCGACGCGCTCTCCAAGGCCATCGACGCGGTCAACAAGACCCGCGCCCGCGTCGTCGCCGACGGCAACGCCATCAGCCGCGCCGCCGCCGCGCTGGACGACGTGGACGACGCCGCCGTCACCGGCGACCGCGACACGGTCCGGGGTCGGCGCGCGACCGCGAGCACGGCGTTCGGCAAGGCGCAGGCCGCCACGAACCGGCTGGGCAAGGACGTCCGCGCCTACCGCACCGCCGTGGACGGCCTGGCCCGCGCGCCGCGCGAGGGGCTCGACCCGACGCAGAACGCCGCGCTCGCCGACGTGGTCAGTGCCGCCCGCGCCGAGCTCAGCCAACTCCGCGACTACGCCACGGTCATGGCCGTCGTGTGGGGGACCTACCAGAAGCTGGACGAGGTCCAGGGCCTCTGGCTGACCCGCTCGCTAGGTGGCTGGTACCGCGACCAGCGCGAGGCCGCCGGGGCGTACGGCGTCCTCGTGGACCGCCCCGTCCTGGCCAAGGCGCGCACGTCGCTGGCCGGCGCCGACCGCCGCCGGCTGGCCGCCGCCCGCCTCGTCGACGACCAGCTGGCGACGGCACGCGGCGCGCTGGCGTCGCTGCTGGACTGACGGACCGTACGATCCGCCCCGTGGAACAACCCCGCCAGCCCCGACCCCGCTGGGTCCGCGCGCTGGTCGTGGGCCTGGTGGCGTTCGAGGTGGTCGCCGGCGCCGCGCTGGTCGCCCGCAGCGGCACCGAACGCACCCGCACCGCCCCCGCACCTCCCGCCACCCCCGCGCCGAGCCAGTCGCACCAGGGCTCGGCGGACCGGTCGCAGGCGCTGCGGACCAGCGCCGTCGAGGACCTGCTCCAACGCCGCGCCGGCGCGATCCGCACCCGCGACCGTGCCGCGTTCGCCGCGACGCTGGACCGCCGGCAGGCGGCGTTCAGCAAACGCCAGTTCGCCATGTTCGACAACCTGAAGGACGTCCCGCTCGCGGACTGGCGCTACGAGCTCGACCCCAGCGACACCGCCCCCGCGCCCACCGACTACGCCACCGACGCGTGGGCGCCGCGGGTGACGTTGCGCTACCGGCTGGCCGGGTTCGACCCGGTGCCGGCCGCGTCGGACCAGTTCTTCACGTTCGTCCGGCGCGGCGGCGCCTGGCTGATCGCGAACGACGCCGACTACGACGCCACCGGCCGCCGCACCGCTCGCGAGCTGTGGGACTTCGCGCCGGTCGTCGTCGTGCGCGGCGCGCGCAGCCTCGTCCTCGGTCACCCCGGGCGGCACGCGCTGCTGCGCGACGTCGCGCGGCACGCCGACGCCGCCGTGCCCCGGGTCAGCGCCGTGTGGACCGCGCGCTGGCCGGAACGCGTCGTCGTGCTGGTTCCCGACAGCGAGGCGGAGATCGCGTCGATGCTCGGCGACGTCGGCGACCTCTCGCGGATCGCCGCGGTCGCCGTCGCCGAGCTGCCCGGCGGCTCCGACGACCGCGCGGTCGGCAACCGGATCATCGTCAACCCCCCGAACTTCCGCCGCCTCGGCAACACCGGCCGCCGCGTCGTCCTCACCCACGAGGTCACCCACGTCGCCACCCGCGACGCCAGCGGCACCGGGCTCCCGACCTGGCTGGTCGAGGGGTTCGCCGACTACGTCGGCTACCTCGGTACCGGCCTGTCCGCGCGCGCCATCAGCCAGGAGCTCGCCGCGGAGGTCCGCGCCGGCCGGGTCCCCACGGCGCTGCCGGCCAACGCCGAGTTCGACGGCGCCAACGAGCGCCTCGCGCAAGCGTACGAGGCGGCCTGGCTCGCGGTGCGGCTGGTGGCCGAGCGCGCGGGCCAGGACGGCGTCGTACGCCTGTACCGCCGGGCCGGCACCGAGCCGCTGCCCGGCGTCCTCGAGGACATCACGGGCATGGACGTCCCGGCGTTCACCGCCGCCTGGCGCGACTACGTCCGGCGGACGCTGTCGTGACGGTGCCGCGGCTGCCCGCGCTGGTGGCGTTCGTGGCGCTGGCCGTCGTGCTGGTCGCGCTCGTCGCGCTGACGACGCCCTGGCAACCGCTCGGCCCGAACGTCCCGCACGTGCCCGCCGACCCGGCGCGCGACTTCACGCCGGAGCAGCTGGCCAGGGAGAACGCGTTCCACCGCGCGATCCGCCCGCCCGGCTTCGCCTCGCTCGGCATCGGCCTGGCCGTCGCGGCGCTGCTCGGCCTGACGCCGCTCGGCGCCCGGCTGATCGGCGCGGTCGGCAAGGGGCCGTGGCCGGTCCGCGCGGCGCTCGGCGGCCTCGCGGTGTCGTTGCTGCCGCGCCTGGTCACGCTGCCGCTCGACGCCCGCCGCGAGGCCGTGCTGCGCCGCTACGGCCTCTCCACGCAGAGCTGGGGGTCGTGGACCGTCGACCAGCTCAAGGCCGCGCTGGTCGGCGGCGTGCTGCTGGTGCTGGTCGTCGTCGGCCTGGTCGGCCTCGCGCGCGTCGCGCCGCGCACCTGGTGGGCCTGGGGCGCGCTCGGCGCCGCCGCCCTCGTCGCGGTCGCGAGCTACGTCTTCCCGCTCGTCGTCGAGCCGCTGTTCAACAGGTTCACCCCGCTGCCGGACACGCCGTTGCGCCAGGAGCTGCTCGACCTCGCCGATCGAGACGGGCTGCCGGTCAAGGAGATCCTCGTCGCCGACGCGTCCCGGCGGACCACTGCCGTCAACGCGTACGTCTCCGGCTACGGCAACACCCGCCGGATCGTCCTCTACGACACCCTGCTCGCCCAGGGGTCGCCGGCCGAGGTGAAGCTGGTCGTCGCGCACGAGCTCGGGCACGTGAAGACGAACGACGTCCCCATCCAGACCGCGCAGGGAGCGCTCGCCGCGGCGACGGTCGTCTGCGGCCTGTTCCTGCTGCTGGCCGGCGGCCTGCCCGCCCGGGTCGGCGCGGACGGGCCGGCCGACCCGCGGGTGCTGGCGCTGGTGCTGTTCGCGATCGGTGCGGTGACGTTCCTCAGCAGCCCGGTGCAGACGCTGGTCTCCCGGCGGGTCGAGGCGCGCGCGGACGTCCACTCGCTCGACCTCACCGGCGACGTCGAGGCGTTCGTCGAGTCGGAGCAGACGCTCGCCGTCTCGAACCTCAGCGACCTCGACCCGCACCCGCTGGTCTACACGTGGTTCTTCACGCACCCGACCAGCCCGGAACGCATCGCGCTGGCCCGCGCCTGGTCCGAGCAGCGGGCCCGATGAGGACCCTGGTCGTCACCAACGACTTCCCCCCGCGCCCCGGCGGCATCCAGCAGTTCGTGCACGCGCTCGCCTCGCGGCTGCCCCCCGACGAGGTCGTCGTCTACGCGCCCAGGTGGAAGCGCGACGCGCTGTTCGACAGCGAGCAGAAGTTCCCCGTGGTGCGGCACCCGACGTCGTTGATGCTGCCGGTGCCGGACGTCGTCAAGCGGGCCCGCGAGATCGCCCGCGCCGAGGGGTGCGACAGCGTGTGGTTCGGCGCCGCGGCGCCGCTCGGCCTGCTCGCCGGGCCGCTGCGCGGAGACGTACGCCGCTTCGTCGCCTCGACCCACGGCCACGAGGTCGGCTGGGCTCGGCTGCCGGTGGCGCGGCGGGTGCTGCGGCGGATCGGCCGCCGGGTGGACGTCGTGACGTACCTGGGGGAGTACACCCGGTCCCGGCTGGCGCCGGCGCTCGGGCCGAAGGCGACGCTGCGGCGGCTGCCCAGCGGCGTGGACACCGACGTGTTCCACCCCGGAGCCGGCCGGGAGGACGTCCGCCGCGCGCTCGCGCTGGCCGACCGCCCGGTCGTCGTGTGCGTGTCGCGGCTGGTGCCGCGCAAGGGTCAGGACGTGCTGATCCGCGCGCTGCCCGCGGTCCGGCGCGTGGTGCCGGGGGCGGCGTTGCTCGTCGTCGGCGGCGGCCCGGACATGCCGCGGCTGCAACGGCTCGCGGTCGAGGCGGGCGTGGCCGACCACGTGCGGTTCACCGGGTCGGTGCCGTGGGCGGAGCTGCCCGCGCACTACGCCGCGGGCGACGTGTTCGCGATGCCCTGCCGGACGCGGTTCGGCGGGATCGACGTGGAGGGGCTCGGCATCGTCTACCTGGAGGCCGCCGCGACCGGGCTGCCGGTCGTGGCCGGCGACAGCGGGGGAGCGCCGGACGCGGTGCGCGACGGCGAGACCGGCGTGGTGGTGGACGGGCGCGACGTCGAACGGGTCGCGCGGGAGGTGTCCGGGCTGCTCGCCGACCCCGCGCGGGCCGCGGCGATGGGCGCGCGCGGGCGGGCCTGGGTCGAGGAGGAGTGGCGCTGGGACGTGCTCGCCGACCGGTTGCGCGCGTTGCTCGCGGGCTGACCGGCGGCCGGAACCCGGAAAGAAGAAAGGCCCGGCGCGCCGCGGTGCCGGAAACGGCGGTCACCCGGTCCGCCGTTCGGCGCGCGGCGGCGCCGGTGCCCGTTCAGCCGCCGGTCAGCAGTCCTGACCAGCCGATGTCGTGGTAGCGATGTGCTCGCAGGAGTCCTCGTAGACGTCGTAGACGAACCGGCCGAGGGACCACAGGATGACGACGATCATGGCCGCGATCGCGGCGGCCAGCATCGCGTACTCGGTCGCCGACGCGCCGTCGTCGTCGCCCTGTGCAGGAAAGGCGGGCATGCCTCGTAGGACCCTTCGGGCGTGGTGCAGGGCGGGGGCGGGGGCCGCTCGGGTCGCGGGGCGGCGGTGTGGACGCCGGAGGACCGGGGCCGGCGACGGAGGTCACCGGCCCCGGCAGCGACTACTGGTCGCTGCAGTCCTCGTCGGTCGTGATCGTGGTGCCCTTCGTCTTGATCTCGTCACACGTGCTCTTGAACACGTCCTTCACGATGCCGCCGAGGGCGAACACGATGACGACGATGAGCGCGGCGATCGCGGCGACGAGCAGGCCGTACTCCACGGCCGAGGCGCCCTCCTCGCGGCGGGCCTGAATCGACTGGCGCACGTACTGCAGCACGGTTCCTCCTGGTGCAACTGGCGGCGCCCGGGTGGCACTGCCGGTCCTGTACGAAGTGAAGCAGGGCGGTGTGCCGGTTCCCATCCGCTGACCCGGCGCACCTTCTGGCCGACCGGGGGATTGACAGCCGGCCCGACCGTGTGCTCTTACCCCGGTGCCGAGTCGGTGATGAGCCCGGCCCGAACGGCCGCCATGAGGGCCTGCGCGCGGTTCGCGGCGCCGAGCTTCTCGTACAGCTTCGAGACGTGCGTCTTCGCCGTGGACTCGCTGATGTAGAGCTGCTTGGCGATGGCCGGGATCGCGAGGCCGTCGCTGAGCAGCTGGAGGATCTGGCGTTCCCGTTCGGTCAGCCGCGGGCCGGTCGGGTCGAGCCGGCGGCGCATGGCCCCGGCGAGGTCGGCGGCGCTGAAGTTCGCGGGGGCGGTGGCGGCGTGCCGCGCGGCGTTCACGACCTCCTCGGCCGGCCCGCTCTTGGCGACGAACGCCGACGCGCCCGACTCCAGGGCGGCGAACATCTGCTGGTCGCCCGCGTACATCGTGAGCACGACGATCCCCACCCCGGGCCGCCGGGCGCGGATCTGCTTCGTCGCGTCCAGTCCGGACCCGTCGGGCAGCCGGACATCCATCACGACGACGTCGGGGTCCAGCTCGGCGTCCAGCGCGACCGCCTCGGCCACCGACCCCGCCTCGCCGACGACCTCGAACCCGCCGTCCCGCTCGAACGCCCGCCGCAGCCCGTCCCTGATCAGCGCGTGGTCGTCGCAGAGCAGGACCTTCGTCGTCATCCGGTGGCTCCTCCGACGTGTACCTCGACGCACGTGCCCGTGGGGTGACGGGGTGACACCCGTAACGTCGCGCCGAGACGCTCCGCACGTTCCCGCATGATGTCGAGGCCGAACCCTCGCTGCGCCTCGCTGTCGATGCCGTGGCCGTCGTCCTCGACCCGTAGCCGGGCGTGCGGTGGGTTCACCTCGAGCGTCACCCACAGGTTACGGGCGTCGGCGTGCTTGCGCGCGTTGCTGACGGCCTCCTGCGCGATGCGCAGCAGCTCCGCCTCCGCGTCGGCGGGCAGCCTGGCCGGGTCCTCCGACAGTGTGATGTGCACCGCGATACCCGCGGCGCCGGCGACCGAGCGTACGTACTCGCCGAGCGCCGCCCCCAGGCCGCCCGGCTCCGGCGCGGTGCGGAGCGTGAAGATGGACAGCCGCAGCTCGCTGATGATGCGCGTCACGTGCTCGCGCGTCCGCCGTACGGTGTCGCGTGCGGCGGGCGTGCGCAGGTCCAGCTCGGCGCCGAGCGCGTCGAGCTCGTAGCCGACGTAGACCAGCTCCTGGGCGATGCCGTCGTGGATCTCGCGGGCGACCCGCTGGCGTTCCTCGACGGTCGCGATCCGCCGGATCTCGTCGAACAGCAGCGCCGACTCCAGCCGCCCCGCGGCGGCGAGCGCGAGCTGCCCGACCTGCTGGACGACGTTCGCGGGGAACGCCGCCTCCGCCGCCGACTCCAGCACCAGCAGCCCCGACGAGCCGGCCTCCTCCGAGGGCAACGGCACGACCAGTAGCGACGCCATCCCCGACCGCACCCGGCGCCCGACCTCGCGCACCGCCGCGCCGCTCTGCCACGCCTGCGCCAGGTGCCCGTCGCCGGTGACCCGCGTGTCGAGGTCGATGCGCTCCGCACCGCGCACGACGAGCGGCGCGAGCCGGTCGGCGGAGGTCGGGAGGAAGACCGCGCCGCGGTCGTACGGCGTCGCCTCGGCGCACTCGTCCAGCAACGTCTCCGCCGCGCTCACCGGGTCGAGGCTGCCGGGCAGCCGGCGGGCCCGCGCGCGCAGCTCGCCGAGCAACCGCGACACCTGCGCGTAGTGGGTGGCCGGGTGCTCCGACGTCGCCAGCACCCGCGCCCACGCGGCGACGAAGCCGAACAGCACGCCGAGCACGCACCACTGCGCGGCGGCGATGACGTAGTCACGGCGGTCGGCGCGCACCGGGTCGAGCGGCAGCCCGATCGCCAGCATCGCGGCCGCGACGCCGCCCGCGATCGCGACGACGCGGGCGCCGTGCCGGAAGCCGGCGCCGAACATCGGCCCGAGCAGGTACGGCAGCATCGCGCTGCGCGACCCGCCGGTGACCGGGATCGCGGCGGCCGCGATGACCAGCTCCAGCAGGACGGCCCAACGCCAGAACCACCCGGCCCGCGGCTGCGACGCGGCGAGCGCCCCGAGCATCACCGCGGGCACCAGCCAGGCCAGCGTCCCGAGCGGCTGGTCGGAGACGGCCGCGAGCAGCGCCGCGACCATCGCGACGAGCAGCCGGACCGTGCCCGCGACGATCTGCGTGCGCCGCTCCGTGGCGTCGCGCAGCGGAATCGTCTCGACGGACATGACCGGACCGTGCCACGCGCGCCCCCGCGGGGCAACGAAACGCGCCCGCGACGCGCCGCGAGTGGGATGCTCGTGGGCATGGTGAAGGAGCCTGTGGTCTCGCTGCGCGCCGTTCTCGACCGCACCGACGACGCCGTCCGCCGCGGCGAGTCGCCGGGCGCGACCGTCTACCCGACCGGCTTCGACCCGCTGGACACCTACCTCGGCGGCGGCCTGCGGGCCGGCGAGCTGACGCTGCTCGGCGGGCCACAGGGCCTCGGCAAGACCACGCTCGCGCTGCAGCTCGCCCGCAACGCCGCCGTGGCCGGCTGCCACGTCGTCTACTTCTCCTTCGAGCACGACGAGGTGAGCCTGCTGACCCGCCTCGTCGCGCTCGAAGCGGGCCTGCGCGACGGGCCGTCCGGGGTGACGTTGCGGCAGGTCCGCCAGGCCGTGGACGCCACCGACCTGAGCGTGGACGGCCTGGCCGGCCGGCTCGCCTGGCTCGGCGACAACGGCGCCGCGGTCGCCGCCGTGAACGAGTACGCCGAGCGGTTCCTCATCCACCGCTCCGACGGCCGCACGACCTCCGCCGAGACCGTCGCGAACGTCCTCGCCGCGTACGAGCGCCCATCCGGCCCGGCGCCGTTCGTCGTCGTGGACTACATCCAGAAGGTGGCCGTGCCGGGCGGCGCGCCGACCGAGGACGAGCGGACCACGATCGTCGTGGAGGCGTTGAAGGACATCGCGCTGGAGTACGCGGTGCCGATCCTCGCGATCGTCGCCGCGGACCGCGAGGGGCTGGCGAAGGGCCGCATCCGCATCCACAACCTGCGCGGGTCTTCGGCGCTGGCGTACGAGGCCGACATCGTGCTCGTCATGAACGACAAGTACGACGTCGTCGCGCGCCACCACCTGGTCTACGACGTCACCAACGCCGAGCGGTACCGCGGCTGGGTCGTCGTCTCGATCGAGAAGAACCGCTCCGGCGTCGACCGCGTCGACCTGGAGTTCAGGAAGGCGTTCGAGCAGGGCCGGTTCGACCCCGACGGCGGCGTCGTCCAGGAGCAGCTCACCGACGAGCGGGTGTTCGTCGAGTAGCTACTCCGCTAGGTCGGCGAACGGCAGCAGCGCGCGGGCCAGCGCCCGCGCCGCGACCGCCTCGGTGAGCAGCGCGGTCGCCTCCGGCACGACGTCGCGGGCCTGCTCGACGGCGTTCTCCGCGAACGGCTCCTCCGCGCGCGCCGCGACGAGCACGCCGCGCACGTCGGGGAGCGGGACGACGAGCACGTGCCGCCACGTCGCGAGCGGTGCGCCGTGCAGCGCCGCCCGCTCGCTCTCGGGGACGACGACCGCGCGGCGCTCGTCCACCGCGGTCCGGATCAGCCAGTGGTCCGCGTTGAGGTTCACCCACGGTTCGAGCGGGTGCAGGTTGCGGCCGCCCGCGACCCGCCACTCGTTGCCGTCCGGGACGAGGCAGGCGGTCGCCTCCGCGCCCACCCGGTCGGCCAGCTCCTCGGCGGCGACCTCGGCGCAGTCGGCGACCGTGTTGAACTCGCGCACGCGCTCGGCGAGCGCGGCGGCCAGGTCGACGAGGCCGGTCGGGGCCGGGCGAGCGGGCGCCGGGTCCGGCGCGGGCTCGGGGGTCGGCTCCGGCGTCGGCTCGCCGGCGGGCGGCTCGTCGGCAGGCCGCTCGCCGGCCGGCGGCTCGGCGGTGCCCGCCGCCTCGTCGGGCGACCCCGGGAAGCCGACCGGCACCTCGGCCGGCAACGCCGCCGGGTCCGCGCCGTACGTCACCGGCGCGGCCGGCAGGCCGACGCTCGCGGCGACCTCGTTGTAGAGCGCGTCACCCGCGGGGTCCACGTCCACGGGCTCGACGCCGAGCCCGACCGGCTCGAACTCCGGCTCGACTTCCGCCGGCGCTACTGCCACGACCGGGTCAGGCTGGGGCTCCTCCGCGACGACCGGCTCCGGCGCCGCGGCGGCCGCCGCCTGCGCCGCGTCCACGGCGTCGGCCGGCCACGGCGGCGGGTCGGTCACCTCGATCGGCCCGGCGGCGGCCAGCTCCCCGACCGCCCCCAGCAACGCCGGCAGCGAGATGGGCAGCGGCAGCACCCGCGTGCCCGGGTCCGCGTGCCCGGCGACGGTCTCCCAGCCGGGGGAGGTGTTGGAGACGAGCAGGACAGGAACGCCGTTACGGCCGGACCGCAGCCGCTGCACCGCCGCCTCCGCGGCGACCGCGTCCGGCAGCTCCAGCACGACGACCGCGACCGAGGCCGCCTCCCGCGTCCAGTCGCCATAGGCGTCGGGGCGCACGTCGGCGACGTCGTAGCCGTGCCGCTGGAGCCCCATCGCCAGCGCCGGGTTGCGCGTGACGACGAGCACGGCCGCGTCGGCGGTCACAGGGCGAAGTTCCGGATGATGTTGATCGCGGCCGGCCCGATGACCACGACGAACAGCACGGGCAGGATGCAGAAGATCAGCGGGAACAGGATCTTCACCGGCACTTTCTGCGCCTGTTCCTCGGCGCGCTGCGTCCGCTTGATGCGCATCTCGCGCGCCTGCACGCGGAGGACGTTGGCGATCGGGATGCCGAACACGTCGGCCTGGACCATCGCGGTGACGAAGTTGCGCAGGTCGGTGACGTTGGTGCGCTCGGCCAGCGCGCGGAACGCCGCCGCCCGCCCGAGGCCGATCTGCATCTCCTGGAGCACCCGGAAGAACTCGTCGGCCAACGGCCCCTGCGTGTTGCGCGCGACCTGCGCGAGCGCGGCGTCGAAGCCGAGCCCCGCCTCGACGGAGATGGTCAGCAGGTCGAGCGCGTCGGGGAGCGTGTTCTGGATGCTCTCCGAACGCTCGTACGCCCGCTGGTACAGCCACAGGTCGGGCCCGAAGTACCCGGCGGCGCCGAGCACCGCCATGATCCCGAGCGCAGGCAGCAGCCCGATGCCCAGCCCGAGCGGCAGCAGCAGCCCGAGCGCGCCGAGCCCGAGCAGCCCCATCGCCTTGAACGCCAGCACGCGGTCGGTGTCCCACCGCGGCGGGCTCCCCGCCACCTCGAGCCGGTGCCGGATGCGGTCCGACTGCCCGACCGGCGTGAGCCGCCGCCCGAAGTCCGTGAGCTTCCCGAACGCGGGCGTGAGGACCCGCTGACCGAAGTCGGGCTCCGCCTCGCGGCGCATCGACTCGGGCGCGGACTGCATGGCCCGCACCGCGGCGAGGGAGCGGTTGACCTGCGCGCGCTCGGACGTGAGCACGCCGATCGTCGTGAACATCAGCACGATCGCCACGAACAGCGCCCCGAGCCCGACTACGAGCACCAGCGAGTCGGCCATCTAGACCTCCACCCTGACGACCTTGCGCAGCCAGAAGACGCCGACCGTGAACAGCAGCGCGGCGACGCCGAGCAGCAGCAGCCCGATCGGGTCGGTGAACAGCGGGTTGATGTACGACCCGCGCACCGTCAGCAGGTAGAGCCCGAACAGCGGCGGCAGCCCGCCCAGGATCCACGCGGAGAGCCGGCCTTCGGCCGACAGCACGCGTACCTGCCGGCGGACCCGCTCGCGCTCGCGCATCGTGCCGGCGACGTTGTTGAGGACCTCGGCGAGGTTGCCGCCGACCTCGCGCTGGATGCGGATCGCCATGACGACCCAGTGGAAGTCACGGCTGTCCATCCGGTGCGCGATGGTCTCCAGCGCGTCCTCGATCGGCACGCCGAGCCGGCTCTCGACGATCGCCCGGCTGAACTCCCCGGCGATCGGCTGCGCGCCCTCGCGGACGACCGCGTCGACGGCCTGGGGGAGCGAGTACCCGGCGGACAGCGAGCCCGCCAGCAGCTGCAACGTGTCCGGCAGCTGGGTGAGGAACGCGTTCGTCCGCCGCGACGCGCGGAACGCCAGGTACAGCGGCGGGAGGGTGAACCCGAGCACCAGCCCCAGCACGGTCAGGACCGGCGCCGCGCCGGTCAGCAGCAGCAGGAGCAGCCCGAGGCCGAACCCGCTGCCGGCGTGGATGAGCAACCACTCCGCTGGCTTGATCGCGCTGCCCGCGCGCTCCAGCTTCCGCGCCAGGCTGCTCTCGAACCCGCCCTGCCGGACGACCCGGTCGGCCAGCTCGACCGCCGAGCGCGCCACGTCGTTGTCGCCGAGCGCGGTCGGCACCGTCTCCTGCGGCAGGTTGCGGCCGGTCAGGGTGTACAGCGACAGCCGCCGCCGCACCCGCCCCTGCTCGCGGTCGCCGCCCAGGCCACCGAACGCCATCGCGAAGACGAGCGCCAGGGCGAGGAACAGCCCCGCGAGCGCGCCGTAGAGCACCGGGCGGCTGGCCAGCGGGCCGACCTCGACGCGGTACGGCGCTGCGGTCGCGGACGGCAGCGCAACCGTCGCGTCCACCGTGGTCAGCGCCTCGTCGGTCAACGTCTCGGCCCCGGCCGTCGCGGTGACCGCGACGGTGACCGCGCCCTTCAACGCCGCCGGCAGCGTGGCGGTCACGGTGAGCTGGTTGGAGAGGGCGCGCGCGCTCTCGCGGAACGCCGCGCCGATGTCGCCTGCCTTCGCCGCCGCGACCGAACGCCCGCCGCCCGCGTCGGCGACCTGCGCGAGCACCTGACCGGTCGCGTCCGGCGTCTTGAACGCCACCGTGTCGACCGCCGCACCCGACTTCTTCGCGGCGTTGAGCACCGAGCCGAGCGGCGCCTTGCTCCGGGTGTCCGCGCCGTCGCTCAGCACCAGCAGGGTGCGGACGCCGGTGCTGCCGAGCTCGCGCAGCCCGAGCAGCACGCCGTCGTACAGCGACGTCTCGCCGGTCGGCTGCAGCGCGCCGACCGCGCGCCGTACGGCGGCCCGGTCGGTCGTCGGCCGCACCTTCACGGTCGCGGTGTCGGCGAACGTCACCAGGCCGATCTTCACGTCGGCGGGCACCGCGTCCACGAACGCCAGCGCGGCGGACTTGGCAGCGGCCATGCCCTCCCCGCGCATGCTGCCGCTGGTGTCGATGACCAGTTCGGCCGACCGCGCGACCGCGGCGCCGGTGACCGGCTCCGCCTTCGCCTCGATCTTCGTGCCGTTGACGGTCACGAACACCGACGCCGGGTCCAGCGTCACGCCCTCGGGCAGCGAGTCCGCGGCGAACACCAGTCGCAACGTCGCGCCGTCCGGCTCGATCTGCGTGATGCGGCCGCTGGCCGCCGCCGCGACGCCGGGCGTGAGCCCGACGGCCGCGAGCGCGACCGCCGCCGCCCCGAGCCACCGCCTCATCGCACGAACTTCTCGAACGCGAACAGCGTCGGGTCCACCGGGATGCCGTGGTCGGTGAGCTTGTCGAGGAACTTCGGCCGCAGGCCGGTCGACTTCAGCGAACCGAGCGCGCGCCCCTCGGCGTCCATGCCCATGCCGTGGTCGAACAGGAAGATGTCCTGGAGCGTGATGACGTCACCCTCCATGCCGACGACCTCGGTGACGTGGGTGATCCGGCGGCTGCCGTCCTTGAACCGCGCCTGGTGCACGATCAGGTCGATCGCGCTGGACACCTGCTCGCGGATCGCGCGGACCGGCAGGTCCAGCCCGGCCATCAGCACCATCGTCTCGAGGCGGGAGAGCGCGTCCCGCGGGCTGTTCGAGTGGATCGTGCAGATCGAGCCGTCGTGGCCGGTGTTCATCGCCTGGAGCATGTCGAGCGCGGCGGCGTCGCGGACCTCGCCGACGACGATGCGGTCGGGGCGCATGCGCAGGGCGTTGCGGACCAGGTCGCGGATGGTGACCTCGCCGCGGCCCTCGATGTTCGGCGGGCGCGCCTCCAGCCGCAGCACGTGCTCCTGGTCGAGCTGCAGCTCGGCGGCGTCCTCGATCGTGATGATCCGCTCGTCGTCGGGGATGAACGACGACAGCATGTTCAGCGTCGTCGTCTTGCCCGCGCCGGTACCGCCGGAGACGAGGACGTTCAGCCGCCCGGCCACGCACGCCGCCAGGAACTCCGCGGTCGGCCTGGTCATCGTCCCGAAGCCGACCAGGTCGTCCACCCGGAACGGGTCCGCGGCGAACTTGCGGATCGTGAGCAGCGACCCGTCGAGCGCGAGCGGCGGGATGATGGCGTTCACGCGGCTGCCGTCGGGGAGGCGGGCGTCCACCATGGGCGACGACTCGTCGACCCGGCGGCCGACCCGGCCCACGATCTTCTCGATGGTGCGGCGCAGGTGCGCGTCGTCGGCGAAGCCGCCCTCGACCGGGTGCAGCCGGCCGGCCCGCTCGACGTAGATGGACCCGGCGCCGTTGACCATGACCTCGGTGACGTCCGGGTCGCGCAGGAACGGCTCCAGCGGCCCGTAGCCGAGGATGTCGTCCGCGATGTCCTGGGCGATCCGGGTGCGGTCCGCCGACGTCAGCGGCGTCTCCTCGTTGCGGAGCACCTCCTGCAACGTGTGCCGGACCTTCGACTCGAGCTCCGTCTGCGTCATCTTGGCGTCGTAGAGCGTCGGGCCGAGCTGCTCCAGCAGCGCCTGGTGCACCGCGCGCTTCACCTCGGCGAACGGGTCCACGTGCCGCTTGCGCAGCTGCGAGGGGCCGGGCACGGGCGCCGTCGCGACGGCGGCGTCCGGCACCTTCGTCTTCTTCGCCTGGGCGAGGCGGTCCGCGAGGCTCATGACGACTTCTCCTTGCGGCGCAGGCTGAACCTGCGGTTGTCGGTGCGCAGGGCGGCCGGCGGCAGCTTCACTGCGGACGTGCCGACGATCTCCTTCTCGCCGAACGCGCGGATCGCGATCGACACGGGGTGGTTCGGCTCGTCGAGGACGATCGGCACGCCGCGGTTGATCGACGCCGGCACCGAACGCGACGACGGGATCTGCGCCGCGATCGGCACGCGCAGCGTCTTCTCCACCTCGGACAGCGCGAGGCCGACCTTGGAGTCCGCGCGGTTGAGGACGACCCGCCAGCGCTCGCGCGGGTAGTTGAGCAGGTCCAGCGTCTCCAGCGTCAGCTTGAGGTTCTTCAACGCCGGGATGTCCAGCGTCGCGAGCAGCGCGACGTAGTCGCTCTCGTCGAACGCCGCCAGGACGTGGTCGGTGAACGCCGGCGGCGTGTCCACGACGACGTACTCGAACATCTGCTTGAGCACCCGCAGCACCCGGCCGACCAGCGGCGCGGGGATCGACTCGGCGGCGCCCGGCTCGACCGGCGCGACCAGCGTCGTGAGGCCGGGGGAGTGCGGCGTGAGCAGCGCGGAGACCGCCGCCTCGTCCAGCGAGTCCATCATCGGCACGGCGTCGCTGAGGGTGTGCGCGGGGAACAGCTGCAGCGCGATCGCCACGTCGCCGAACGCCAAGTCGAGGTCGACGAGGCAGACCTCGCGGCGGCCGCCGTCGGCGAGCGCGGCGGCGAGGTTGGTGGACAGCGTGGTCTTGCCGGCACCGCCCTTCGCGGAGAACACCGTGACCAGCGTCGCCTTCGGCGGCCCGTCGCCGCCGGAGGCGACCAGGCCGGCCTGCTCGCGGACGGCGTTGGACAGCGAGATTGCACGCTGCACGGCGGCCGCGACGCCGTCGATGTCGCGCTCCTTCACGACCTCGCGCACGCCGGCGCGCAGGGCGTCGGTGAGCGTCTGGGTGTCGATGCGCGCGCGGACGAGGACGACGCCGACCATCGGCCTGCTCAGCCGCAGCTCCTCGCTCAGCGCGAGCGCGCCGGCCAGGTCGATCTGCGGGCCGATCAGGACGACGGTGACGTCGTCGGACTCCTCGACCCGGCGCCGCGCGGCGTCCAGGTCGGGGAGGGGCAGGCTGCCCGGGCCGGCCGCACCGCGCAGGGCCTCCTGCGACAGCGCGTCCGCCTCGACGACGACGATCACGTGATGTGCTCCCTCGGCCTAGCTGAACAGGTTGTCGAGATGGATCGGCTGACCCGGCCCGACCTTGGAGTCGTCCGTCAGCAGCATGAAGTACAGCTTGCCCCGCTCGACGGACAACGCGAGCTTCTGGGCCTCCTTCTGGTCCACGGCGAGCGTGAGGATGGCGGTGGGGAGCGCCTCGGTGTTGGCCTGGTCGGTCGTCTGCGGCCGCAGCGTCGTCGGCCCGACGGCGAGCACGTCGACCTTCGGCAGCAGCACGCGGCTGAGGTCACCGGAGAACGTGCGGCCCTCCTGCTTCTCGACTCGCAGCGTCACGATCACCGCAACCTTGGAGCCCGGCCGGACGAACCCGGCCACCCGCTGCGGGTCGCCGAGCTGCACGCTCATCGCCGCCTTGCCCGGCGGGATCGGCAGCACGCTGGTCGAGCCGGCCGTCGCGAACTTCCCGACCAGGATCTGCTCGCCGGGGAAGATGTCGCTCACCGCGACGAGCGGCGCGATCGACCGCGTCTCGGTGAGGTACCCCTCGGCCAGCGCGATCCGCGGGATCGCCTGCAGCCGGAACGCGCCCTCGCGCTCGGCCAGCGTCCCTGACGTACCCGCCTTGATCAGCGTCTTCGCGACCAGCACCTGGACCGGCTGCTGGTCGCGCAGCGCCCGCTCGTCCGTGCTCCGGACGTACGCGAACACCAGCCCGGTCCCCAGAGCGGCGACCAGGATGGCGACGACGAGCAGCACCGTACGGCGACCCATTTCTCTCCTTCGGTTCTCTCCGGCGCCCTCAGTAGGACGGATCGCCGGAGTCGTGGACGAGCACAGGGACCTTCGGTCCGGTGCCGAGGTACGTCACCGTGTCCGGCGTGGACCCGCTGGCCAGCACGCCGGGCAGGAAGTCGAGCGAGAACACGTACGCGCGGACGGACTCGATCTGGGTGCCCGCGTTGTTCGGTTCCAGGCCGTGGTTGGGGGCAGGGCCGTCGATGAAGACCCCCACGAAACCCGTGATCGGGTAGAAGCCGTTGTCCGGGTTCTCGTCGACGTTGAGGATCGGCACGATCGCGAACCGCGGGCACTGCACGATCTCCGGCTTCAACCACCCGGCTGTCGGCGTCCCCGACGCCAGCGCGGTGGTGAACGTCGTCAGCGGCACGGTGAGGTACTTCGAGATGTGGTCGCCGTCCATGTCACCGCGGCCGTGCAGGGTCACCGAGTCGTGCCCGTCCGGCGCCTTCAGCCGGCCGGGGACGGTCGGGCTGTCCTTGGTCCAGCCGTCGAGGAACCCCTCGACGATCAGCGGGATCTTGTTGCCGTTCTGGATGTCGATGCAGTTCGCGCCGTCGACGCCGGGGATCTCGTCGGGAACGGCGCCGGGGATCGTCGTCGCGCCGCTCTTGCACTCGGTGTTGAGCGCGGGCATCTGGGCCGCGGGGAACGAGGTCCACCCGTGGTCGATGCCGGCCGCCGTGTTCGCGATGACGAGGTCGTTCGCGGCGCCGGCGCCATTCGGGGCCGGGTGCTTGGTCCGGCCGACGTTCAGGAAGCCGAAGCTGCCGTTGACGCCCGCGCACGGGTCGATCAGGTAGGTGAAGAGGTCGGCGTCGGTCTCCGGGCTGGTGCCGCCGGGGTTCACGACCCGGACGTGCACGGTGCCGGTGCCGGGCGGCGAGGTCGCGACGATCTGGGTCGGGCTGCTGATCGTGGGGTTCACGGCGGGCGTCAGGCCGAAGAACACCGCCGTGGACGTGTCGAAGTTCGTGCCGGTGATCGTCACCGTCGTGCCGCCGAGCTCGGGGCCGCTGGCCGGGGTGACGTTCGTGACGGTCGGCGCCGGGGCCGGTGGCGGGGCGACGTAGACGAGCGGGAACGTCGCGAAGCCGTGCGCGTTGGTCACCGTCAGCGTCGCCTGGCCTGCGGCGTGCACCGGCGCCGTGAACGTGATCGTGGTGTTGTTGACGATCGTCCAGCTCGACACCTCGACGCCGTCGACCTTGACGGAGGAGACGACCGGCGCGGGGTTGCGGAAGTTCGTGCCCCGGACGGTCACGAGGTCGCCGCCGAGCGTGGTCAGGGTCGCCGGCGCGGTCGAGGTGATGGTCGGCGGCCGCTGGGCGGGCTGCATGAGCACGCCGCGCACCGCGGAGCCGAACGGCGCGAGGGCGGACGTGGCCGGCGGCCCGCCGGCCCCCGGGGCGCCGTCCTTGAGGCAGGCGTAGCCGCTGTCCGATCCGGCCGTCGCGTAGAACGGCAGCGCCGAGGCCGGGCTCTGTACCTCCGCGGTCGCGGCGGCGTTGACCCGCGCGCTGCTGAACCCGAGCGCGGCGGCCAGCCCGAAGTTCACCGTGCGCGGTGGCGCGACGACGCGGATGCTCCACTTCGTCGGGAACGTGATCTCGCCGTTGTCCTCGCTGCCGTCGCTGAACGCTGCCAGGGGCGGCATCGCCCCGCCCTGCGGAAGGTTCTTCTCGAGGTAGTAGTGCGCCTTCACCCGGGCGTTGCCCTCGTCGGGCAGCTCGGTGACGCCGGCCAGCGCGGCGAAGTCGGCGGTCGTCTGCACGGCCCGGCGGCGCGAGTACATCTCGCCGATGTCGACGACCAGCGCGCCGCAGCCGAACAGCACCAGGGTCAGCAACGCGACCATGACGGCGACCGCGCCGGACTCCCGGTCCGCGAGTGACGCGCGCAGGCGGCTGGTCAGGAACATGCGGTCACCGTCCCTACCTGTTCGACGCGCGCGATTCCGGTCTGCGTGTCCTCGAACGTGCCGAGGCCGATGATGCCGAGCAGGCTGAGGTCGACCTCGTACGGCACCGTCACCGTGACCTCGTCGCCAACGCTCGGGCCGAAGCCGTTGACGTCGGTGTACGCCAGCGCGACGTCGTCCTGCTCGATGGCGGCGCCGCTGCCGCGGTTGGCGACCTGCTCCTGGAAGTCCGCGCAGTCGTTCACGCCGACCGAGGCGAGCCGGGCGCCCTCGCGGGCGGCGTGCAGCGCGGACTGCCGCCGGAACATGGCGAAGCCGAACGCGATGATGCCGAGGATCAGCAGGAGCAGCAGCGTCGAGACGAGCGCGAACTCGACCGCCGCCGCGCCGCGGTCGTTGCCGACCGCACGGCGAAGCGGCGCGAGTCGTGCTCGCACCATCGCGTGCCCTGCCTTCCTGTAACGCCCCTGGTACGGAGCGTGATCCGATCCTGACAGCAAAACGTGTCGCGCGGTTCGGTGTCGCGCAACTTTGTCGGAAGTTGGGGGGCGGCGCCAGGAGCCCGAACAGGTCATCCGGCGCCGACGGTGACCGCGACGTACGCCCGCCGGCCCGGCTCGCGCCACTCGCGCGCCGCAACCGCGATCGAGCGCAGCCCGAGCAGCGCGACGACGGAGGCGACCAGCACCGGCATCGGCCACCAGCCGGTCGCCGCCGCGCCGGCCACGAACAACCCGGTGAACGTCGTCTGCGCGGCCATCCGCGCGGAGTACACGGCCATCGTGCCGGGTGGCGCCGGCGTGTCGCGCCGGCCGCGCAGGTCGGCACGGTGCGGGCGTTCGACGGACAGCCGTAGCGACGTGCCGACGACCGACGTGACGGTCGCGACCACCGCGGCCGCGAGCGCCGCGGCCTCGGCCGTCGTCGGCGCGCCGCGCACGCGGAGCAGCGCCGCTCCGACCGACAGCAGCACGCAGACCAGCGCGGTCTCGGTCAGCACCCACGCCTTCGACCACAGCGCCATCGAGGGCCGGTGGGGGAGGGTCGCCAGCCAGACGGCGCCGCCGCCGTCGAGGCAGAACGCGTTGACGCCGAACAGCAGCGCCGCGCCGGAGGCGACCAGCCCGGGCAGCAGCAGCAGGGTGCTCCACTGCACGCCGAGCACGAACGTCACCAGGCCCGGCAGCAGGCCAAGCACCAGCGCGCCGCGGCGCAGCGAGGCCGACCGCCACACGCTCGCCCGGTCGACCGCGAGCAGCTCGCGGAACGCGCTCCGCCGCGGCCGCCGCACCCGTACCGGGCGTCCCTCGCGGGACGTGCCCGCGTCGCCGGGGCGGCGCAGCGCCCAGTCGCAGGCCCGGCGGCCGGCGTAGAGGGCGGCGACCGCGAGCGCGGCGAGGATCAGCGTGCGCGGCGCCCACGTCCCCCAGTCACGCTGCGCGCCGGAGCCGGCCGCGACCACGACCTCGACGGTCGGCGTGGCGTCGACGACCTCGTCCAGCCCGCCGGTCTTGACCAGCGCCAGGAACGTCACGACGGTCCCGCCGGCCAGCGCCCAGAGCGCCGCCCGGCCGTTGCGGGTCTGCCGGACGCCGGCGACGAGCCACGAGCCGAGCTGCCCCGCGGCCGCCGCGAGGACGACGTACGCCAGCACGGTCGGGACAGCGAGGAACGCCGCCGGCCGCCGCGGCAGGAAGAAGCTGGTCGCGGCGGTCAGTACGACGAGCTGGCTCACCCAGGCCAGGTTGATCGGCAGCACGGCGAGGCCGGTGAGGAAGTGGGTGGCGGGTGTGATCGGGTACGCCACGAGCTGCTCCTGCGGGTACAGCTCGTTGCCGCCGCCCGCGGTGAGCGGTGACACGATCGAGAGCACGAAGAAGCCCAGGTAGATCGTCGGCGCGGCGACCGCCGCGTCCAGCCGCGCCGACTCGGGCGCCAGCTGCGCGCCCGCGACGCCGAGCAGCACCGCGAGCGGGATGAGCGAGGCGAGCGCGAGCAGGCCGGCCCGCGCGGCGGGCGAGCGGACCATCCGCCAGCGCAACGCCACCAGCGCGCGTAGCTGCTGGGAGCCGCTCACTGGTGCACCCTCTTCCCGTCGGCAGTTCCAGAAGGACTGCTGATGCACCTGAGGTGCCGCCGGGTCATCGCCCTGCTCGCTTGACGCTTCGACGTCCGGCATGAGTTCCGCGAGGTCCGGCGGTCACCCAGGACGTGCCGACCGTCGACAGGACTGAGCGCCACCGAGCGCCGAACAGTGAGCGAAGCGGCAGCCGCGTCCTGGCACCGCAAGTCAGGTGCCTCCCCACTGGTGGAAGCAGCGAGGAGGCTGTGGTG
>DATLNJ010000017.1:0-2305 GCA_035536815.1 Frankiaceae bacterium
CGCAGGCGAGCGGCAAGCCGGCCGACGCCGGCGCGAAGGGCCAGGAGACGGCGGCTGCGGCGAAGGCCGACGGCAAGGCGTTCGGTCAGGCGAAGGCGGCGGCGGCGAAGGCGAAGTCCCGCTAGACCGACACCGCATCCATTGGAACAAGCGACACGCCCCGGTCTTTCGACCGGGGCGTGTCCTATCACGCGCGTCGCAGCGGTAGGCGCTATTGCCGGAAGTGCAGCCAGTGGTCCTGCATGCGAAGCGTCTGACCCGCGGTGAACTCGAAGTAGCACGCGTCGTAGGAGTAGTCCATGTAGTTGTGGATCGAGTCGACGCCGGGCGCGGCGCAGCTGTCCTGCCCCGTCGGGCAACCGCGGGTGGCGGTGAGCTGCTTGGGCGTGTCGTCGACGTAGTCGCCCCAGTGGTTGCAGCCGCCGTTGAACACGTGGTGCAGGCCCACCCAGTGACCGGCCTCATGGACGGCGGTGAGGCCGAGGTCGTAGCGGCCCGCGTAGCGCGGCGACGTGCCGAGCATCGACTCCCAGTCGACGACGATGCCGTCGAGGAACGTCCGCGCGGCCGGGAGGCCGGGGAAGTACGCCCAGCCGAGGTACGGACCGGCGGTGGTCGAGTAGTAGTTCAGCGCGTGCGGCGCGCCGGTCGTGAGCGCCTTCTTCATGGCGGTCTCGCCGGGCGTCGTCGGACCGGCGTAGTACCACTCGGCGTTCACGGTGCGCGTGACGCCGGCGAGCTCGAACCTGAAGCCGGTCTTCACTCCGCCGTACGTGCCGTCGAACGCGAGGTTCATGACCTCGATCTGCTTCGCGATCGCCTCGTCCGAGACGTTGCCGATCACACCATCGAGGCTCACGACGTGGAAGTACACCGGGACCGTCGCGCGGAACTTCGAGCTCCCCTTCCCGCGCGCGCTCGCCGGAAGCGCCTCGGTGGGCTCGTCGATCGTCGGCTCCTTGACGACGTCATCCCCGCGGGCGATGTCGTGGTCGAGCTCCGGGGTGATCGCGGGTGTCTCCGCGCAGTCGTACGTGTCGACAACTGCGGCGTTCGCCGGCGCGCCGATGAGCGCCGAGGCCACGAGGAACGCGACGACGTAGGCCGCGATGGTCTTGCGCATGGCTCCTCCCTCTCTTCGCCTGTGGGTAGGGGTCCGCCCGGCGAGACGCTAGCACCCCGAGCGGCCCGTGGATTGCAACGGCGCCGGGGCGTGCGTGTGCTTGTCGTCACCGCGCTCCTGGTCGCCTCGGCCTGCAGCGGCGGAGGAGCCTCCGCTCCCGGTACCCAGCCCGCCGGGACCGCGCCGCCCGCCGCGAAGGCCGTCTGGCCGCTGCGCGGGACCGACGCTCCGAGTGCGGACGCGGCGAAGCGCCGGCCGATCGTGTTCCGGGTGCCGAACGATCCCGCAGCGCGGCCGCAGGCGGGCCTCGGCAGCGCCGACGTCGTGTTCGAGATGCTCGTCGAGGGCGGCATCACGCGCTACGCCGTCGTCTTCCACTCGCAGGACGCTGACAAGGTCGGCCCGATCCGGAGCGCGCGGCTCTCGGACCTGCACTACACGCCGATGCTGCGCGGCATCCTCGCGCACGTCGGCGCGCAGAGCACCGTCCTGCAGCGCATCCGCGACGCGGCGAAAGGTGGACGGTTCGTCGACGTCGACCAGTTCGAGCACGCGGGCGCGTTCGATCGCGTGAGCGAGCGTGCGGCCCCGCAGAACGTGTACACGTCGACGAAGCGGATCCGCGAGGCGGCGAAGGACGACTCGAAGGTCGATGTACCGCCGCTCGCCTTCGGCGGCGCGACCGGCGGCACCGCCGTGACGTCGTTCGTCGTTCCGTACTCCGGCACGACACGAGTGGAGTACACGCCGCAGGCCTCCGGCTTCAAGCGTGCGCAGGGCGGCCAGCCGACGATCGACGACGCGACGAAGCAGGAGGTCCTCCCTGTGAACGTCGTCGTCATCAAGACGGATATCACCGAGGTGCCGGGCATCGTCGAGGACGAGCAGGGCTCGCTCTCGCTCGAGATCCGCTCCACCGGGACCGGTCCCGCCGTCGTGCTGACCGACGGCAAGCGCTTTGACGGGACCTGGGAGCGCAGCGGCGACGGGAACTACGCGTTCAAGGAGGCGAGTGGCGGCGCGATCGCGCTGCGTCCGGGCCTCACCTGGATCCACGTCGTCCCGCTCAGCTTCGATCTCGGAAAGTGAGCGCGTCGCGACACCGGTTCGCCACCCGCGAGCGTGTCTTCCGCTGCTACGCTTGACGCGTCACATGACAAGCAAGCGTGGGCTCGCCTTCCT
>DATLNJ010000018.1:0-42984 GCA_035536815.1 Frankiaceae bacterium
TTGCCCGCGCCGGTGACCTTGATGGTCTCGCGGACCTCGCTCACGCCGGCGGGCGCGGACGAGCAGGAGGGGCCGGTCGGCGGGACCGGGTGCGGGACGCCCTGGACCGCGTACGTCTTGGTGATCGGCTTCTTCTTGGCGGGGGGAGCGGCGTTGACCTCGACCGCCGCGCCCGCGAGGACGACGGCGACGGCGAGCGGTGCCGCGGTGCGGACGCGCATGAAAGTTCCTCCGACTGGGGGGCTTCGGGACCGTGTTGCCGGTCTCAACGAGGGGCTTCTCCCCGGGTGACGCGTTCTCCTGCTCGTACTGCGGGAACATCGGCGACATGGGCGGCATCAAGATCGGCACCGCGTCGTGGACCGACAAGTCGCTGCTCGCGTCCGGCTGGTACCCACCGGAGGCGAACAGCCCCGACGAGCGCCTGCGGTTCTACGCGTCGAGGTTCCCGCTCGTGGAGGTCGACGCGACGTACTACGCGCCGCCGTCGGAGGACACGGCGAGGCTCTGGGCCGAGCGGACGCCGGAGGGCTTCACGTTCAACGTGAAGGCGTTCTCGCTGCTCACGAAGCACCCGACGAAACCCGGCGCGCTCTACAAGGACCTGCGCCCGGACACCAAGAAGAACGTCTACCTCAAGGACTTCGAGCCCGAGGTCGTGGACCAGGTGTGGGAGCGGTTCCTCTCGGCGCTGAACCCGCTCGCGGACGCCGGGAAGCTCGGCGCGCTGCTCTTCCAGTTCCCGCAGTGGTTCCCGATCGGCAAGAAGAACAAGGCGTACGTCCTGGAGTGCAAGGACCGCTGCGCCCCGGTGCCGATCTGCGTGGAGTTCCGCAACAAGACGTGGATGGCCGAGGAGAACCAGGCGGAGACCCTCGACTTCCTGGCGTCGTACGGCATCCCGTACGTCTGCGTGGACATGCCGCAGGGGTTCACCTCGTCGATCCCGCCGGTCGTGGCGACGACCAGCGGCGACCTCGCCGTGGTGCGCTTCCACGGCCACAACGACGCGGAGTGGGAGTCCGGGTCGGTGCAGCGGCGGTTCGCGTACCTGTACTCCGAGCAGGAGCTGCGCACGTGGGTGCCCAGGATCGAGGAGCTGGCCGCGCAGGCGAAGGAGACGCACGTCCTGATGAACAACTGCCACCGCGACTACGCCCAGCGCAACGCCTCCCAGCTCATCGGGATGCTCGGGTGAGGCGGCTCGCCGCGCTGCTCGCGCTGGCGGCGTTGCTCGGGCCGTCGGCGCCGTCGCACGCGGCGCCGTACCCCGGCCGGCTCAAGGGGGTCTACGACGCGCGGCAGCTGGTCGTCGTGACGAACAACTCGTGGTCGGCGACCTACGCGACGCTGGCGACGTACGAGAAGCGCGCGGACGGCACCTGGCGCCGCGTGCACGGTCCGTGGGGCGTCCGGATCGGGCGTAACGGCTTCGGGTCGCCGAAGCGCGAGGGCGACGGGCAGACGCCGGTCGGGTCGTACCGGGTCCCGCTGCTGTTCGGCGTCAGCGCCAGCCCGTCCACCCGCTACCCCTGGCTGCGGGTGGACGGCTACGACGTGTGGGTGGACGACCCGCGCAGCGCGTACTACAACACCCGCCAGCGCCGCCCGGCCAACGGCCGCTGGACGTCGGCGGAGTCGCTGTACCAGCCGGGCGTGTACTCGTACGCCGCGGTCGTCGGCTACAACGCCGACCGGACGCCGTACGAGGGCTCGGCCATCTTCTTCCACGTGACGACCGGCTACGCCACCGCCGGCTGCGTGAGCGCGACGCGCGACCGGGTGGTCGCGGTACTGCGCTGGCTGGACCCCGCGAAGAAGCCGCGGTTCATCCTGGGGCCGGAGTCAGCGGTGACGGCGTAGCGCGGCGCGCAGCCGGGCGGCGAGCGTCGGCGCGGGACCCGGCTGCGGGCCCGAGGCGGGGCGGACCTCCCCCGGCGGCACCGGACTCGACGCGACACCGGGCTCCCGCGGCGCAACCCGCAGGTGCTCGGGGAGCGCGGACTCCGGCAACGGCGTCGACCGCGCGCACGGCCGCGGCGTGCCGTTGAAGTACGTGACGACCGCCAGCAGGTAGACCGTGTCGGGCGGGCCGTCCGGCCACACGCGGTGCGCCTGGTCGCGGAACCCCGGGTCGGCGAGCCGCCGGCCGACCGCCTCGACCTGGTCCGGCGTCAGCGCGAGCGCCCGGTCGCCGAGCGCCGGCTCGCCGTAGCGGTACAGCGCACGCGCGAGCGCCACCGGCGTCGTCGCGATCCGTATCCCTCCCATGACTCGACGGTACGGGACGCACCGGCCGTGCGCGCGCCAGGGGCGGCGGCCGAGGCCGGGGTGGGACGATCAGTGCCGTGCTAGAGCGGGTGCGGGCGTGGTGGCGTCGGTGGTGCGCCACGCCGCGGCCGTACCTGTGGAACGGAACGGGACACCCGCTCAAGGTCTTCTTCGTCCTCATGACGGGCACCGCGTGGCTGGGGTTCGCTCAGGGGACCGTCGCGCTCGTCACGGGCGGCGCCGACCCCTCCGGCGGGCGCGGCCTCGCGGCGGCCGTGTACGCGCTCGTCGCGCTCGCGCTCGCGGTCGCGGGCACCGTGTTCGTCACGGCGTACCTGCGCCGGCCGATGCTCCCCGAGGACCGGCCGCCGCCGCCGGGGGACGACCCGAACTCGCCCGAGGCGATCGCGGCCAGGGAACAGGCTGCCCGCCGTTTGGGGTCGTGGCGGAGGACGGGGATCTAGGGGGTGTCTCGTAGGTCGCCGCGCAGCAGATCGACGACTTACGAGACACGCCCTGACGCCGCTCAGCCGCCTGCGCCGAGTACTCGGCCCACCCCGACGAGGGCGACGACGGCGCCGATCAGCAGCACCAGCCGTACCGCCAGCGGCCCGAACGGCGACGCCGGCAGCTCGCGCAGCGCGCGCCCGACCTCGGCCGCGCCGAACCGCGCGGCCGGCGCCTCCGTCGCCCCCACGCGCGTCTCGCGCCCCCGCTCCCAGCGCCGTTGCAACTCGGGCAGCAGCGCCGCGAGGTACGCCGCGGCCTCCGCGTCGTTCGTCAGCGGCAGCGGCAGCGTCACGGCGTACGCGCCCCACCGGCCGGCCGGCGCGGCCGTCTCCCTGAACGCGTACGAGTCGCCGCTCTCCCACGCCAGCGCCGCGACGCTGCCGTCCGGCGCGTGCACGAGCGCGTCGCCGCCGTCGCCGCGGCTCGCGACGACCGCGAGCCGGAACCCCGCCACCGCCGCGTCGGGGTAGCCGTAGGCGTCCACGTCGCGACGCTACCGGGCTACTCCGCCGGGACCCCCAGGCCGACGGGGCAGGACACACCGGTGCCGCCGAGCCCGCAGTAGCCGTTGGGCACCTTGTAGAGGTACTGCTGGTGGTAGTCCTCGGCGAAGTAGAACGGCCCCGCCGCCTCGATCTCGGTCGTCACGGCGCCGAAGCCGGCCCGGCGCAGCTCCGCACCGAACACCTCGCGCGTCTCCTCGGCTGCCGCGCGCTGGGCGTCGGAGAGGTGGTAGACCGCCGAGCGGTACTGGGTGCCGACGTCGTTGCCCTGCCGCATGCCCTGCGTCGGGTCGTGCGACTCCCAGAAGACCGTGAGCAGGTCGCGGTACGACACCAGACCCGGGTCGAACACGACCTGCACGACCTCGGTGTGGCCGGTCCGCCCTGAGCAGACCTCCTCGTACGTCGGGTGCGGCGTGTACCCGCCGGCGTAGCCGGCCGCGGTGGACCACACGCCGTCGGTCTGCCAGAACCGCCGCTCCGCGCCCCAGAAGCAGCCGAGCCCGAACACCGCGACCTCGAGTCCGTCCGCGTACGGCGGCTCGATCCGGTTGCCGAGCACGGCGTGCCGCTCGGGCACGGCGTACGGCCGATCGGCCCGGCCCGGCAGCGCCTCCTGCGGCGTAACCAGCGTCGTCTTCGTGCGCGAGAACAGCACGGCGTTCCTCCTCGGTGTCACCCGCCCCAACAGCGTTCGCGCGGGCGGCGTTCCCGGTTCTCCAGGAACGCGGCGCGCCCGACCGGTGCGGCAGCTTCCGGAACGCGCGGGGGCGGCGTCAGCCCGGGATGTTCCTGGGGTCGTCGCCGTAGGTCCACTCCTGCTGGATGCGCCCGTCCTCGCCGTGCACGATCACCTGGCTGGGCTCGTTCTCCTTGGCGATCTCGCGCGCGCGATCCACCGCCAGCTCCTTGTGGTCCCACGCGCCGAGCGCGCCGCTCTCGTCGCCGGCGCCGCCTTCGCGGATCTGCCAGCCGTTGACGTAGGGCACCACGTGGTAGCTCTTGCGCTCAGGCATGCGCGTCCTCTCTGCCGGTCCGGTCCGGACGGACGCTAGCGTTCCCATTCGTGACGCGGATAGCCGTGCTCGGCGGCAGCACGACCGGGCTGTACGCCGCGCTCACCCTCGCCCGCGGCGGTCACGACGTCGTCGTGTACGAACGCGACCCCGCCCCGCCCGCCGACCCGGAGCAGGCGTTCGCCTCGTGGGACCGGCCGGGGACGCCGCACCTGCGGCAGTCGCACGCGTTCCTGGACCGCTCGATCCGCTTGCTGCGCCGCGACCATCCCGATCTCTACGACGCCCTGCTCGACGCCGGAGCGCACGTCGTCAGCAGCGGCGACTTCCTGCCGCCGTGGGTCGAGGACCGGGCCCCGCGCCCGGACGACGTGCTGACCATGTCGGCGCGCCGGCCCGTCTACGACTGGGTGCTGCACGCGTACGCCGCGCGCGCCGGCGTCCGCGTCGAACGCACCGGCGTCGCCGGGCTGACGCTCGACGGCGGCACCGTCCCGCGCGTCACCGGCGTACGGCTCACGACCGGCGAGACCGTTGCGGCGGACGCCGTCCTCGACGCGACCGGGCGGCGTACCCGCACGCCGAAGTGGCTCGCCGACGCGGGCGTGCGGCTGCCCGTCGTCGCGACGTCGTCGTGCGGCAACCGCTACTACACCCGCTACTACCGGGTGCTGCCCGGCGTCGAGCCGCCGCGGCTGCTGCGCGGCTTCTCGTCGGTGGCCGAGCTCGACGCGTGCGCCGTGCTCGTCTTCCGCGGCGACGGCGACACGTACTCCGTCTCGATCCAGACCGATCAGGGCGACGAGGCGTTGCGGGTGCTGCGCGACCCTCGCGCGTTCGCGGCGGCCGCAGCGGCGGTGCCGGTCTCGGCGGCGTGGACCGACCCCGCGGTCGGCCGCCCGATTGGCGAGCCGAGCGTCATGGCCGGCCTGCACAACACCGTCCGCCGCACCGTCGCCGCCGGACGCCCCGTCGTCACCGGCCTGCTGCTCGTCGGCGACGCGGCGGCGACGAGCAACCCCTCGTTCGGCCGGGGCGTCTCGCTCGGCATGGTGACCGCCGAGCTGGCACGGGACGCCCTGGCGCACGGCGACCCGGACGCGCAGGCGCTCGACTACGACGCGGGGCTGAGCCGCGAGGTCGAGCCGTTCGTCGAGAACGCGCGCCGGCTCGACTCCGCGACGAACGCGCGGTGGCGGCACGCCCTCTACGGCGCGCCGCCGCCCGACCCGGCGGACGCGCCCGCGTTCGAGCACGTCCTCGTGGCGGCGATGCGCGACCGCGACGTGTTCAACGCGATGGCGCAGACGATGAACCTGCTCCGCACGCCCGAGTCGGTCACCGGCGACCCGGACCTCATGGCGCGGGTGGCGGCGCTCCGCGCCTCGGGGTGGACGGTGCCCGCGCCGCCGCTGCCGGGCCGGGTGGACGTGGTGGCCGCGGCGACCGCGGCCGTGGGCTAGTCGGCGCGCTTCTTCGCCGCGCTCGGGCGGCGGGCGATGGTGCCGTACGCGGGCGCGGCGTCCGGCTCGGCGTCGGCGAGCGCGCCGCGGAGCAGTTGCACCGCGCTGCGGGTCAGCGCCTCGGCGTCCTCGTGGCTGAGGTCGTACGCCGCCGCGACGCCGGCCACGCCGTCGTCGTTCGCGTGCGCGGTGAGGACGGCGTTGCGCTCGGCCGGGGGGAGCAGGCGCAGCGCGGACTCGAGGCGTTCCAGCAGCTCCGCCTCGCTCGTCGTTCCGGCCGCGAGGTCGCCCACCGCGGACACGACGTCCGGCGGCAGCGGAACCGGGCGGTGGTGACGCTCAGGCACGGCTCTCCTTGGTCGGAACGGGAAAACAGTGGCCGCCCGGGGTTGCCCCCGGGCGGCCACGGCGTCGGCCCGCCAGGTCGCCTCTCGGCGGAAGGTCGCTCGTAGCGACAAGGTTGGGACCGGGGGCCATGGATCGGAACCGACGCCGCGGACCACGGTACCCGGCGGGCGCCGTGGCCGCGAGCAGTACCGCAGGACTAGCGTGGCCGACACCAGCGACACCGACGGAGGACACGTAATGCCGGAACGCGCGTCGTACACGCCGGGCGAGTTCGCCTGGGCCGACCTCACCACGACCGACGTCCCCGCCGCCGCGACGTTCTACGGAACGCTCTTCGGCTGGCAGGCCGAGGAGCTCACCGAGCCGGGCGCCGGCGGCTACACGATGCTCACGCTCGACGGCCGCCAGGTCGCCGCGGTGGCGCCGAAGATGGGCGAGGACCCCGGCCCGTCGCGCTGGTCCGTGTACGTCGCCAGCGACGACCTCGAGAAGACGCTGGAGCTCGTCACGGCCAGCGGCGGCACGCCGTTGATGCCGCCGCTCGACATCTTCGACGCGGGCCGGATGGCGATGGCCGCCGACCCGGCCGGCGCGGTCATCGCGCTGTGGCAGGCGGGTACGCACCACGGCGCGCAGCTCGTCGACGAGCCGGGCGCGCTCACCTGGGTGGAGCTCGCCACGACCGACGTGGCGGGGGCGAAGGCGTTCTACCAGGCGGTGTTCGGCTGGGGGCTCGACGAGGCGGGCGGCGGTGACTACACGGAGTTCACCTTCGGCGGCAAGAGCGTCGCCGGGATGATGCCGAAGTCCCCCGACATGCCCGCCGACCTCCCGCCGTACTGGATGCCCTACTTCCAGAGCGACCCCGACCGCCTCGCCGGAGAGATCACCGCCCTCGGCGGCACCCTCCTCGTGCCGCCCGCCGACGTTCCAGGCGCGGGCGGCCGCTTCACCGTCGCAACCGACCCCCAAGGCGCCGTCTTCGGCATCTACCACCCATAGGGGCCGGGTCGGGCTGGCGTTTGGGATTGCCAGCGCAGCGCCCTGGGTGGAGGGGGCTGGGGCGGTGCCGCCGAGCGACTAAAGCGACGCAGGAGCCCTAGCGAGGCGGTGCCGCCCCAGCACCAGGCGGAAGGCTGGGGGCGGCGCGCGGGTGTGTGTGCCGCCAGCGCAGCGCCCCGGGAGGAGGGGCTGGGGCGGGGCCGCCGAGCGCCTAAAGCGACGAAGGAGCCCTAGCGAGGCGACCTCGCCCCAGCACCAGGCAGAGGGATGGGGCGGAGGCGAGGCGCGCGGGTGTTATGTGCCGCCAGCGCAGCGCCCCGGGACGAGGGGCTGGGCGGGGCCGCCGAGCGCCTAAAGACGCAGGAGCCCTAGCGAGGCGACCTCGCCCCAGCACCGACCCTGGCTAAGAAGACCGCGGACGCGCGCCGCTCAGCCGGCGGGGTCGGCGAGCCGGTGCAACGCGATGGCGGCGGCGGTGGCGACGTTGAGCGAGTCCACGTCCGCGCGCATCGGGATACCCACCCGGTAGTCGGCGGCCTGCATCGTCTCGGGCCGCAGCCCGGGACCCTCGGCGCCGAGCAGCAGCGCGCAGCGTGCCGCGCGCGGTACGTCCGCGACCGAGACGTCCCCGGCGGGCGTGAGCGCGTACGTCGTGAACCCGTTGGCGCGCAACAGGTCCAGCCCTTCGCGGGTCGAGTCGACGCGGGTGAACGGCACGTGCAGCACGTGGCCGAGCGACACCCGGACGGCGCGCCGGTACAGCGGGTCGCACGTCTCCGGGTCGAGCAGTACGGCATCGGCGCCGAGCGCGCGGGCGACGCGGAACAGCACGCCGACGTTCTCGTGGTCGTTGAGGCGTTCGAGCAGCAGCACGGTGGTCGCGCCGCCGACCAGATCGGCCGCCGCGGGCAACGGCGCGCGGGCCGCGACGGCGAGCGCGCCCCGGTGCACGTCGAACCCCGCGACCGCCGCGATGACCTCGCGCGACGCGACGTACGCCTCGCCGTCGTCGAGGCCGAGCCGGTCGCGCATGGCGGGCGTGACGAGGACGGAGCGGACGTCGTACGAGGACGCCAGCAGCCGTTCGATGGCCAGGGCGCCCTCGACCACGAACACACCGTGCGCCCGCTCGTACGCCACCCGCGCGGCCGGGTCCCGCAACCCGCGGTAGTCGGCGAGCCGCGGGTCGGCCGGGTCGGTGACGTGCGGCAACTCAGCGCTTCGCGGAGGCGAGCAGCAGGCAGCCGCCGAGCAGCCCGACGTTCTTGCCGAAGTGCAGCCGCTGCTCGCGCCGCCGCTCCGGGTCGGGCTCGGCCCAGAACCGGTGCCCGGCCAGCGTCGTGGGGACCAGGCTGGCGGCGAGGCCCAACGCCGCGAGCCGCGGCAGCCGGTCCGTCGCGACCGCGAGCCCGCCGAAGACCATCGCGGCGGCGTTGGCGCGGACCAGCGTCACGTCGTCGGTGCCGAGGCGGCCGGCGAGGCCGAGCGCGGCCGCCTTCTCGGCGCGCGGCGCCGGGTCGCGCAGCGCGTCGAGCGCGCCGGCGACGAAGACGCTGCCGAGACACAGCTGGCCGAGCCGGCGGACGGGAGCCACGGCCCGACCCTACGGCGGGAGAATGCGCGCGTGCTGTTCGCCGACCTCGCCCGCACCTCGCTCGACGTCGCCGGGACGAGCGCGCGCAACCGCAAGGTCGAGCTGCTGGCCGGCTGCCTTGCGCAGGCGCGGGCCGGCGAGATCGCGGTGGCGGCGGCGTACCTGTCGGGCGAGCTGCCGCAACGGCGTACCGGCGTGGGCTCCCGCTCGCTGGCCGGGCTGCCGGGTCCGGCGGCCGAGGCGACGCTGGAGACGCTCGCGGTGCACGAGACGTTCGACCGCATCGCCGCCTGCGCCGGCGCCGGGTCGACGGGGGCCCGCAGGGAGCTGCTGGCCGGGCTGTTCGCCCGCGCCACCGAGGCCGAGCAACGGCTGCTCGCCGGCCTGGTCAGCGGCGAGCTGCGGCAGGGTGCGCTGGAGTCGTTGGTGACCGACGCGGTGGCGCAGGCGGCCGGCGTGCCCGCCGCCGACCTGCGGCGGGCGGCGATGCTGCGCGGCGCGCTGCCGGCGGTCGCGGAGGCGTTGTGGCGTGACGGGCCGGCCGCGCTCGCGGCGTTCCGCCTCGAAGTGGGGCGCCCGGTGCAGCCGATGCTCGCCTCCCCCGCCGATTCGGTGGAGGACGCCGTCGAACGGCTCGGCGAGGCGGCGTTCGAGTGGAAGCTGGACGGCGTCCGCGTGCAGCTGCACCGCTCGGGCGGCGACGTCGCGGTGTTCACGCGGACGCTCGACGACGTGACGGCGCGGGTGCCTGAGCTGGTGACGTACGCGCTCGGGCTGCCGGCCGACACGGTCGTGCTCGACGGCGAGGCGATCGCGCTCGCCGGCGACGGGACACCGCGGCCGTTCCAGGTCACCGGTGCCCGCGTCGCGACCCGCGGGCCGGTGTCGGAGGTGCCGCTCACGCCGTTCTGGTTCGACGTGCTGCACGCCGACGGCGCCGACCTGCTCGGCGCGCCGGGCCGCGAGCGGTGGGCGGCGCTGGAACGCGTCGTGCCCGAGCCGACGCGCGTGCCGCGGCTGGTCACCGGCGACGTCGCGGTGGCGCGGGCGTTCTTCGACGACACCGTGCGGCGCGGCCACGAAGGCGTCGTCGCGAAGGGGCTCGAGGTCGCGTACGACGCCGGCCGGCGCGGCGCCGCCTGGCTCAAGGTGAAGCCGCGGCACACCCTCGACCTTGTCGTGCTCGCGGCGGAGTGGGGCCACGGCCGCCGGCAGGGCCGGCTGTCGAACCTGCACCTCGGCGCCCGCGACCCGGAGAGCGGCGGGTGGGTGATGCTCGGGAAGACGTTCAAGGGGCTCACCGACGAGCTGCTGCGCTGGCAGACCGAACGGCTGCTGACGCTGGAGACGCACCGCAACGCCTGGCAGGTCTTCGTGCGTCCCGAGCTGGTCGTGGAGATCGCGTTCGACGGCGTGCAGACGTCGCCGCGCTACCCGGGCGGCGTCGCGCTGCGGTTCGCGCGGGTGCTGCGTTACCGCGACGACAAGCGGCCGGACGAGGCCGACACCATCGAGTCGGTGCTGGCGCTGCACCGGCGCTGAGCCCTTCGACGGGCAGTGACCCCGCCGCTACGGATGCGGTGCCGAGCGACGGCGTTCCGGCACCTCCCTACGGTGCCCGCCGGTCGCCGACGGGAGGAACCACTGCGCCGAAGCGCGGGCGTGCGAGGCGCTCAGGGCGATCGCGCCCGGTACGGCCCGGTGTGCGTCGACCCACACGGCCCGTACGTCGACGACGAGCCGATGTGGGACTGCCTGCCGTGCGAGGTCATCTGGCCGTCGCGGGTCCACCCCTCTCGACGCCCGTGTGGTGCGGCCGTTAGCGTCGCGTACTCGGCACCGCGGTCGACCGCTCGTCTCCCTACGGCGAGCGCCGCGCTGCTACTGGGGGGTTCAGCATGAGGGCCAATCTTGCCGCCTGTCTCGCCGCCGGCAGCCTCGCCGCGTACGCGCCGGCCGCGTCGGCCGACCACGACGTCGCACAGTGCCGGTACAACGCCGTGATCCATCCCGCCGTCACCGGCGACGGCGAGCTCCACGGCACCGCCGAGGGCGTCGTCGTCGCGCCGGGAGACACGCCGACCATCCGGTGCGAGGTCCGGGTCAACGGCGTCACCCGGGCCGCGACCCCGACCAGCCTCCCCGGGCCGGGCGTCTCGGCCGTCGCCGGCTTCATCCGCTTCATCGCCTCGGACGTCGACGTCGTGCGGCTGTGCGCGGTGACGACGACCAGCCACGGGACGCGCGACGAGTGCTACGAGCCCACGCCACTCCCCATCCCGCCCCCGGTAGTGACGGACGCGCTCAACGAGGTCCTCGCCGAGTTCGACGCGGCGACCTGCCCGATCCTCGCGTCGTACGCGCCCGGGTCCGGCCCGGTCACGATCGACACGGACGGCGACGTGTGGATCGCCGGCGAGCGCGCGTGGGACTGCCCGCCGTTCGCGGACTGACCCGCTCCGCGCCCGGATCGGGGCTCCTCGCGTGGCGTTCGCGCGCCACCAACGGTGCAATGGCTGCGGGTCGAGACGCCCACGCCGACGCCCGGCCCGGTGAGTGGAGGCGCGAGCTACGCCACCCGCGGCGGCCTGGTCCGCCCGCGCTTCACCTCGAAGATCTCGTCGCGTGTGATGAACCGCGTGAGGTCGTCCCACACCCGCCCGGCCTCCTCGCCCTTCGGCGCGGGCGACAGCACCGGCCCGAACCAGCCGGTCCCGCGGTACGCCATCACCGGACTGCCCGCCTCACCGCCGGCCGCCTCCTGCGCCGCCTCGTGGTCGCGCGTCACGACCGCGTCCCACGCGGGCTCGTCGAACGCGTCCGGCACGCCATCCGGCAGCCCGGCCTCGGCCACCGCGGCTACTACCGTCTCCCGCGCGAACGGCTCGCCGTCGTCGTGCACCCGGCGGCCGTACGCCGTGAACAGCCGGCCCAGCGCGTCGTTGCCGCCGGCCTCGCGCGCCGCCGCCATCACGCGCAGCACCCGCGCCCCGAACGCCGTCCGCTCGCGCGAGTGCTCCTCGGCCACCCGGCCCTCGTTGAGGATGGCGAGTGAGAGCAGCCGCCACTCCACGCGCAGCCCGCGCCGGTCCGCCGCCTCGACCAGCCATCGCGAGGTCGCCCAGGTCCACGGGCAGCCAGGGTCGACCCAGCAGGTCACGTCGTCGCAGGTCTCGTCGTCGCGCGTTCGCATACCTGCGGGCTACCCGGCGGCGCCGCTACCGCACGGTCACTCATCACTTCCCGCGCGGCTACGGCTTCCCCGTGCCGTACGCGACGAGCACCTGGCCGGAGAAGAACCACACGCCGTTGCCGTTCTCGACCCTGATCGACAGCGTGTGCGCGCCCGGCGCCAAGCCCCGCACCTGCGCGGTCACGTCGAACACGTACGGCGGCACCACCCCGCTGCCCGTGTACACGCCGTTGTCGGCGAGCACCGGTTGCGCGGTGTTCCACGCGACGCTGTCGATCGCGTTCCACGTCGGGTCGTTCGGGTCGCCGCCGACGAACGCGTACACGTACGGCGTCGGCACGAAGTCGGCGAACGGCGCCCCGTCGATCGAGAACGTCACCTTCCGGACCGGGTTGGGGCGCAGGTTCGAGTACCAGAACTCCTCGCAGCCGTGCGCGGTGAGGTACCCGTAGAACATCGCCGACCGCACCGGCTCGGTCGCCGCCGGCAGGTCGAACGTCCGCGTCTCGTCGATGTGCGCCGCGTAGGCCGGGTTGACGTCGCCGACGTTGCCTGCGCAGCCGCCGCCATTGCGCGGCCAGAGGCCGGCGTAGTTGAACGGCGCCTCGATCACGGTGGCGACCGGCGGCGCCTTCTTCGCCTGGTGCAGGAGGAAGTCCACGGAGACCACGTGCCCGCGACCCAGGTACGACTCCTCGTGCACGAACACGCGGTGCGTGCCGCCGGACAGCAGCGACAGGTACGGCGTCACGTCCCAGCGGGTCGTGTAGTCGACCCGCGGCGTGATGACCCGCAGCATCTCGACGCCGTCCACCTCGACGGTCAGCAGCCGGTCGAACGCGTCGCCGTCCGGGTGGTCGTGCAGCACCAGCTCGGCCTTGTCGTACGTGCCCTCGGGGAACGTCACGTCGGCGCCCGCGCCCGGCGCGCCCCACGGGATGAGCACGTCGTCGAGCGCCGTCACCCGCACCGTCTTCTTGCCGTCCGGCTCCGGCTCGGGCCGCGTCGACGGCAGCGGCGGCGCGCTCCCCCACGCGTAGGCGCCGGTCACCGTGTACGGCGCCACCGGCGCGGTCGTCGGCTGGTTGAACGGGCAGACCTGCGCCTCGACCACGTCGGTCGCGGCGGTCGGCGGCAGCGTCGTGGCGACGTACGCCTCCGGCGTCGTCAGCGTGTCGGCCGAGCCGAGCGAGGCGCCGTTGCGGAAGACGTGCAACACGATGTCGTTCGCCGGGACGGTCGCGTGCGCCGCGACGGCGAGCGACGTCTCGCCAACCGCCACCGGGATCGGCACGCGCTCGCCGCAGGCCGCCGGCGTGAAGGACGTCTCGAACGTGCCCGCGGCCGGCGCGGCGACGGCCGGCACCGTGAGGGCGCCGGCCAGGGCGGTGGCGAGCAGGACGGCGACACGGCGCACGAGGGTCTCCTCGGGTAGGGGGGCAGCCACAGTTCGCCGCCGGGCTGGAGTCTCCTGATGCGGCCCGCGCACCCTACCGCCGCCACACGCGCCCGGCCGCCCGACCGCCGTACGCCACCCGCGTCACCCGCCGGCGGGCGCGCCGTACGGGCGTGCCGTACCGGGCGTGCCGTACCGGGCGCGAGGTACCGCGACGGAGGAGGATGGAGCGGTGCTGGACCCCAGGGACCTCTACGACGTCGCCGCCGATCACCCCGACCTCGGGGCGCCGGTGATGGTCGTCGCGCTGGACGGCTTCGTGGACGCCGGCGCCGCGCGGCGGCTGGCGATCGAGCACCTGCGCGCGGCGGGCGAGCCGGTGACGGTGGCGACGTTCGACGTCGACCAGCTGCACGACTACCGCGCCCGCCGCCCGGCGATGCTGTTCGTCGAGGACCACTGGGAGAGCTACGACGCGCCGTCCCTCGTCGTGGAGGGGCTGCGCGACGCGGCCGGGACGCCGTACCTCCTCCTGCACGGCCCCGAGCCGGACGTGCAGTGGGAGCGGTTCGCGGCGGCGGTTCGGCTGCTCGTCGACGACCTCGGCATCCGCCTCACCATCGGCCTCAACGCCATCCCCATGGCGGTGCCGCACACCCGCCCGGTCGGCGTCATCGCGCACGGCAGCCGGCCGCAGCTCGTGGACGGGTTCGAGCCGTGGGTCGCGACCGTGCAGGTGCCCGGCGCGGCCGCGCACCTCGTGGAGTACCGGCTCGGCCGGGACGGCGTGGACGCCGTCGGCTTCGCGGTGCACGTGCCGCACTACGTCGCGCAGGCGGCGTACCCGGCGGCCGCCGAGGCGCTGGTGCGCGCCATCGAACGCGTCTCCGGCCTGACCCTTCCGACCGAGGCGCTGACCACCGCGGCCGCCGAGACGCGCCGGCTCATCGACGAGCAGGTCGGCGAGTCGAGCGACGTCGAGGCCGTCGTACGCACGCTGGAGGAGCAGTACGACACGTTCGTCGAGGGCCGCGGCGGGCTGCTCGGCGACGAGACCCGGCTGCCCACCGGCGACGAGCTCGGCGCCGAGCTGGAACGCTTTCTCGCCGAGCAGCGAGGCCCCGACCAGCGCTGAGTGAACCGTCCGGCCGGTCGCCGACGAAGACCCTGCGTGTTCGACATCGACGCGTACCAGGACCTCGCCGCTCCCGTCAGCCTCGACGGCGTCGACTTCGCCGCGTTCCGCGCCCGGCCGCTGTCGCCGGACGTGCTGCGCTGCCTGCGCTTCATGCACGACGTGGAGAGCCACACCGTCTGCTACCTGCGGGACCTGCTCGTCACGCCGTCACACGCCGACCCGCGGGTGACGACGTTCCTCACGATGTGGAACTACGAGGAGCACTGGCACGGCGCCGCGCTCGGCAAGGTCCTCGACGCGCACGGCGAGCCGGCCGGCGACGCGCGGATCGGGCCCATGCGCGCGCGGCTCGGCCGCTCCGACCGCGTCGCGCCGATCCTCAACGCCACCCTCGGCGCGCTGCTCGGCGAGGACTTCGTGGCGGTGCACATGACGTGGGGCGCTCTGAACGAGTGGTCCACCCAGGCCGGCTACGCGCGCCTCGCCGAACGCGCCGGGCACCCGGTGCTCACCGAGCTGCTCGACCGCATCCAGCGGCAGGAGGCCCGCCACGTCGCGTTCTACGCCACCGAGGCGCGCCGCCGCCTCGCCGCCAGCCCGCGGGCGCGCCGCCTCGTCCGGTGGGCGCTCAAGACCAAGTGGGCACCGGTCGGGTCGAGCGTCATGCCGCGCAGCGAGACGGAGTTCCTGCTGCGCTACCTGCTCGACGGCCCGGCGGGCGCGCAGGCGATCCAGCGCCTCGACGCCAACGTGCGGAAGCTGCCCGGCCTCGACGGCCTGCACGTCGTCCGCGGCGCCGCGACTGCGTACGGCGTCACGGCCACGGCGCCGCCCGAGCCCGCGCGGGTCGCGGCGTAGCCGCTACGGACCGTTCGCCTCGGGCGCGTCGCCGTTCTCGCCCCCGTGCGCGCCGAAGAAGTCGCGGATCGCCGCGCGCGAGATGCCGCTGCAGCGCCGTTCGTGCCCCCACGCGGTGAGCACGTACGACGACGGCAGGCCGCCCCGCGTCCACGGCATCGCGAACAGCTTCCGCTCCCCGACGAACTCGATCGCCCCTTCGAGCGCGGCGAGGTCGGCACGCGCGGGGTCGTACCAGACCACGACGTAGCCGTGCTCGAGGTTGTGCACGGCCTGCTCGACCGCCGCCCCGTCGCTCGGCTCGAACACGCGGCGGATGACCCGCAGCCAGTTCGGGTTGTGCTCGCCGGAGTTCGGCGGGACGCGGTCGTACGCGATCTCGCCGGCCCGGTGCACGGAGGCGCCGGTCGGCGGGTGCGCGGTCTCCGGCTGGCAGACGACGTCGGCGGGGAGGTCGCCGGCGATCGGCGGCGCAGGCTCGTCCTTGTCGCCGGCCAGCGTGCCGATGACGCCGAGCACGACGAGGGCGCCGACCACGACTCCGACGACGGCGACCACGCGACGATTCATGCCGACCACCCTAGGCACGCCGCCACCGCGCGCGGGGCAGGACGCGCGCGTTACCGCACGACGTGCGGCATCAGCGCGTTCTCCGGGATGACGCCGAGCCGGCCGGCCCGGTAGTCGTCCACGGCCTGCTGCAGCTGCGCGCGGGTGTTCATCACGAACGGCCCGTACGCCGCCACCGGCTCGCGCAGCGGCCGCCCGCCGAGCAGCAGCACGTCGAGCGCGCCGACCCGCGACTCCTGCGTCGCGTCCGCCGCGACCGACAGCGAGTCGCCGGCGCCGAGCACCACGGTCTGCCCGGCCGCGATGGGGACGCCGGTCGCGCCGACGGTGCCGCTACCGCGCAGCACGTACACCAGCGCGTTGAAGTCCGCACGCCACGGCAGGTCGAGCCGGGCGCCCGGCGCCACCGTCGCGTGGACCAGCGTGATCGGCGTGTGCGTCGAGCCCGGGCCGGCGTGGCCGCCGATCTCACCGGCGATGACTCGCAGCAACGTCCCGCCGTCCGGCGACGCGAGCAGCGTCACGTCGGTGCCTTCGAGGTTCTGGTACGCCGGCGGCTTCATCTTGTCCTTGGCCGGCAGGTTCACCCAGAGCTGGAAGCCGTGGAACAGCCCGCCCGAGACGACGAGGTGCTCCGGCGGAGTCTCGATGTGCAGGATCCCGCCGCCGGCGGTCATCCACTGGGTGGCGCCGTCCTTGATGAGCCCGCCGCCGCCCGAGCTGTCCTGGTGCTGGAACTCGCCCTCCAGCAGGTACGTCACGGTCTCGAAGCCGCGGTGCGGGTGCCAGCTCGTGCCCTTGGGCTCGCCGGGCGCGTACTCCACCTCGCCCATCTCGTCCATCATGATGAACGGGTCGAGGTCGCGGACTTCCACGCCGGCGAACGCGCGGCGGACCGGGAACCCCTCCCCCTCGTGGCCCTGCGGCCCGCGGGTCACGGACTTCACCGGGCGCGGCACGTCGCCCAGCGTGGGGGCGGGCACGCGCGGGAGCGTGAGGGTGTCGGCGGTGACGGCGGGCATGGGAACCTCCAGCGGATGTCATTGCGTATGCAACAACTCTAACGACCTGCGGCGGCGCGTTGTTCCACCGCCTCGCGGCAGGCCGCGTCCGGCGCTTACGGTGGCACCATGACGCAGCAGGTGTCCCGCACGTTCCCCCGCCGCCCGCGCGAGCTCGTCGAGTCGATGCTGTCCGAGGACTACCAGCGCACCCGCAGCAGCCGCCTCGGCGGTACCGCCATGCCGACCGTCGTGCGCGACGGCGACAAGGCAACCGTGCGGTTCCCGCGCCGGCTGCCGCTGGAGTCGTTGCCGGGCCCGCTGCGGTCGCTGGCCGGCACCGGCGAGATCACCCAGGTCGAGAAGTGGGAGACCATCTCCGACGATCGTTGCTCCGCCACCTGGTCGTCGGAGAGCTCGCTGCCGGGCAAGGCGGGCGGGACGTTCGAGGTCGTGCCGGAGGGCGACGGCACCCGCTGGACGGTCATCGCGACCGTCGAGGTAAAGGTGCCGCTCATCGGTGGGCGCATCTCGAAGGAGGCCGAGGCGCAGGTGGTGAAGCTCATCGAGGCCGAGATGGACCTCGCCGAGGAGTACCTCGCGTCGCAGCAGTAGGGCTTCGCGAAACGCCCTCTCGCCCGCATCCCCGGCGCGAACTTCCAGTGCCAGCGGCGCTCCTCTCTTGCTCGGCAACACTGGAAGTTCGCCGCCGCGCCGCCGCCGTCGGCTACCGTCGCGGACGCGGGGCGCGAGAGGAGCGAAGTTCCATGAAGCGGTACGGCATCCGGGTGGCGCTCGCGCTGACCCTTGCGGTTCCGGCGTGCGGCGGCTCGGCGTCGACCGGGAGCGGCGCCGACGGCCCCGGCGGCAACGCCACGCCCAGCGCGTCCCCCTCCCCCACGCCGACGCTGCCTCCGGTCGCCGCGGACAAGAAGCTGGTCAAGCAGGCGCTGGTCACACCGGCCGACCTCGGCAAGCCGTGGGTCGAGCCGAAGAAGGTCAACCAGGCGAAGGCCGCGAAGGGCGAGCTCTGCCCCGGCCACAAGAACAGCGCCGCGCGCAACAAGCCGCGCGCCGACCAGCGCCGGCAGATGACCAAGGGCAGCAAGCCGGGCGCGGCCATCGTGTCGGTCGCCGTCCGCACGTACGCCTTGGGCACCGAGGCGGCGTGGCGCGACGCGTTCGCCGCCGCGGCCAAGGGGTGCAAGTCGTGGACGGCCGCCGAGAAGACGTTCGTGACGCTGGAGGTCGTGACGCCGCCCACCGTCGCGGGCGCGGACGAGGTGCTCGCGCACGTCGAGCGCATCTACGCGGACAAGACCAAGAAGACGCTCTACTACGTCCGCCACTGGGTCGAGGCCCGCACCGGGCGGGTCGTGACGGCGTTCGAGCACGCGTTCGTCCAGCCGAAGTCGGACCCCACCGGCGCCGACCTGACGGCGACCGTCGCGCTGGTGGAGACGCAGGTCGCGAAGGTGCGCACGACATTCGGTCTCTAGCCGGCGCGCCCGGGCCTCACGGCTTCGGCGAGTACGGCGGCGCGAGCGGCAGGTCGTGCCGGGCCGCGCGCCGGACCTCGTGCGGCAGCGGCCACGGGTTCGGCAGGCAGCCGTTCAGCTCGGTGCTCTGCTGCGCCATGACCGGCGCCGGCCGGCCGCGCCGCGGGCACTGCACCTCCGGATGGTGCATCCCGAGCAGGTGGCCGACCTCGTGGTTGACCAGCATCTGCCGGTACGTCGCCAGGTCACCGGTCCACTCGGGCGTCGCCGACCGCCAGCGGTCGGCGTTGATGGCGACGACCGGGCCGTTCTGGCACGAGTACTTTCCGTAGGTGTCGTACGGGAGGCAGCGCCGGTCGGTCTCCGCGGGCTCGGCGACGACGACGAGGTACCGGGCGCTGTCGTCGCGCACCAGCCGGAACCCCGCCCGCTGCCAGCCGCGCGGGTCGCGCAACGTCGCGTCGACGACGCGCGCGAAGCCGGACACCCCGCGCGCCCGCACCTCGACGCGGTACCGCACGACCACGACCCGTGGCGTGGGCGACGGCGTCGGCGACGGCGTCGGCCGCACCACCGGCGAGCTTCCGGCCGGTGGCGTCGGGCTCGACGGCCGCGACGAGACCCGCCCGATCGGCGGCGTCACCTCGCGCGAGCACGCCGCCAGCAGCACCGCCGCGGCGGCCGCGAGCGCGGCCCGGCGCACTACGTCATCGCCACCCGGACGGTGCTGCTGTTCGCGCCGAGGTGGTGTGCGTCACCGGCGAACCTCACGCGGTAGTAGTACGTGCCCGCCGCGGTCGGCGCCACGGTGAACCGCACGCTGCCGGTCGTCGCCGTCTTCACCGTCGTCACCGTGCGCCAGACGCCGCCGGAGTAGCGCTGCAGCGTCAGCGGTACGCCCGCGTGCTTCGGCGCCACCGACGCGTACAGGTGGACGGCGGTGCCGCGCCGCGCGGTCGCCGACGACGGCGTCACCGGAACCTTCGCCCTGACCAGCACGGCCGAGACGGTGCTGCTCGCCGCCGCCACGGCCGACGCGGGGTGCCGCAACCGGTACTCCATGTGCGCGGCGGGCAGCTCGGAGAAGGCGACGCGGCCGTTGCTGGTCGTGGTCGCCGCCGCCCGGAACGCGAACGTCGTCGTCCCCTTCGCGCGGCGCCACAGCTCGACCCGCTGCCCGCCGAGCGCCGCGCCGGTGCGCGTGTCGGTCAGCCGCCCGCTCAGTGTCACGCGGGCGCCGTAGACGACCGTCGAGGCGGAGCGCGTCAGCGTCAACGTGGCCGGGCGGAGCGGGACGAACGCCGCGGTCGCCGCCGCGCCGGTGTTCCCGGCCGCGTCGGTGGTGAAGACGGCGACGTGGTACTTCGCGCCCCACTGCGGGCTGCCCCAGCTCGCGCTGGTCGCGCCGGCCGACGACGGCGCGACGCCGCTCGTCGGCGACGCCGGGTACGAGGTCCCGCCGACGAGCACGCGGGCCCGCACCTGCGCCACGTCCGCCGCCGGCTGGTCCCACGTCGCCACGACCTTGCCGTCGGTCAACGCGACCCGCAGACCGGTCACCGCTGCCGGCGCCTCCGTGTCCCGCACGAACGTCACCGTCGCGGGCGCCGGTCCGGCGTTGCCGTAGACGTCAAAAGTGAAGACGCGGACCGTCCACGTGCCGCCGCCCGACCCGACCCACCAGTTCGCGGACGTGTCGCCCCACTCCGTCGGGTTCGTGCCGTCCGTCGCCGACGCGGCGGGCGTGGTGCCCTGCGTCAACCGCGGGATGGCCGCGTACAGGTCGTCGTCGCCCGGCCGCGTCCACGTCGCGACGAGCCGGTTGTCCGCGTACGTGACGGAGAGGTTCGTCGCGTCGCCCGGCGGCGTGTCCTCCGCCTGCGGCACGGCGGTCCCGGTCACGGCCGGCGAGTAGCCGCCGGGGTTCCGCGCGTAGATCGCGAACGCGTACGTCTCCCCCGCCCGCAGCCCGGGGAACGACGTCGGGAACACCCACGGGTCGCCACCACGCCGCAGGGTGATGCTCGTGGCCGAGCCGTATGCGACCGCGGTGACCCCGCCGAGCTGCGGCGCGGTCGGCGGCACGGCGCCGGGCACGATTCTCACGACGTAGTCGGACACAGCCGTCGCCGGCGGGTCCCACCCGAGGGTGATGGTGCCGGGGCCGGGCGTCGCCGTCAGCCCGGTAACCGCGGCCGGCGCGGGCTGCTCGGCCGGCGTCAGCCGGAGCAGCCGATTGCTGACGACCGCGAGAAGTGTCCCGGCCTGCTCCACCGCCAGCGGCACCGTCGGGCCGACCTCGTACCCCTCGAACCGGTACGACTGCTCCCATCGAGCCCCGTCCGGGCGCAGCGACCGGCGGTTGGTCTCGATCGAGCCGTCGGGCCGGACCGCGATCCGCGGGCCGCCGCTGTCCAGCGTCGCCCACGTGCCGTCCGCGGCGCGCCGCTCGATGCGCTCGTACGACCCGGAGCCGCGGCCGGTGACCAGGCGGCCCGCCGGGTCGAACGCCAGCGTCAGCCCGCCGCCGCACTCCGGCGGCCCGGCAACCGCGTAGATGGCGCCGTCCACGACCTTCGCGACGCGACACGCGTCGCCGGCGACGTGCAGCGCGCCCGCGGCGTCGAACGCGATCGAGGAGATCAGCCCCAGGTTCGCGTCGGCCGCGGGCGACCCGTTGCTCCACGCGTACGTCGAGCCGCCGAGCACCGTCGTGATGCCGCCCCCCGGTACGACCCGGCGCACGAGCCTTCCGCCGTCGACCACGTAGACCGAGCCGTCTAGCGGGTGGACGGCGAGCAGGGTCGGGTACCCGAACGCGGCGTCCACGGCGGGGCCGCCGTCGCCGGCCGGGCCACCCGGCGTGAGCTGCCCGGCGATGGTGCGCACCAGCCCGTCGGCGCCGATGGCGCGCAGCCGCCACTGTTCGGTGAAGTAGACGGTCCCGTCCGGTGCCGCGGTCGCGTGCTCCAGGCCGCTGAAGAACGCGGCGGCCGCGGGCGTCCCGTCCGGGCTGCTGTGGGTGCCGGCGAGGTGCGGCGTCGTGCCGTCGCCGGGCACGGCATGCACGCGGTCGTGGTTGCCGCCCGCAGTGCAGGTCGCGACGATGCCGCCGTCCGCGCGCAGCGTGAGGCCGAAGACACCGCACGTCGCGCCGCCGGGGACATCGGTGAGCGCGCCTGCGCCGGACAGCCGCTGGATGCCGTAGTGGTTGCGGCCGACGACGAACGACCCGTCCGCCGCTGCCACGACCTCGTGGATGCCCGAAGCATCGGTGGCGACGGCGGTGACGGTGCCCTCCGGGCCGGCCCCGGCGACCCGGACGACCCGGCCGAAGGACGGCTCGCTGTAGACCAGGTCGCCCCCGGGTGCCAGCGTCAGGTCGGCCACCTCGTACACGACCCAGTCGGCACCCGCGGGAGCGGCGGCGAGGCTCGTGACGGTCGCGCCGGCGCCGCCGGCGACGCGGGTGAGCACCCCGTCGGGCTCGACCCGCCAGATCGACCCCTTCGACCCCCCCGCGATGGCATGCGAGCCGACGTACAGCGCCCCGCCGGGGCCGAACCCGATGGTGACCGGCTGCAGGAACGCCGCCGTCGCCGCGACGCCGCTCGCCGCGGTGGTCGATCCGCCGCCCGCGACCGTGGTGATCACTCCGGTAACCGGGTCCACGCGGCGAACCCGGCCGGCGAACCGGTCCGCGACGTGCACCGCGCCGTCCGGCGCAACGGCCACGTCGGACACCCGCTCGAACGCGGCCTCGGTTGCGAGGCCGCCGTCGGCGCTCGTCCCGGACGCGCCGGTGCCCGCGATCGTCGTGATGGTGCCGGTCTCCGCGTCGACGCGGCGCACGCTGTAGATGCCGCCGATGACGAGGTCGCCGTCCGGCGCGTACGCGAGCGCCTGGGTGCCAGGCAGCCGGGCGGCGGTGGCCGGCCCGCCGTCGCCGGTGCCGTTGCCGGCCACGACGGCGACACCCCCGGGGACGAACGCCGGTTCGGCCGCGGCGGTCGCGGCAGTCGCGTCGAGCGGGACGAGCAGCCCGGCGCCCAGCGCGGCAACGGCGCAGCGCGAGACTAGGCGACCGAACGGCATGCGGGGCTCCCTGCGTGGCGGCGGCCCGGACGCGCCTCACGACGGCTCCGGGTGTCCCGCCAGTGTAGGTAGCCGGCCGGCGCTGAGCAGCCGGTTCGGTCTAACCGACCGACGTGAGCTCCCCGTCCTCGTCGAACGTCACCGTGACGGTGCCGGCCGGGCCGCAGTACGTGAACGTCGCGTCCTGCCGCGCCACCGGCTGCCCGACCGCGTACAGCACGTCGCGCGGCGACATGCCCTCGTCCAGCTCGGCCAGCTCGGCGTTGGTGAGGCAGGTCTGCGCGCGCACACCGGCGGCGCGTTCCCACATCTGCAGGTACGCCTCGGCGCCGCGCGTCAGCTCGGCGACCAGCGCGTCGCCGTCGGCGCCCGCGACGATCCGCGCGTCCTCGACCCAGTCCGGGTAGAGGCCGTAGTGGTCCAGGCCGGTCTTGTTGAAGTCCCAGACCTTGACGCCGCTGCGCTGCTTGTCGACCTGCACGCCGCCGAGCGCGGGAAACGGGTACTGCACCTCCTGGCCGGCCGGCGGGTTGCGCGGCGCGCCCTGGGTGGAGAAGCCGTTGACGTCGGAGCCGAAGCCGAGGCCGTACGACCAGTCGTACGCACTCGCGTAGCCGCGCAGCTTGCGCCACTTGTCGACGAACGACGTCGTCCGCCCGGCGTGCGGCGTCACCACGCCGCCGTTCTCCAGGATCCGCCGGTACGTCGAGTCGTCCGCCCACGAGTGGCTGGAGATGAGACCGGGGTAGTCACCGACGTACGCCATCGCCTCGGCCCGCGCCTTGGCGCTCATGTGGTCGGGGTCGAAGACCATGCCCTTCGCCATGAGCTGGTCCAGGGCGTAGCGGCCGAGGCCGGACAGGCCGATCAGGTTGCAGTGCGGGCCGTGCGCGTAGACCGGCGCGGCGCCCGTCTCGCCGAACGTCTCGAGGATCCCGGCGAAGATGGCGTCGCGGCCGATCTCGTCGGGCGGGTGGTGCCCGGCGTGGCCGTCGGCGACGTTCATCTGCAGCTTGTCGTGCTCGTGCCCGTCCTCGCAGGTCGTCAGCTTCCAGTTGTGGCCGGTCTCGTACTTGTTGCCGGCGTTGACGACCGGGCCCTGCAGGGCGGAGTCGCCGGTGACGCCGGTGAGGGCGTTGTCGAACTTGTTCGTGAGCTCCATCTGCACGACGCCGAGGTCGTGCACCTTGTCCACCCAGCCCTTGATGTCGGCCTCGGTGCAGTGCGGGACCTCCAGGTGCTCGCCGCAGTCGAACGGCACCGAGACCTCGATGCCCATGACCACCGCGAGCTTGCCCTCGTTGACGACGCGGCGCGCCTCGAACGGGTCGCGCACGATCCGGAACCAGCCCTCGCCAGGCCCGCCGTGCTGCGCGTCGACGTACCGCTCCAGCTCCTGCAGTCGCTGCGCCTGGAGGAAGACGCCGTCCATCTCGTTGCAGGAGTTCTTCTTGTACGGGTACAGCTCGCAGAGCACGTTGTTGTCGACCAGCAGGTTCGTGAACATCCGCACGCCGCCGAGCCACGCGCGTTCCAGCCACTTGTAGTAGACCTGCTCGTGGGTCAGCGAGTCGTACTTCGGCCAGTAGGTGAACTCCGGCCAGCCGGTGGTGTCGTGACCCGCGACCGGGTCGGTGCCGGACAGCGCCGCTTCGAGGACCGCGCCGCGGCCGCCGGGCTCGTGGTCGGGGCAGTCGACGAGCGCGTACGGCACGCCGTACGGGTGCCACGGGCGGCCGCAGCGCGACCGGCCGCCGATGAACTCGAACGCCATCATGTGCAGGTGCCCGTCGAAGTAGCCGCGGGTCTCCTCGAACGCGGTGTCGGCGGCGTACGGCGCGCCGGTGACGTTCGTCTCGATCTCCGGGTACGCCGCGCAGCCCTGCGCCAGCTCCAGCGTGAACCGGTGTGCCTTGTCGTCGCGGGCGCCGGGCTCGACGGACAGGCTCGCGTCCTTCGCGGCGGTCAGCGTGCCGGCGATCGCCGGGTCCACCGCGCCGGGGTTCTCCGGCTCGCCGTCGTCCACCGGGAGGCGGAGCGCGAACTCGCCCTTGCCCGCATCCGCCAGCACCCACTCGGCCTTCGCGCTCGGCGCCTTGGCCGCGACGATCCGCTTGCTGCTCAGCGCGGCGCGCGCCGGGGCCGTGAGCGCGTCGGCCGCGCCGGCTCCGGTGCGGATCGCGCCGGTCACGGGGTCGCGGACCGGCTCGAGGTTCTCGTCGCCGGTGCCGTCGGCGTAGCCGATCGCGTACCGCGCCGCCTGCGTCACGGGAACGCCGTCCGCGGGGCCGCCCTCGACCGCGAGGAAGTCGCGCGCGCTGCCGTAGAGGAGGTACTTGCCGAGGTCGAACGCCTGGAACGTGAATGGCGCCGCCGTCTCGCGTGCGGCGTCCGCGCGGAACGCGTCGCCGGCGCGCCCGACGTACTTGCCGGTCTCGGCCGAGCGGAGGACGTAGCAGCCGCCGGCCGGCTCGTAGCGGTCGGCCGCCACCTCGCCGCGGTCCTTCTTCGGCTTCTTGAGCTTGTTCTGACCGGGGGCGTCCGCCGACTTGCCAGGGCTGTCGGGCTTGCCTGTGCCGCCCGCGACCCCGACCGAGGCCGTGGCGAGGAGGCTGGTCAGGGCGAGCACGATCAGTCGCTGGCGACGAGCGAGCATGGGCATCTCCGGCAGTCGACGGCGAGGTGCGGTGATCTTTCGACGCGGCAGTATCGCCTTCCTCTCGCTTCCATGCCCGCACGGAGGGCGCGGAATCTCCGAAAGCGCCCACGCCGGCGTCGGTGACTGCCAGACTTGCGGCCTACGGCCTATCTACGGGGGGAAATCGGTGTCTCGCCCTGCTCGCGTTCGCGCGCTCTTCCTTGTCGTCGGCACGCTCGTCGCGGGCGGCGTCGCCTCGCCGGCGGCCGCGCATCGCGACGGCTGCCACCGGTGGCACTCCTGCCCGTCCGACACGGGCAGCTACGTGTGCGGCGACCTCGGCTACTACTCGGAGTGCCCCGGCGGCGATCCCGGCACCACCGCACCGCCCGTCTACGTCGACTACCAGGCGCCGAGCAGTCCCACCGTCGGAACCGCGTCGGCGCGGGCCGGGCTGCTCAGCGTGCCGGTCGTGGCCGAGCGAGGCAGCCAGCTCGCGGTCACCATCGGCGGTGCCGCGTTCGGGCGCTACGTCGCGACCGGCGAGCGGCAGATCCTGCGGTTCCGCGCGCGGCACGGCAGCCACACGTACACCGTCACGGCGACGGACGCGGCGGGCAACGCCTCGGAGGCCGCGGAGTTCACGCTCGACGTCGACGCGCAGGCACCGGCGAGCGCGACCGTACAGCCCGAGCTGCCGGGCGACCGCGGTGGTCACACCGTGCTCGTTCTCGACGGCGAGGCCGACGCGCTGTACTCGATCAGCGTCGCGCGCGGCGGCCGCGACGTCCGCACGTTGCGCCGGGTCGGCTACCTCGACGCGACGGGCGGCGCCCGGGTCGACCTGCTCGCGCCGAACGGGCCCTACGCCGCGACCGTGCGCCTGCGCGACCGCGCGGGCAACGCCGCGCGCGTGACGCGGACGGCGTTCCGCGTGAACATCCCGCGACCCGTGCTCAGCGTCGAACGGACGACGCCGCCCAGTGCTTCCGACGCGACGTTCCGCGTCACCGGCCCCGCGCTCGCCCCGGGCGAGGTGACGCTCCGGTCGGCCGGGCTGCCCGACGTCCGCCTGCCGTTCACGCTCTCGTCACTCGGCGGGGCCGACGTCAGCACCCGGCTCGCCGACGGCACGTGGTCCGCCGAGGTGACTGCCACCGACTTCCAGCGTCGCCGCGCGACCGCAACGGCCGCCGGTGTCGTGGTCGACACGGTGGCGCCCGAACTGACGGTGGCGTCGGACCAGGGCGCCGCGGACGACCGCACGATCGACCTGCTCCTCAACGTCTCGGAGGGCGTCACGACCGTCTCCGGTCTCCCCGGCGGGCCCGTCACGCTCTCCGAAGCCGGCGAGCACCGGGTGCAGCGCCGGGTCGACGACGGCCGGTACGAGATCCGGGTCGAGGCGGCCGACCTCGCCGGCAACCGCACCACGCACGACCTGGTCGTGCACGTGACGCACCCGCTCACCGTGGCGGAGGCGGTCACCGCGCTGGTCATGCTGGCGCTACTCGTGCTCGGCGGGTGGTTCGCGTGGCGTCGCCGCGCGACGCTGGCGCAGGGCTACTGGCGGTACCGCGCCCGGGTCGTCAACCAGGCCGGTCAGCGCGCGCACCGCGCGGCTGTCGCAGAGCACGAGGGAGCCCTGCACGCGTTCCGCCGCGCCGACGACGCGTTCCGCGCCGCGCACGGCGCGTGGACGACGCGGTCGGCGGAACTTGCGCGGCTCGCCCACGACGCCGAGACGATCGGCGGGACCGACGGCCCGGTACCCGACGGATTGCGGCTACGCCCGGACGAGCGTTGCTACGGCTATGTCGCCGCCGCCGGACTCGTAGAGAACCGGCGGCCGAACGGCCACGACGTACCCACTGTCGTCGACCGCGGGTCGCTCCTCGTGACCGATCAGCGGGTCGTGTTCAGCGGCAGCAAGCGCAGGGAGTGGGCGTTCGACCAGCTCAGCGACCTGCGCCACGTCGGTGGGAACCAGACGATGATGACCGTGGCGAACCGGCAGCATCCGTCAGGCATCGACTACGGCGCCGACCGAGCTACTCGCTTCCGGCTCGACCTCGCGCTGTCGATCTTCGGTCGCACCCGTGCGGCATTCGTCGCCGCGAGGCAGGCGGCGCACACGGCGCACGTAGCGACCGAGCCGCGACCGCCGGTACCGCCGGGTGCCCCGCCGCAGGCGCCCGTGCCCGTCACCGCGGCGGAGTTGCGAACGCAAGCACTCGCCCGCAAGGCGCTTCCGGCGGGCCCCGTCTCGTGGCCACCCGCCACCTGACCCAGCTTCGGCGCCTGCCGCGACACCACCGGTAACCCGCTCGGTCTCGCCGGGGATTCTCCGTCACCGTGCCACTTCGCCGGCCGCGACCTCGACCGGCACGGTCGGCAACGACGTACTCGGCGACGCCACCGTCTTCTGCACGCGTGTCGCCATGGGCCGGGATCGCGCACATTTACGCGCGCCGTACGAGCCCCCCGAGGCCGTGGCGTCCGGCCAGCACCTCAGCCCTTGCGGAGGTACCCGATCCGCGCCTTGAGCTGCTCGACGGTCGCCTCGGCGGTCACCGGGCCGCCGCACTGCTTGCGCAGCTCGGCGTGGATCAGCGCCTGGCTGCGGCCGACGCGCAGGGCGACGGCGTTGACGAGGGCGTTCAGGTCTTTGCGCAGCGCCGCGAGCTCCTCGGCGGCGGTGAGCGGGCGCGGCTCGGTCTTGGTGCCGCGCAGCTTCGCCTGCTGCTCGGCCTGGCGGCGTTGCAGCAGGGTCGCGACCTGGTCGGCGTCCAGCAGGCCGGGCAGGCCGAGGTAGTCCTCCTCCTCTGGCGTGCCGGGCGCGGCCGCGGAGCCGTAGTCGGCGCCGTCGAAGATGACCCGGTCGAGGTGCGCCGACGCACCGAGCGCCTCCCACTTCGGGCCGTCGATGTCGGCGGTGCTGCGAGTGGCGTTCGCCTCGCGAACCAGGTGGTCGTCCCACTCCCCCTCCCGCAGCGGGCGGTCGAGCGCGTGGTCGCGTTCGGCCTCCATCTCGGCGGCCAGGCTGAGCAGCGTAGGCACGCTCGGCAGGAACACGCTCGCCGTCTCGCGGCGGTTCCGCGCGCGGACGAAGCGGCCTACGGCCTGCGCGAAGAACAGCGGCGTGGACACGCTGGTGGCGTAGACGCCAACCGCGAGGCGCGGCACGTCCACGCCCTCGCTGACCATGCGAACGGCGACCAGCCAGCGGTCGTTCGAGTCGGCGAACGCCGCGATCTTCTTGCTCGCCTTCGGGTCGTCGCTGAGGACGACGGTCGGAGCCTCGTTCGTGATCCTCCGGAGCAGGGCGGCGTACGAGCGCGCGGTGTTGTGGTCGCTCGCGATGACCAGGCCGCCGGCGTCCGGCATCGCCTGCCGCTTCGCCGTCAGACGCTGGTCCGCCGCCTGGAGGACCGTCGGGATCCACTCGCCCTTCGGGTCGAGCGCGGTGCGCCAGGCCTGCGCCATGGCGTCGTTCGTCAACGGCTCGCCGAGTGTCGCCGCGATCTCGTCGCCAGCGCTGGTCCGCCAGCGCATCTCGCCCGAGTAGGCGAGGAACAGCACCGGCCGCACGACCTTGTCGCGCAACGCGTCGCCGTAGCCGTAGGAGTGGTCGGCCTTGCTGCGGCGGACGCCGTCCGCGTCGGGCTCGTACGTGACGAACGGGATGGGGTTCGTGTCGCTGCGGAACGGCGTGCCGGTGAGGGCGAGGCGTCGGGCGGCGGGCTCGAACGCCTCGCGGACCGCGTCCCCCCACGACTTCGCGTCGCCGGCGTGGTGGACCTCGTCGAGGATCACCAGCGTTCTTCTGGCCTCGGTGCGGGCGCGGTGCAGCATCGGGTGCGCGGCGACCTGCGCGTACGTCACCGCGACGCCGGTGAAGTCGCGGCTGGTGCGGGCGATCGCGTTGCTGAACGTGGGGTCGAGCGTGATGCCGTAGCGCGCCGCCGCCTGCGCCCACTGCGACTTGAGGTGCTCGGTCGGCGTGACGACAGTGACCGCCTGGACCGTGTGGTCGGCGAGCAGCTCGGCGGCGATCTTCAGCGCGAACGTCGTCTTGCCGGCGCCGGGCGTGGCGACGGCGAGGAAGTCGGTGGGGCGGCGTTGGAGGTACGCCACGAGCGCGCGCCGCTGCCAGGCGCGCAGCGTGGGGGCGGGGTCGTACGACGACGTTGCGAGGGTCACGGCAACTTTCAGGACGAGCGGTCAGAGCGGGCGTCCGACGCTACCCGACGACGGTTGCCCTGAACGGGCGCGACGCGCGGACCCTGGACACACGCCCGCCGGCAAGGCAAGCTCGCGCGGTGGATCTTGAGGGGGAGGAGTCGCTCCGCCAGGCCATCATGGAGCGCCTCCGCGAGGTGACTGCGGACACAGCTGGCGAGATCACCTGGAATGCACTTAGCACCTTCGAGGTCGCGCCCAACCAACCGCGGCGACTGATCAACCAGTCTGGCATCTGGAACCCGACCGACTTGAGCGCGACGCTGACGATCATCAGCTCGCCGTACGGCCCATACGCCGACGAGGAGGTCGAAGGCGGGCTCCTTCGGTACGACTACCGAGCAGGATCGACCGCGGGGCAGAACACCAAGCTGCGCCGCGCGATGGAACTTCAACTGCCTGTGATTCTCCTTCGGAAGATCAAGCCGGGTGTCTTTCTCCCGGTGTTCCCCGTGTACGTCATCGGCGACGACCCGAAGCGCCGGCAGTTTCTCGTGGCCCTGGACGAGAGCCTTCGCTTCCTCTCGAACCCCCTATCGCCCACTGACGCCGAACGGCGCTACGCCGCGCGCGTCGTCCAGCAACGGCTGCACCAACCGGAGTTCCGCGTCCGCGTCATCAATGCGTACGCGAGTCGGTGCACGGTGTGCTCGCTCCGGCATCCGAACCTCCTCGACGCCGCACACATCACGAGTGATCGCGAAGAGGCTGGAGTGCCAGTCGTGCCGAACGGGCTGAGCCTCTGCAAGATCCACCACGCCGCATACGACCGGGACATCCTCGGCATCTCGCCGGACTTGGAAGTTCACATCAATCCGCGCGTCCTCGCAGAGGAAGACGGGCCGATGCTCCAGCACGGGCTCAAGGATATGCACGGCCGGCGGATCAGCACACCACGGAAGCGTGCGGACCATCCTGACCGAGACCGACTCGACGCGCGGTTCCGGCGGTTCCTCGACAGCGCCTGATCGGGATCAGCGTCCGAGTACGCGTGGGGCCGCGCACGTCGTACGTGAGCACCTCGCCGAACCTCTCGAACCCCGTGCCTGCGTGGCGGACAGTTCACCTCCACACCTCGTCTGGGTCGTAGACGCACGCAACCCTCTTGCTCCACAGATTCCGGGCGCGGAACGGCGCGGAGGGGCGGGCCGTCGTACGCTGGCCGGATGGCCGTTGAGCTCAGGGGGCAGGCGACGTTCCTGCCCGACGACCCGCCGCGCGCGGGCGTGCTCGCGGTCACCGAGCCGTTCTCCCGCGGCTCCGTCGACCTCGTGGTGCCGACCGACGACGGGCCGCGACGCAGAACCGTCAGCGCCTCCCGCTACGCCCTCTCCGAAGTCCTCCCCCGCCTGGTCGAAGGCCCGGCGCACGACGACACCACCCGCTTCTGGGCCGCCGCCGCCACGTGGGCGCTCGGCCTGGTCGCGCGCGGCCGGATCGTGCCCGCCGTCACCGACGCCGGCTGGGATGCCTGGCGGCTCGGCCCGCTCGACGCCGCCGACTGCGAACGCTTCGAAGCCCTGGTCGCCGCGTGTCCGCCGCAGGCGCACGCCATCGCCGTCCCGGGCACCAGCCCGCTGCGGATCAGGAGCGCGAAGGCGGTCGTCCGCGAGTTCTGCGACGCCGTCGCCGACACGATCGTCCGTACGGCCGCCGCCCCGCTGGCCGCGAAGCACCCCGCCTACGCCGCCCGCGCCAACACCGACGTCACCGCGCTCAAGGGGTGGCTGGAGGACCGGGCCGGCGCCCGCGCCGGGCTGCGCATCGAGGCGAGCGACGACGACGAGCTGACCGCCGTCATCCAGCTCCGCAGCGTCAACGACGCCACCGTCGTGATCGACGCGCGCGACCTCTGGCAGCACCCGCACGACGCCGCGGCCCGGATCGGCCCGACCGCCGAGGCCGACCTGCTCAGGGCGTTGCGCAAGGGCGCCGCCGCCTGGCCGCCGCTGGCCCGCGCACTCGACACCCCCGCCCCCACGCACCTGACGCTGGACGACGCGGCGATCGCGGACCTGCTCGGCGACGGCGCCGAGGCGCTCGGCAACGCCGGCCTCGAGGTGCACTGGCCGCGCGACCTGCTCGGTGAGGGCGTGACGGTCCGCGCCGTGGCGAGCAGCACCCCGACCCTCCCCGGCGAGACGAGCCACCAGGGCTTCTCGCTGGACTCGCTGCTGCAGTTCCGCTGGGAGGCGGTGCTGGACGGCGAACGCCTCACCGACGAGGAGCTCACCCGGCTCGCCGAGGCGACCCGCCCGCTGGTCCGCCTGCGCGGCCGCTGGGTGCGGGTGGACACCGCGTTGATCGAGCGGCTCCGCAGGCGGCAGCCGCAGCAGGTCACCGGCATGGAGGCGCTCGCCGCCGCCCTCACCGGCCGCATCGTGGTCGAGGACGAGGTCGTCGAGTTCGCCGCGAGCGGTGACATCGACGACATCGCCAACGTCCTCCGCAACGTCGCCGCCGCCCGCGACACCGAGACGGTGGCGCCACCGCAACGGCTCACCGCGACGCTGCGGCCGTACCAGCTACGCGGCCTGCGCTGGCTCGCCGAGATGACGAACCTCGGCCTCGGCGGCTGCCTCGCCGACGACATGGGCCTCGGCAAGACCGTCCAGGTGCTCGCCCTGCACCTCCGCCGGCACGAGCTCGGCGGCACCCAGCCGACACTCGTGGTCTGCCCGACCAGCCTGCTCGGCAACTGGGAGCGCGAGTGCGCGAAGTTCGCGCCGTCGATCCCGGTACGCCGCTTCCACGGCGGCGACCGGCACCTCGCCGACGTGCGCTCCGACGAGATCGTCCTCGCCACCTACGGCGTCGTCCGCCGCGACCGCGCGCCGCTAGCAGAGGTCGCGTGGGGGCTGGTCGTCGCGGACGAGGCGCAGCACGTGAAGAACCCGCTCTCCCGCGGCGCCAGGGAGCTCAGGGCCATCCCCGCGCAGGCGCGCGTCGCGCTCACCGGCACGCCGGTCGAGAACCGCCTCACCGACCTGTGGTCGATCCTCGACTGGACGACGCCCGGCCTGCTCGGCCCGCTGGAGCGGTTCCGCCGCAACGTCGCCGTCCCCGTCGAGCGCTACCGCGATCCCGAGGCGACGGAGCGGCTGTCGAAGGTCGTCCGGCCGTTCCTGCTCCGGCGCCGCAAGTCGGACCCGGGCATCGCGCCCGAGCTGCCGCCGAAGATCGAGACCGACCAGGTCGTGCCGCTGTCCGCGGAGCAGGCCACCCTCTACACCGCTGTGGTCCGCGAGGCGCTGGACAAGATCACCAGCAAGGCCGGCATCGAACGCCGCGGCCTCGTCCTCAAGCTGCTCACCGAGCTCAAGCAGATCTGCAACCACCCGGCGCAGTACCTCGGCCAGCAGGGCCCGCTGGAGGGGCGGTCGGGCAAGCTCGCCGCGCTGGACGAGCTGCTCGACGTCATCGTGGCCGAGGGCGACTCGGTGCTGGTGTTCACGCAGTACGTCGCCATGGGGACCCTGCTCGAACGCCACCTGCACGCGCGCGCGATCGACACGACGTTCCTGCACGGCTCGGTGCCGAGCCGCAAGCGAGACGAGATGGTGACCCGCTTCCAGGGCGGCGGCGTGCCGGTGTTCCTGCTGTCGCTCAAGGCCGGCGGCACCGGCCTCAACCTCACCCGCGCCACCCACGTCATCCACTACGACCGCTGGTGGAACCCCGCCGTCGAGGACCAGGCCACCGACCGCGCGTACCGGATCGGCCAGGACCGCGCGGTGCAGGTCCACAAGCTCATCGCGGAGGGCACGCTGGAGGACCGCATCGCCGAGGTCATGGCGCGCAAGCGCGACCTCGCCGAGTCCGTGGTCGGCGCCGGCGAGGCGTGGCTGACCGAGCTGTCGGACGCCGAGCTGGCCGAGCTGGTGAGCCTCGGATGAGCTGGGACGACTTCGAGTCCGCGCACCGGCTGCCCGCACCGTCGGGGCCGGGTGCGCGCCGGCCGTTCGGGACGACGTGGTGGGGCCGCGCGTGGATCGAGGCGCTGGAGGTACGCGCCCGGCTCGACTCCGCGCGGCTGTCGCGCGGCAAGTCGTACGCGCGCAGCGGCGCGGTCCGCTCGCTGGACGTCGGGCCGGGCCAAGTCACCGCGCAGGTGCAGGGCGGGCGGGCGGTGCCGTACGACGTGCGGCTGACGCTGACGGCGTTCACCGACGAGCAGTGGGACCGGGTGCTCGACGTCGTCGCCGCGCGCATCGCGCACGCCGCCGCGCTGGTGGACGGCGAGCTGCCGCACGACCTGGTCGAGGACGTCCGGCAGGCCGGGCTCAGCCTGCTGCCCGGCGCCGGCGAGCTGGCGACGCACTGCACCTGCCCCGACTGGGGTGACCCGTGCAAGCACGGCGCCGCGCTCTGCTACGTCGTCGCGGACCTGCTCGACAACGACCCGTTCGAGCTGCTGCTGCTGCGCGGCCGGTCCCGCGACGCGGTGCTCGCCGGCCTGCGCGCGCGGCGGTCGGGGACCACGGCGGCGGACGCGCCGGCCGATGCGAACGACGCCGACGCGGCCGAGGCGTTCGCGCGCACCCCGGCGCCGCTGCCCGAGCTGCCGCTGCCGCCCGCGCGCCCCGGCCGGCCGTCGCCGCTGCCCGCCGCGCCGCCCGAGGCACCCGTCTCCCCCAACGACCTCACCGCGCTCGCCGGCGACGCCGCGCACCGCGCGTGGGAGCTGCTGACCGGCGCCGGCGACGGCGGCCTCGCGCTGTCCCCCGAGGAGGACCTGGCGCGCCGCGCGGTCGCGCTGCTCGGCACGCCGGCGCTGGACCGGCTGGCCAAGCGGGCCGGGCTGCCGCCGCGCCAGCTCTCCCGGCGCGCGGCCGCGTGGCTGCGCGGCGGGCGGCACGCGCTGGCCGTCCTCGAGGACACCTGGACCCCCGACGACGCCGACGTCTACGAGGGCGTGGCCGCGCTCGGCGGCAACGCGCACGTCTGGCGCAACCAGGTCTCCGACGCCTCCGACTCCCGCCAGCTACGGCTCGGCAGGGACGGCCTCTGGTACCCGTTGAAGCGGGTCGGCACGGTGTGGGAGCTGGCCGCGGCGCCTGCCGCCGACCCGCGCGACGCCGTTGCGGCGCTCGCCTAACGACGCCGCAGCACCACCCACGTGAACGGCTGCACGGCGCCCCACGGCGTCACGTGCTCCTCGCGTTCGGCCGCCTCCAGCGTGAACGCGCCACCGAACGCCCCCGCCAGCGCCTCGGCCGCGTAGCGCTTCGCCGGTAGCCCCGAGCACTGCTCGGGACCGTCCGGCGCGAACGTCGCGAGCACCGCCACCCCGCCCGGCGCCACCGCCGCCGTCGCCCGCGCGACGTAGCTCGCCACGTCGCCGAACGAGGTCAGGAAGTGGAACACCGCCCGGTCGTGCCACGCGCCGTACGTGCGCGCCGGCCGCCACGCGGTCACGTCCGACACGGCGTACGTCACCGCGTCGCCGAGCCGCCCGCGCACCGCGTCGAGCGCCGCCGCCGACACGTCGAGGACCGTCACGTCCGGCCAGCCGCCGGCCAGCAGCCGGTCCGGCAGGACGCCGTTGCCGGAGCCGACGTCCAGCACCGACGCGGGCGGCGGCGCGTACGCCCGCAGCAACCGCAGCGACGTCGCCGGCTCGGCCTGGAACCAGCTCACGTCGTCCGGCGCCTTCGTCGTGAAGACGCCGTCCCAGTGCTCCGTCGTCACGCCGCCAGTATTCGCCGGTCACGACGCGAGCGCCTCCGTCGGCGCCAGGCGCGCCGCCCGCCCCGCCGGGTACAGCCCGGCGACCGCGCCGATCAGCAGCGCGGCGCCGACCGCGCCGCCGAGCGCGGCGTACGGCACCACCGGTGGCCAGCCGCGGCTCGTCGCGTAGGCCGCGGTGGCGGCGTAGCCGGCCGCGATCCCCGCCAGCCCGCCGCCGGCGCAGAGCAGCAACGACTCGCTGAGGAACTGCACCCGCACCTGCCCGCGGGTCGCGCCGAGCGCGCGGCGCAGGCCGATCTCGTGGCGGCGTTCGATGACCGAGATGACCATCGTGTTCGCGACGCCGACGCCGCCGACCAGCAGCGCCACCGCGCCGAGCCCGACCAGCAACGCCGTGAACGCCGTCTGCGCCGCCGCCTTCGCCGCCAGCGCGTCCGAGGGCCGCGAGACCTTGACCTCCTCGGGGTGCTGCGGGTTCACCGTGCCGGGCAGCACCGCGCGCACGTCGTCGACCGCCTCGTCGCGCGAGCGCTCGTAGATCGTGGACGGGTGGCCGTCGAAGCCGAGCAGGCGTTCGGCGGCAGGGAAGCCGACCAGCGCGGACCGGTCCACCTCCGGCGCCAGCGGCACGCTGTCGAGGATCCCGACGACGGTGAACCACCGCTCCCCCAGCCACACCTGCCGCCCCGCCTCGGTCATGCCGAGGCGTTCGGCCGCGACCGAGCCGAGGACGACGGTCGGGTACCGCTCGGTCGCCGCGTCGAGGAACCGGCCGGTCCGCACCGTGCCGCCGATCGTGCCGAGCAGGTCGGTGCGCGCGGCCCGGACGGTGATGCCGCCGGTCTCGGCGGCCGGAATCAGGTCGGTACGGCGCACCGTCGCCTTCACGTCGCCGGTCGCGCTGACGCTGGTCACCGGCTGGATCCGCCGGACCATCTCGACCGCCTGCTTCGGCAGCTTCGTGTCGCCGCCGAAGATGGTCTGCCCGGCGGAGACCGTGAGCAGGTTGGTGCCCAGCTCGTCCAGCCGCCGGAGCAGCGCGGCGCGGCTCGACGCCGAGATGCCGACGACCGCCACCATCGCCGCGATGCCGATGGCGATGCCGAGGCCGGACAACGCCGCCCGCAGCGGCCGCGCCCGCGCCCCGGCGCTCGCGACCCGCGCCACGTCGCGCGGCGCCAGCCGCGCGGGCCGCAACGCCGCGCGCGCGGACGCCGTCGACGCCCCCGTCGCGCCGACCGCGCCGTCGACCGTCGCGCTCACGCCGCCACCCCCGAATCCCATCGCACGCGGCCGTCGAGGATCTCCACCCGGCGCGGCAGGGCCGCCGCCACGTCGCGGTCGTGCGTGATGAGCGCGACCGTCGTGCCGTCGGCGTTCAGCTCGCGGAGCAGGCGGAGCACCTCGTCGCCGGAGCGCGAGTCGAGGTTCCCTGTCGGCTCGTCCGCGAGCAGGATCGCCGGCCGGCCCACGACCGCGCGCGCGATCGCGACCCGCTGGCGTTCGCCGCCGGACAGCTGTCCCGGGCGGTGCGTCAGCCGGTGCGCGAGCCCGACCCGCGCCAACGCCGCCGCCGCGCGCTCGCGACGTGCCGCGGCCGGGACGCCGGCGTAGAGGAGGCCGTCCGCGACGTTGTCGAGCGCGTGCTGGCCGTCGTCGAGGAAGAACTGCTGGAACACGAAGCCGACGTGCCGCGCCCGCAACGCCGCCAGCGCGCGGTCGGAGAGCGCGCCGGTGTCGTAGCCGGCCACCTCGACGGTGCCGGCCGACGGCCGGTCCAGCGTGCCGAGCAGGTGCAGCAGCGTGGACTTCCCCGAGCCGGACGGGCCGACGATCGCGAGCAGCTCCCCCGCGCGGACCGTCAGGTCCACGCCGTCCAGCGCCGTGACCGGCCCCGGGTACGTCTTCGACACGCCCCGCAGGGCGAGGACGGCGCTCACGGCGCAGGCACCACGACGGTCGTGCCCTCGGCCACGCCCGTCACCTCGACCAGCCCGTTGGCGAAGACGCCCGTCTCCACGCCCACCAGTCCGCGGCCCGGCAGTTCGACGGCGTAGCCGCCCTCGCGCAGCGCGAGCAGCGCCTCGACCGGCACCGCGAGCACGCCCTTCCGCGACTCGCTGACCAGCCGCACCGTGACCGGCGCGCCGTCGAGCAGATCCGGGTCGCCCGGCAGCGTCACCACCAGCTCGACCGTCGGCGACCCGCCGTCGGCCGTCTGCTGCGCGACGGTGCCGATCGAGCTGACGGTGCCGGTGAGGTCGCGGCCGGCCGGCGGCTCGACCGTCACCCGCCCGCCCGTCTTGACCAGCCGGGCGTCGGCGACCGCGAGGTCCACCCGCACGACCCGGCGGGTGCCCGTCGCGTCCAGCAACGACCCCGGGCCGACCTGCGCACCGACCGTCGCGGCGGCCTTGGTGACGCGCAGCGGGTACGGCGCGAACACCACCCGCCCGGGCTCCACCTGCCCCGTCTCGGCCTCGCCGGTCGCGTCCTGCCACGCCTGGACCGCGCGCCGCGTGGCCCAGTCGTACTCGTCGTCCGGCGTGCCCGCGAAGTGGCCGAGCCCGGCCAGGTTGCGTTCGAGCTGGGCGACGTCGGCGCCCTCGGCGCCGAGCGCCAGCGCGCGGTACGCGGGCACCGCGCCGTAGAGCAGCCGGACCGGCTGCGCGTCGACGGCGTAGAGCACGCCGCCGCGGCGCACCGTCGCGCCGGGTGCGGCGACGGAGGTGAGCGTGCCGGCCAGCCGGTTCGGGACGGCGAACGACCCGGCGTAGCCCGCCGTCCCGTCCACGTCCTTCGTCACGACGAGGTCGGTCCGCTTCACCTGCGCAGTCGCCACCTTCGGCGCGACCGGCGCGGCCGTCGCCCGCGGCTCGCGCACCCGCAGCACCGCGCCCGCGCCGACCAGCGCGACCGCCGCGATCCCCACCATCAGCCGCTTCTTCACGGCCCGGCCACCTCGACGCTGAGGCCGCCAGGGCCGCCCGCACCGAGCAGCCCGCCGCACGCGTCGTGCGCGGCCTTGAACTTCGGGTCCGCCGGGTCGAACGGCGGCGCCACGTCGTCGCCGCCGACCCGCTTGCGGATCGCGCCGTCGGTGCCAGGGTCGGGCATGTCGATGCCCTTCTCGCGCATGCAGCGCGCGAACTTCAGCGCCCGGTCCTGCATCGCCGGGTCGTCCGGCCGCGGCCCCTCGGCCACCACGCCTTCGAGGAACGGCGCGCACTTCTCCTCGGCGACGCGCACCCGCTGCGGCGCCGCGGTCGGCGCGAGGACTACCGCGCCCGCACCGGGGCGGCCCGGGTCGGGCATGTCGACGCCGTTCTCGCGCATGCACTTCGCGAACTTCCGGAACGCCTCCTCGGGGTCCGCGCTCGCCGTCGGCGTCGGCGTCGCGTCGCGGCCGGACAGCGTGGCGACGCCGGGCCCGCCGCTCGACCCGCTACAGCCCGCCGCGACGACCGCCAGCGCGACGCCGGCCAGTACTCGCTTCATGTCTTGCTCCTCTCGGGGTCAGGGACTGGGAGCAGTTGTACGGACCGGCGCGTCAAGCCCTCGTAAGCCGGTCTTCTTATGGGTTCTTTAAGGAAGCGCTGCCAGAGTCGCGACCGGAGGTGGTGACGTTGCGCGTGCTCGTCGTGGAGGACGAGGCGTTGCTCGCCGACGCCATCGCGTCCGGGTTGCGCGGCGAGGCGATGGCGGTGGACGTGGCGTACGACGGCGGCTCGGCCCTGGAGCGGCTCGACGTCAACGCGTACGACGTCGTCGTCCTCGACCGTGACCTGCCGGTCGTCCACGGCGACGACGTGTGTCGCAGCGTCGTTGCCGGGGACACCGCGCCGCGGGTCCTCATGCTCACCGCCGCCGCCGACCTCGACGCGCGGGTGCGCGGGCTGGAGCTCGGCGCAGACGACTACCTGCCGAAGCCGTTCGCGTTCGCCGAGCTGGTCGCGCGGGTGCGCGCGCTCGGGCGCCGGCCCGCGCACGCCGTACCGCCGGTCATCACCCGCGGCGACCTCGTCGTGGACACGGCGTTGCGGCAGGTCACCCGCGCCGGCCGGTACGTGCCGTTGAGCCGCAAGGAGTTCGCCGTCCTCGAAGTGCTCGCCCGTGCCGAGGGGCGGCCGGTGAGCGCGGAGGAGCTGCTGGAGAAGGCATGGGACGAGAACGTCGACCCGTTCACCAACACCGTCCGCGTCACCGTCATGACGCTGCGCCGCAAGCTCGGCGCGCCGCCGGTCGTGGAGACCGTGCCCGGCGTCGGGTACCGGCTGTGAGGCGGGTGCGGGTCGGCGTCCGCGTCCGGCTCACCGCGCTCGTCGGCGGGCTGTTCCTGCTCGCCGCGGCGTTGCTGCTCGGCTTCAACTACCTGCTCGTCTCCGACACGCTCGCCGACCGGCTGATGCCCGGCGGCGTCGCGCTGGAGGTGCCGCCGGGGCCGGCGGAGGTGCTCGCCCGGCCGCCTTTCCACGACACCGCGATGGTCGAGGGGCGGATCGAGCAGGCGACCAGCGCGGCGCGCGAGGCGACGCTGGACCGGCTGGTCTCGCGGTCGCTGCTCGCGCTGGCGTTCTTCACCGTCGTCGCCGGGCTGCTCGGCTGGCTGGTGGCCGGCCGCGTCCTCGCGCCCGTCCACGCGATGACCGCGACCGCCCGCCGGCTCTCCACGCAGAACCTGCACGAACGCATCGCCCTCGACGGCCCCGACGACGAGCTCAAGGAGCTGGCCGACACGTTCGACGCGATGCTCGACCGGCTGGACGCGTCGTTCGACTCGCAACGCCGCTTCGTCGCCAACGCCTCCCACGAGCTGCGTACGCCGCTCGCCATCCAGCGCACCCTGCTCGAGGTCGCGCTGGCCGACCCGAACGCCGACCTGCGGCACGTCGCCGGCCTGCTGCTCGGCACCAACGAGCGCAGCGAACGCCTCGTGGACGGCCTGCTGCTGCTCGCCCGCGCCGAGCGCGGGGTCGCGACCCGGCAGCCGTTCGACCTCGGCGCGCTGGTGCGCGAGGTGACCGACCAGCACCGCGCGGAGGCGGCCGAACGCGGCGTCACGCTGCACGTGGACGGCGGCGCCGCCACCGTGCGCGGCGAGCGCGTCCTCGTCGAACGGCTCGTCGTCAACCTCGTGCAGAACGCGTTGCGGCACAACGTGTCCGGCGGCTCGGCCTGGGTGTCGGTGCGCGACACGGCGGTGGTCGTGGAGAACACCGGCCCGGTCGTGCCGGGCGAGGAGGTGGCGGCGCTGTTCGAGCCGTTCCGCCGCTACGGCGCGGAGCGCGTCGTGGCCGGTGGTGCCGCCGGCGTGGGCCTCGGGCTGTCCATCGTGCGGTCGGTCGCGACGGCGCACGACGCGACGCTCTCTGCGGTCCCGCGCGAGGGCGGCGGGCTGACCGTGACGGTGACGTTCGCGGAGTAGCGTCGCGCCCGTGGCGTACGACGAGGCGCTGGCCGACCGCGTCCGCGAGCTCTGCCCGCTCGGCGAGAAGCGGATGTTCGGCGGGCTCGGATTCCTGACGGCGGGCGGGCACATGGCGTTCGCGGTCGTCGACGCCGACCTGCTCGTCCGCGTGTCGCCGGCGGAGTACGACGAGGCGCTGGGCGAGCCGGGCGCGCGGGCGTTCGACGACACGGGCAAGCGCATGAGCGGGTGGGTCCGGGTCGCCGGCGACGTGCTGGAGACCGACGACGTGCTGGGCGACTGGGTCGAACGCGGTACGTCGTACGCGGAGTCCCTGCCGCCGAAGTGAACCCGGCACATCCGGCTGCCGAAAACGATCACATGGCGATCCCCGACGACGAGCTGTACCGGAGGCGGCGCGACGCCGAACGGCTGTAGAAGGCGCGGTCGAAGCCGGCGCCCCGCGATGACCACGTCTCCGACTCGCTCGGCCTCCAGGTCGCGGAGCTCGGCCTGGAGGCCGTGAAGACGTTCTTCACCCGCGCCGCGATCGTGACCGGGATCGCCAGCCTCGTGGTGATGTGGTTCCTTCGGTTCTAGAGCTAGTGGGTAGCGCGACGACGCATGACGGCACCGGCGGCCAGCAGAGAGAAGCCGGCCAGCAGGCCGGTCGCCGGCAGGACCGGGATGCCACGCCCCGACGCCCCACCGGCACCGGTGTCGAAGCCTCCGGCCGGGGCGGTGCCACCGTCACGACTGAACCCGCTGCCCGCGACGCTGGCGAAGGTGGCCGGGCCGCCGGGCTGGCAGTCGAAGGCGAAGTTCTTCGTCTTGGCGCCGCTGCCCTGCCGGGCGGGGTCGGTCACCTCCACGCCGATGTGGTAGCCGGAGTTGTCCGGCTGGAGTCCGGACACGTCGAGCGTGAAGCGCTCGCTGGTCTGCAGCTTGCTCGCCGGCGTGCGCTCCTGGGTGACCGTCACCGTGCCGCTGGCGACCTGCTTGTCTCCGGTCGGGGCGATGGCCCGGAAAACGGCGTTGTACGTGCCCTTGTTGAAGCCGTAGAAGTCCAGGCGTACGACACAGCCCGGCTTCGCCGTGTTGTCCGGGTCGTCACTAGCACTCGGAAAGGACACCTTGATGCTGCCAGGGAACCCGTTGTTCTGCGCGCCCGCGGGTGCGGCTCCGAGGCCAAGAGCGAGGGCAGCCGAAGTGAGCAACAGCGCGCCGGCTCGGGTAGCAACGTTGGTCGTCATGGACGGTCCTCCTGTGGGGGGATGATCCGTGGGCGCTATGACGCCGACGGGAGTGTGGGGGTCGGCAGCTGCGTGGCGAACACCACGAGGTTGCGGGTGTAGGACTTTCGCTGCTTGTCGAACGGGCCGGAGCAGGTGACGAGCCGTAGCTCCGGGGTCTGCACCCCGCCGAAGACCCGCGCGGTGGGGAAGGCGTCCTTGCGATAGCTCTCCAGGAGACGTACCGCGAAGCGGATCGTGCTTCCGTCCGTCCGCCGCACCGTGATGACGTCGCCGGCACGCAGCCGTTCCAGTCGGTAGAACACCGCCGGGCCGGTGTAGGAGTCGACGTGACCGACGATCAGGGCGGCACCAGGGGCGCCCGGTGCCGGGCCGTCCTGATACCAACCTGGCTGCTCGAAGCGGGGCGGCGTCTGCAGGCGTCCGTCCGCGTGGAGTGTGAGTCCGGTCAAGTCGGTGTCCAGCTCGATCGCCGGGATCGTCAACCGCACGGGCGACGGCACGGGTGCAGAGCGGACAGCGGTGGCGGCGGCCGGGGAGCTGCGCAGGGAGCGAAGACCGAGCTCGGGGGCCGCCCCCAGGAACGCGCGGTCGCCAGACGGCCCATCCACCGTGACGACGTCCGGCTGGCGCGCGGAGGCGGCAAAGCCCCTGGCGGCGGCGGGCAGGCTCACGGCGACCAGGAGGACCCCGAGGACGGCGAGCACCGCCCCACGCTGACGGCTTCGGCCGGCCGGCGGCGGTGGTGCGCAGGCGCTGACCTGAACCGCGGTGGGCACCGGGCGGGAACTCACCGCGGCGACCGTCGGCATCGGGCGCGGGGCTTCGGGACGCGGTCTTCCGGGTGCCGGGGCGGCTCGTCTCCGCGCGGCAAGGAAAGCCGCCACGAGGACGAGGAGTCCGAGAAGGCCCAGCACCGTCGTGCGCCGACGGCGTCCGGGCACGCCGCCGTGCGCGTGCGCGTGCGGCGAAGCTGTTGGACGCGCCGGCATGCGCACCTCTCTGCGTTTTGTCCGTGATGCCCGTCTTACAGAGAGTCAAAACCAGACGACAACTACCAACGCCGCCACGGCGGGCTGGGTGGTCAGGCGCCCTTCGAGAGACTGCTACAGAAGGGCAAGGCCCAGGCCGTCACCGCGCAACGTCAGCACCACAACTAGCTGTACTGACCACGCACGTTGGTGACGGGCGCGTCGCCGTGACTGGGTGAGGACCTCCGGGTGAGGTGTGGAGCTGCTGAAGGCAACCACACGCCCCGGAGGTCCTCGTGTCGCACCGTAACTCGCCGCTGTCCCC
>DATLNJ010000019.1:0-26283 GCA_035536815.1 Frankiaceae bacterium
CGCCGGTCAGGCCGACGCTGCCGGCCAGGGCGGTCAGGCCGGCGACGGCGAGGAAGCGCGTGGTACGCGAGGACGAGCGGGACACGGGAGCTCCGGTGGGCCGAGGGGGAGGTGCGCGCAGAACACCTTCGTCATGCGGGGGTGCTGCTCCTGCCTTCCTACCCTGGTGACGCGGGTCTCGCAGTTCGCCGGTCGCGGACAGCCGAGGCGTACCCTCGTCGACGGGGCGAGTCGGCCGGGCGGTCGCGGCGGGGCCTCTCACGAGGTGCCGTCGAGGAAAGTCCGGGCTCCACAGGGCAGGGTGGTCGGTAACACCGACCCGGGGTGACCCGCGGGACAGTGCCACAGAGAACAGACCGCCGCCGGCCTGGCCGGCGGCAAGGGTGAAACGGTGGTGTAAGAGACCACCAGCGCCCCGGGCGACCGGGGCGGCTCGGCAAACCCCACCTGGAGCAAGGTCGAAAGGGCTCGGCGCGCGCTTCGGTGCGCGGCGCGCCTGCGCAGGCGTTCGAGGGCGGCCCGCCCGAGCCTGCGGGTGGACCGCTAGAGGCCGTCGGCAACGCCGGCCCGAGATGGATGACCGTCCCGCCGCTTCGGCGGCGGACAGGACCCGGCTTACAGGCCGGCTCGTTCGCCCGGAGGCCGCAGTAGCAGACGGGGGTGTGCGGCGTGCGCCGAAAGCCTGCGTTGACGAGTTTCCGGCGCTGAGCGAATCCCGGCAGGCCGACGCGAAGGGCGGGGACTCATGATGTCGAACTCACCCCTACACCATCGCCTCTGACTTCGCGGAGTACCCATGCGACCCCGTACCGCTTTGATCGCCGTCCTGGCGCTCGCCGTTGCCGCGCCGGTGCCCGCATCGGCCGCGACCAAGAAGAAGAGGACCCCCCCGCCCCCGCCCGCGTGCATGCTCGTCACGGACGCGCCCGGCGACGGCAAGTCCGGCAGTGGCTTCGTCTCGTCGGACGCTCTCGACATCATCAGTGGCGACATCGCCACCGGGAAGACCGAGATCGTGGCGGTCCTGCGGCTCAAGTCGAACGCCTTCAAGGACACCTGGCACTACGGCGGGTACACCTGGCGTCTGGCCGGCACCGCTGCCGGACAGCGCTGGGTCTTCCGCGCGGGCAACGACGCGTGGGGCAACGTCAACTCCGCCATGGAGGTCGGCACCACCGGCATCCCGCAGGCCAAGTTCGAGTTGGGCCCCAACAACACGTTGATCTGGCGCGCGAAGCGCAGCGACGTCGCCGCACTCGCGAAGCCGAACCTCGTGTGGACCGACTTCGCCGCCAACACCGCGTGGCTCAGCACGCCCGCCGACTACACGGACCTGTCGAAGAAGGTCTACAAGGACAAGCAGTCCAGCTGCGTCGTCGCGAAGTAGCCGTACCGCGACGAAACTGAACGCGCGGAAGCCGCGCCCGGCCTGAATGCCGGGGCGCGGTTTTCGCGCGTCTATTACTCGTGGCGCACCGCGGCGCAACTCGGGCAAAAATTTTTCCGATACCTCTGGACAGCGCCGTCTCCGAACCGTTATGTTTCAGCCTGTCGCCGTCAGCGGTCCCCCTATCTCGCCCCCTACGCGAGGTGCCGCTGCGCGGGACATGGAGGGCATCTTGCTCAAGAAGCTTGCTATGGCGACCCTCGCGGTGGGCGCGCTCGCGCTCAACGCGCCGGCCGCCCAGGCCGACGTGCCGTCGTTCGACTGTCGTCTCCGCTCGGTCCAGCAGGACACGGTGACCGGCCAGTCGTTCCAGGGCGTTCTCGTCGGTGTCATCGCTCACGCCGACCCGTCGGCCGTATCGATCCGCTGCTACATCACGGTCAACGGTGTGCCGCAGTCGGGCGCGGACACCGGGACCGGCAGCGGCACCTCGGTTGCCACCGCTCAGAAGGACATCTCCTTCACCGCCGGTGACACCGACGTCGTCCGGATCTGCTACGTGTACACGTCGGCGCACGGTAACGGCAGCGGGTGCATCACGGTCGGCATCATCCAGGTTCCGCCGCAGGTCGTGTACGACACCATCGACGGTGCGCTCGAGCAGGTGTGGCCGATCATCGACCCGCCGATCTGCTCCGTCCTGAAGCTGCTCGCGGGCAGCCACGCCGGTGGCGCGGTTGTCGTCAACAGCCAGGGTGACGTGTACGTGAACAACGAGCCGCAGTACGACTGCCCGCCGTACGACATCGTCTGGGGCTAAGCACGTCCAGATAGGCAACTCGCACTAAACCCCTCGGGGGGCAGCCGATTCGTCGGCTGCCCCCCGAGCCGGTTTCCGTAGCCGCGTTTCCCGCGCGAGCTGCAGGAAACCCGGCGGACGTGTCGAACGGATAAATGCCCGCGTCCCACAGGCCGGACCCAGCGAATCGGAGTTACCAATGTTCCGTCGATCGTCAGCCGTCATCGCCGCAGCGGCCTGCCTCCTCTCCCCTGCGGTCGTCGGGGCGGAAGATCCGCCGGCCGCGCCGGCCCCAGAGCTGCCCCGCCTGAACTGCGCCAGGCGGATCATCGACGTCGAGGGTGACGGCTACACGAACCCAGGCGGCGCCCTTCCCGGTGCCATCGCGACCTCCGGCCTCGACATCGTCAGCGTGTTCATGCGGTCGACGGCCGACGAGTTGCAGATGCAGGTCCGGCTCAAGGATCTGCCGCCGGGCGCGGAGATGAAGCAGTACGACGGCGCGTACCGCTACAAGTTCTTCTTCAAGCTCGCAGGCAAGGAGTTCTACCTCCACTACTACTACGCCAACCCGCAGTTCTCTACGCGCCCCTGGGGGAACAACCCGACGACGTACGGCTCCTACTCGAACGGTCCCGCACGCGGCGGTGCCGATGCGGCGACCGACGTCGTGTGGGTCGCGGTGCCGCGGGCTTGGGTGGAGGAGAAGTCAGCCGAGTCGCTGGCCAACGGCGTGAAGCTCACCGACATCAACGTGCGCGCGGAATGGTGGGCACCGACCGCGTTCGATGCGCACTCGTGGCTGAGTGACGAGGCGAAGCCGACGGGTGACGCCGCGACGTGGGCGGTCGGCGACGACTACTGCTACGGTCCGCCGCCGGCGACGCTGTCGGATGTTACCGCCGTGGGGGTCCAGCACACGGACGTCTCGACGCTCTCGGCGAAGCTCGTGGACGAGGCGGGTGCGGCGATCGCGGGCGCGACCGTCCGGTTCAAGATCGGCTCGCTCGCGCCGATCAGCGCCACCGCCGGCGCCGACGGGATCGCCACCGCGACCTACACGGCGGAGCTGCCGACCGGCACGTACCCGGTCGCCGCTGACTTCCCGGGCACGGCGACGGCGGGCAAGGCCGCCGCGACGGGCAGCCTGACGATCCGTAACGAGGTGACGAAGTTCGACGCGCTCGCGGTGAAGAAGACCTCCGCAACGGCGCGGTCGGTGACCGCGGTTCTTCGCGACGACGACAACAAGCCGCTCGCGAGCCAGAAGGTCGGCTGGTACGTCAACGGCAAGCTCGTGTCGACGCTGACGACGGACGCGTCCGGCAAGTCGGTCTTCAACGGCGCCAAGGGCGGCCAGACCGTGCAGGCGCGGTTCGCAGGCGTGACCGGGAAGTTCGTCGCGTCGAAGTCGAACATCCCTAAGGTCTGACAGAACACAACATCGCGCGTCGGCGGCTCCCGTGATCGGTCGCGGGAGCCGTTCGGCGTGCGCGGATCGTCTCGTCAGGGACCGCACCACCATCCGATCCCACGACACCGCTACGGGTAGGCCGTTGGCGGGCAGACCCTCTGGACGAGCCTGCTGCCGCTCACCGGCTCCTAGGCGGCGCCGTGTCACCGGCGGCTTCGCGGGCCGCGTTCCCAGCCCGGCCGCCCGAGGTGTCCCGGCCGGTGCGAGTCCGGCTTGTCGCGCCCGAGCGGTCTCGGCATGGCGGACGCCGCCACGCTGGCCCTTGACCAGTCTGCCTTGCTCGAGCTTCTGGAGAGGATGCGCAGCGCCGACGGCAACGACCTGCGTGTGCCGGCTGCTCGGCACGACGCTGCAAGCGCTGGTGGACGCGGAGGCGACGGGTTCATCGCGGCGCCGGCCGCACGAACGGACCGAGACGCGTACGACACAGCGCAACGGGACCCGCGACAAGCTCGTGACGACGACCGCCGGCGACCTGACCGTGAAGATCCCGAAGGTGCGGACCGGGTCGTTCTCCCCAGCGCTGCTGGCCCCGCGCGGGCGGGACGCCGGGGCGCTGCACGCGCTGGTGATGCAGGCCTACGCCGAAGGGGTGAGCACCCGCCGCGTCGTCGACCTGGTCGTCGCGCTCGGCGGTACCGGGGATCAGCAAGAGCGAGGTCAGCCGCATCTGCGGCAGGCTCGACGGCGAGGTCGCCGCCTGGCGGGCCCGGCCGCTGGACGAGCAAGCCTTCCCCTACGTCTTCTGCGACGCGACGTACTGCAAAAATCCGGGTCAACGCCAGCGTCGTGTCCCAGGCGGTCGTCATCGCCACCGGGGTGAGCGCGGACGGCCGACGTGAGAATCATCAGCGACAGCCACCGCGGCCTCACCAACGCCGTCGCCGCGGTGCTCCAGAGCGGCGTACGTGGCAGCGCTGCCGGGTGCACTTCGTGCGCAACGCGCTCGCGAGGTCAGCAAGGGCCACGAGGAGATGGTCGCAGCGACGATCCGCACGATCTTCGCCCAGCCCGCCGGCGACGAGGCCCGCGCCCGCGTCGTCGACGTCGTCGCCGGACAGACACCCTCGACGGGCAGTTCCCGCCGGTCGCCGCCTGCTCCGCGACGCGAAGACCGACCTGACCGCGTTCTGCGAGTCCGCCTGCGTCCGAATCGAGGCGCACGACGAGTGGCAAGACAGCGACCGCCGCTACCTTTCCGAGGAGTCCATGGCGCTGCTCAACCCGCCCGCGCCGACCGCGCTCGCACCGAAACCGATCCCCCGGGAAGAAGGTGACCACCCCCGCCGCGCTCGCTACGGCGTAGTCGCTCCCATCGAAGAGCAGGCACGCAACGATCCACACCACTCCCAGGGACGCGACCCCAGGATGTCGGGCTGGGCGCGATCCACGTGCTCAGGGATACCTCGCGTGGGCGCTCCTCCAACTGCGCGAGCCGGAGCGCGCCGCGGACGTGCAGACGGCACGGTCCGTGCGCGTTATGACGATGCGCGAGCGTCGCGGCCATGGCCCAGTCGCGCGCGACATGTCTGTCGCGGTCCGCGACCGCTGTGCGAGGGCGGAGACGACGAAGCCATCGTGCCGGGCGGGCACGATGGCTTCGTCGTCGTGACGTCGTCAGAAGGAGCGGACCCGGGCCACGCTCTCGCGCGTCGTGCGCTGCAGGCGGCGACGGTGCGCGGCCGCCGCGGCGCTGCTCAGGATCACGGCACCGGCGAGGAAGCCGGCGACCGGTGTCGCGCTGAGGTCGCTCTCCAGCGCCGACATCGCGAGCTCAGGAGCTTCTTCCTCCTGCTGCTGCTCCTCTGCGCCCTGGGTGACCGCCGCGAGCTGGAGCTGCTGTTCCTCCTGCTGCGAGAACCCGGCGTTCGGGTTGATGTTCGACACCGGCTGCACCGGCGGGTTGGGCGGCGGCGGCAGAGCGATCGCCACCGGGATCCGTGGCAGCACCGGCGCCGGCGGGTCGGCGATCGGCGGCGCCGGCGGCGGCGCCGGCCGCTCGACGGGCGGCGGCACCGGAACGCTGCGGCAGCGAACGATCGCCTTCTGCAGGATGTCCATCGGGAGCGCGCGCACCGTGGGCGACAGCAGGATCGGCAGGTCGAGCCCGTCCTGCGCCTGTGTGCAGGAGACCGGCATCGTGAACTTCAGCCACGCGTCCCGCTTGAGGTTGAAGATCTTCGACGTCGGACCCTTGATCGGCTCTCGGATCACGTCGTGGACATCGGTGATGTTGACGGCCAACGTACCGGGGTCCTCGACGCCGAGCACCAGCGCGACGATGACCGGCCCCAGGTTCGGGTTGGTGCCGTCCGCCTCGCAGATCAGCGGCCCGCCCGGGTCGACGTCGGCCATCGTCCACTTGCCGTCGCCGTCGCAGTCGACACCGCCCGGGGGAGCGACGGAGTTCGTCTCGTTGGCGATCACGGTCATGTGCTCGCGCGCCTTCGGCGCGTCGCCTTGCGGCGTGTGCACGAGGACGTTGACCACCTTGATGCCGTTGACGCGTAGCGTGTTCGCGGTCTGCTCGACCGTGCCGTACCCGCCACCCTCCTTGTACGGCGCGTCCGTCAGCATTACCACGACCTTGTACGCCTCGTGCCGGAAGCGCGCATCGTGACCGGGCAAGACCAGGGGGTTGACCTGTCCCGCCCCGGTCAGCATCTGGTTGAGCGCGACGGTGCCCGCCTCGGGGATGTCGTGGCCGCCGCTCGAGTACAGCTCCTTGCGGTTCTTCAGCGCTGCGGACATCAGCGGCAAGGACTCGTCCTCGCAGGCGATCTTGACGTGCGTGCGGAACACCTTGTCGGTGTCGCTCGGCCCGGATGGGTTGGTGTCCTTGAACTCCCCGAGCCCGAAGCAGGCGTTCTGTCCTAGCCGCTTGCGCAGCTGGGACGCGATGTCCTTGATCGCGACCGTGAGGCTCTCGATGGTGGGGCCCATGCTGCCCGTGGTGTCGAGCAGGAAGTACACGTCCAGCGGGTTGGCGGCCGCCGGCATGCCGAACTCGATGTCGATGTCCTTGATCTGGCCCGGCCGGACGGTGACCGTGCGGGGCGATACCTTGAGGTACGGATCGCTGATCAGCGAGTGCGGGAGGTCCGGCCAGTCGCCGGTGCCGGAGATGCCCTTGACCGGCAGGAACGACTCGCCGGGGTAGAGGTCCCAGCGCCACATCGCCTTGCGGTTGTGGCCGAGCAGAATCCGGCCGGTGCGGCCCGAGCCCATCTCCAGGTGGCCGATGGTGCCGACGCCCTTCGGCGTGATGTTGACCCAGCGGCGCGCGTTCGGGTCGAAGCCCCACACCCCGCCGCTACCCGACACGACTCGCGTCTCCGGGCGGTTCCCGTGCGTCATCGAGACCGGGGTGACCGGCAGCCCACGGCCCGGTGTGACCTTGCTCTTGCTGTCGATGGTCCGGGTGACCACGCCCTGCCCCGAGTCGAGTGCAACGAGCGCCTCGCCCATGACGTTGACGTCGATCGAGACGACAGTGCCACCGGAAACCTTGGGCTGAGCCCACGTGATCTCGTCGGCGAACGCCTCCGGCGTCACCGCGATCTTGTTCTTCGCCCAGATCCACAGGCTGTTCGAGGGGCCGTTGGCGATGCCCTCGATCTGGCCGAACCCCTCGGGTGGGACCACCTTGCGCCACATGGCGCCGGCCGCGGTGAGCGCGGGCGGGTCGTTGATGGTCTTCGTCACGTAGAGGTGCCGGGTGTTCTCGGTGCCGTTCGAACCGTCCGGCGGCTGTTCGATGAGCACGTGCGCGGTGGACGGGTCGATGCGCGAGATGACGAGGTCGATGGGCCAGCCGACCGGCGGCAGGCCGGTGTCCATCCGGTTCTCCTGGACGGGCAACTCGGCGTTCGGCCCCACATTCTGGAAGACGCGCACGTGTGGCGACCGGACCGCGCCGGCGTCGTCGTAGCTGGCCGCCCACAGCACGTCGTCGTTCCCGGCAGCGAGGTGCGTGTACACGTCGTTCTCGCCGTTCGGGATGCGCACCTGCGAACCGCCGGCGATGAAGTTCCAGGTGCACCCGCCGTCGGCGCTGAGCTTGATGACCTGGCCGTTGGTCTGGAACACCCGGTTCGGGCTGCGCGGCGCGACCGTGAACGCGTACACCTCGCGCGGGCCCTCGCCACCGTCCGGCAGGAACGGGTTGATCCGAGTCCAGCCGTCCTTGCGGACCTGGATCTGCCCCTTCTCGCGGCACGCGATCAGGTCGTCTCCCGCCGTGGCGGCCGTGCTGCCGACGACCGCGCAGAGAACCAGCGCCGCGCCGAGCCTTCGGCGATACGACAGCCGCATGGAGAGTCCCTTCCAGTGCTGACACGATCGTGCTGGGGTGGCGGAGTCGTGGTCCGCGTCGGCACGAGCCCCGTGGCTTCCCGTATTTTCGCCATAGTTTGGACCAGACCCGCTGAAGTGTTTCCCTCAATGAACACAACTGGTCACGGGGAGTGGAGAAACGAGACGGCGATCCGGACGTTTCGGGCGCGGCGGCGGGCCTCGGAAAGCGGCGACGCCGCGCCGCCCGGAGAGGCGACGCGGCGTCGGGGCCGGCCTGAAGCTACGCGCGGGCGAGGTGCTGGCGCAGCACGTACTGGAGGATGCCGCCGTGGGCGTAGTACGCCGCCTCGGTCACGGTGTCGATGCGCACGACCGCCTCGAACGACCGCCCGTCGGCCGTCAGGCGCACCCGCTGCCCGATCAGCGTGGCCGGGTCGACGCCGGCCAGCCCCTCGATCGACACCGTCTCCCGGCCCGACAGCCCCAACGACTCCACGGACTCGCCGGGCATGAACTGCAGCGGCAGCACGCCCATCCCGATGAGGTTCGAGCGGTGGATGCGCTCGAAGCTCTCGGCGATCACGGCCCGGACGCCGAGCAATGAGGTGCCCTTGGCCGCCCAGTCGCGGGACGAACCGGAGCCGTACTCCTTGCCGGCCAGGATGACGAGCGGCACGCCGTCGGAGGCGTAGCGCATGGCGGCGTCGTAGATCGGCATGACCTCGCCGCTCGGCTGCAACGCGGTGACGCCGCCCTCGGTGCCGGGCGCGAGCCGGTTGCGGATCCGCGGGTTGGCGAAGGTGCCCCGGATCATCACCTCGTGGTTGCCGCGGCGGGCGCCGTAGGAGTTGAAGTCGCGGGGCTCGACGCCGTGCTCGACCAGCCAGTTCGCCGCCGGGCTGCCGACGCGGATCGCGCCGGCGGGGGAGATGTGGTCGGTCGTGACGCTGTCGCCGAGGACGGCAAGGACGCGGGCACCGTCGATCCCGGCGACGGGTACGGGCTCGGCGGCGAGGCTCTCGAAGTACGGGGGGAGCCGGACGTACGTCGAGTCGTCCCGCCACTCGTACCGCGCGCCGGTCGGGATGGACAGCGCGCGCCACTGCTCGTCTCCGGCGAACACCTCGCCGTACGCCGCCCGGTACATCCCCGACTCGACCGCGGCCTGCAGCGTCTCCTCCACCTCGGCGGTGGTGGGCCACACGTCGCGCAGGTAGACCGGGTTGCCGTCGGCGCCGGTGCCGAGGGGGTCGTTCAGCAGGTCGGTGTCCATGGTGCCGGCGATGGCGTACGCCACCACGAGCGGCGGCGACGCGAGGTAGTTCATCCGTACGTCGCCGTTGATCCGGCCCTCGAAGTTCCGGTTGCCGGACAGCACGGAGACCACCGCGAGCGAGTGGTCGTTGACAGCCTGCGCGACGGGGGCGGGCAGCGGCCCTGAGTTGCCGATGCAGGTCGTGCAGCCGTAGCCGACGAGGTGGAAGCCGAGCTTCTCGAGGTACGGCGTGAGGCCGGCCCGGTCGTAGTAGTCCATGACGACCCGGGAGCCGGGCGCCAGCGAGGTCTTGACCCACGGCTTCGCGGTGAGGCCGCGCTCGACCGCCTTTCTGGCCAGCAGGCCGGCGGCGAGCATGACGTGCGGGTTGGAGGTGTTGGTGCAGCTGGTGATCGCGGCGATGGCGACGGAGCCGTGGTCGACCTCGAACGACGTCCCGTCCTCCAGCGTCACGGGCACGGCGGTGTGGCTGCGGGCGGCGCGTACGGGCGCGGGGCGGGTGGCGGTGTCGTCGGGTGCGGCGTCGCCGGTGCCGGTGACCCCTTCGGACTCGGCCGGCGGGTCGGACGCCGGGAACGACCCCGCCGACGCCTGGTCGACGGTGCCCGCGCGCAGGTCCGGCATGGAGGCGGTGAGCGCCGCGGCGAACCGCTCCCGCGCCTCGCGCAACGGCACCCGGTCCTGCGGCCGGGCCGGCCCGGCCAGGGACGGCTCGACGGTGCCGAGGTCGAGCTCCAGCACCTCGCTGAACACCGGCGTCGCGGCCGGGTCGTGCCAGAGGCCCTGCTCCTTGGCGTACGCCTCGACCAGCGCGACGGTGGAGTCCGGGCGGCCGGTGAAGCGCAGGAAGCGCAGTGTCTCGTCGTCGATCGGGAAGATCGTGATGGTCGACCCGTACTCGGGCGACATGTTGCCGATGGTGGCGCGGTGGGCGACGGCAACGTTCGCGACGCCCGGGCCGAAGAACTCCACGAACTTGCCGACGACGCCGTGCTTGCGCAGCAGCTCGGTCACGGTCAGCACGAGGTCGGTCGCGGTGGCGCCCTCCGGCAGCTCGCCGGACAGGCGCATGCCGACGACCTTCGGGATGAGCATCGAGATGGGCTGGCCGAGCAGCGCCGCCTCGGCCTCGATGCCGCCGACGCCCCACCCGACGACGCCGAGGCCGTTGACCATCGGGGTGTGCGAGTCGGTGCCGACCAGGGTGTCGGGGAACGCCGCCCCGTCCCGCGCCGCGACGACGGTCGCGAGGTACTCGACGTTCACCTGGTGGCAGATCCCGGTCGACGGGGGCACGACGCGGAACGTGCTGAACGCCTGCTGCCCCCACCGGAGGAACTGGTACCGCTCGGTGTTGCGCTCGTAGTCGAGCTCGTTGTTGCGGCCCAGCGCCTCGCGGCTGCCGAAGTGGTCGACAGAGACCGAGTGGTCGATGACCAGGTCGGCCGGGATGCCCGGCTCCAGCCCGGACGGGTCGCGGCCCTGCGCGGCCACCGCCTCGCGCATCGCCGCGAGGTCGACCATCGCGGGGACGCCGGTGAAGTCCTGCATGAGCACCCGGGCCGGCCGGAACGCGATCTCCCTGTCCTCCGCGCCGCCCTGCCAGCCGGCGAGCGCGGTGACGTCGTCGGCGGAGACCGTGACGTCGTCCTCGAACCTGAGCAGGTTCTCCAGGAGGACCTTCAGCGAGTACGGCAATCGCGAGACGCCGTAGGCGTCCTCGAGAGCGGAGAGCCGGTAGATGGTGTGGCTGGTGTCGCCAACCGGAAGCAGGCCGCGGGCCCCGAAGCTGTTCGGCATGACGCCGTTCTATCCGACCCGGGCTCCTTTGACCCAACCGGGGGGTTCGCGGCCGCCTGCCGCCGGGGTTCCGGAGCGTGGCGCGACGGGTAGATAGGGAAAGGCCGACCGTTCGGGGCGGTGCGTTGCCAACCGAAAGAGGTGCATCCATGGCCCAGATGACCGGCAACGGTTCCGGGCGGACCCGCACGATGGCGGAGATCGTCGGCTACCTGTTCGGCGCCGTGTACCTGCTCGTCGGCTTGATCGGCTTCGCCATCACCGGTGGCGTCGAGTTCGCGGGCGTGGAGGGCAACCTGCTCCTCGGCATCTTCGAGGTCAACCCGCTGCACAACGTCGTCCACCTGCTGATCGGCGCCGCGCTGATCTACGGCGCGATGAAGGGCCCGAACACCGCGCGCGCGATCAACACGGTCGTCGGCGCGACGTACCTGCTCGTCGGCATCCTCGGCCTGTTCATGACCGACTCCGACGTGAACATTCTCGCGATCAACCACGCGGACAACGTCCTGCACCTGGTCAGCGCCGCGATCCTGCTGACCGCGGGCATGATGGGCCCGCGCACCGACGCGACGCACGCCGGCACCACGACCCGCACGACCTCAGGGACGGGCACCCGCTAACCCCGCTCGCCGACCGACGGCCGCTCCGCTGCGCGCGGGGCGGCCGTCGGCGTTTCGTAGGCTCCCGGGCATGGCGACCTGGGCGGAGATCGAACGCGAGGTGCCCGAGCTCGCGCGCGAGGTGCGCGCGCGGTTCGCGGCGGGGAAGCACTCGACGATGGCGACGTTGCGCCGCGACGGCGGGCCGCGGATCAGCGGGACCGAGGTAGCGTTCGAGGACGGCGACGTCTGGCTGGGCAGCATGCCGGGCGCGGTGAAGGCGCGGGACCTGCAGCGCGACCCGCGGCTGGCGATCCACTCGCCGACGGCGGAGCCGGACGAGGCGGGGACGTCCTGGGCCGGCGAGGCGAAGCTCTCGGGGACGGCGCACGAGGTGCCGGCCGAGGACGCGAGCCACAAGTTCCGGGTCGATATTTCGGAGATTGTCCTCACGCGGCTGGGCGACCCGGCCGATCATCTGGTCATCGAGTCGTGGCACCAGGGCCGCGGCTACACCAGTCGCCGGCGCCGGTAGGCGCGCGCGGCACGTCTCCGGGGGACCCCATGCGCCGCACGTGCGCCCTGCTCGCCTCGCTCACCGTCGCCGGCGCCACCGCGCTGGGTGCCGCGCCCGCCGAAGCGGCGAGCGCGCTGCAGTTCGGCCGGATCAACTACAACTCCCCGGGTAGCGACACGAGCGCGAACACCAGCGTGAACGGCGAGTGGGTGGTCGTGAAGAACGTGTCCTCGTCGACCCGCTGCCTCACCGGCTGGACGGTGCGGGACGTGGCCGGGCACGTGTACAAGTTCGGGTCGTTCTGCCTGGGCGGGTACAAGACCGTCGCGCTCCACAGCGGCAAGGGGACGAACTCCTCGACCCGCCGCTACTGGGGCAGCGGCTGGCACATCTGGAACAACACCGGCGACACGGCCGCCCTGCGGAACTCGTCCGGGACGCTGATGGACTCCTGCCGGTGGAGCAGCAACGGGGCCGGGTACACCAATTGCTGACCGGCCCTTCAGCCCAAGTCCGTTTCGTCCGATAGACGGAGAAGGGGGAGCGTGCCGGGGGCTAGGAGAGGAACGTGCCCATCTGCCCGCGGTGCCGGCACGAGTCGAAGACGCTGCTGCACCCACGCCCGGACGTCACGCTCTGCCCCGCGTGCTGGGACCTGCTGCTGCTGCTCGCCGCGGGCGACGCGGGGGACGTGGACGCGCGCTGAGCTACCGCCAGGCGGCGGCGTACAGCAGCGTCTCGGTGGCGTCGGCGAGGGTGTCGTAGCGCGGGATGTCGACCCGCTCCTGGACGAGCAGCTCGCGGACGTGGTCGGGCACCCGGCACAGCGCCAGCACGCAGCCCTGGAGGCGGCACCGGCCCGCGGTGTGGATGAGGACGCCGATGCCGGCCTGGTCGAGCTTGGTGACGAGGCCCAGGTCGAGGAGCAGCGCCTGCGGCCGGGTGGCGAGCAGCCGCCCGACCTCCCGCTGCACCTCCACGCAGGTCCGCGCCGTGACGGGACCGGCGACACCGACCAGTGTGAGGTCTCCGTACGTCGTCGGGGTCAGCTCGAGCGGCACTTCGGTACCTCCGGACACAGTGGTCAAGCGAGTCGTTCGGCGAACGGTATGTGTCCGTTTTGCCCGATCGGATCGGGGAACCCACCTCCTCCACGAAACCCTCACCTCGCGGTCACTACGCTGCACGGATGGCCAGGGTCCGCGTGACGCCGCCGGCCGCCTCGCTGGCGGCCGGGTTCGCCGCGATCCGGACGGAGCTGGGGCTGCCCGCGTCGTTCCCCGACGAGGTGGTCGAGGAGGCGGGCCTCGCCGCTGCCGAGCCGGGCGAGCGGGCGGACGCGACGGGGGTGCCGTTCGTCACGATCGACCCACCGGGCAGCAGGGACCTCGACCAGGCGTACCACGCGGAACGACGCGGGTCCGGCTACCGCGTCGCCTACGCGATCGCCGACCCGGGCGCGTACGTCGTGCCCGGCGGGCGGCTGGACGCGGAGTCGCGGGCGCGCGGGGCGACGCTCTACGCGCCGGACGCGCGGGTGCCGCTGTACCCGCCGCTGCTGTCCGAGGGCGGCGCGTCGCTGCTGGCGGGCGAGACCAGGCCGGCTCTGGTCTGGCGGTTCGACCTCGACGCGGCGGGCGACGTCACCGACGTGCGGGTCGAGCGCGGCGTGGTCCGCAGCCGGGCGCAGCTCGACTACCCGTCCGTGCAGGCCGCGTTGGACGCGGGGACGGCCGACGAGCCGGTCGAGCTGCTGCGCGAGATCGGGCGGCTGCGGCAAGCCGTCGAGGTCGCGCGCGGCGGGGTGTCGCTCAAGACGCCGGCCCAGGAGGTGGTGCGGCTCGACGATGGCGGCTACGCGCTGGCGTACGTCGCGCCGCTGCCGGTGGAGAACTGGAACGCGCAGATCTCGCTGATGACCGGCATGGCGGCGGCCCGGATCATGCTCGACGGCGGCGTCGGGCTGCTGCGCACGATGCCGCGGCCCGCGGCTCGGTCGGTGGACGCGTTGCGGCGCAGCGCGGCGGCGCTGGGGGCGCCGTGGGAGCCCGACGTGGCGTACCCGGCATTCATCCGGTCGCTGGACCCGGGGGTCCCCGCGCACGCGGCGTTGCTGAACCTCGCGACGACGTTGCTGCGCGGCGCGGGGTACACGGCGTTCGACGGCGCGCCGCCTGAGGTCGGCGAGCACAGCGCGATCGCGGCGCCGTACGCGCACGTGACGGCGCCGCTGCGGCGGCTGGCCGACCGGTTCGCGAACGAGGTCGTGCTGGCGCTGGTGGCCGGGCGCGAGGTCCCCGGCTGGTGCCGCGCGGCGTTGCCGGAGCTGCCCGGGCTGATGGCCGCGGCGGACCGGCGGGAGCGGGAGCTGGACCGCGCGGTGCTCGACTACGTCGAGGCGGCCGTCCTGGAACGCCGGGTGGGGGAGACGTTCGATGCGGTCGTGACCGACGTGGACGACCGGGGCGGCATCGTGCAGGTCGCCGAGCCGGCGGTCCGCGCGCGGCTGGTGGGGACGGCGCCGTTGGGGGCGGCGATCGAGGTGCGGCTGACCGAGGCGGACGTCGCGCAGCGCCGGGTGCGGTTCGCGCCGGCCTGACCGGCTACGTCTCGCCGCCGTACTCGGACCGGTAGTGCAGGAACTCCGGCATCCGCCAGGCCAGCAGCGCCGTGCCGACCACGCTGGCGATGCCGCCGCTGACGATCGAGAACTGCGTGCCGCGCAGCTTCGCCACGATGCCGGCCTCGAGGTTGCCGAGCAGCGGGCCGCTGGCGACGTTGGCCAGCTCGATGCCGGCCAGCCGGCCGCGCAGCTCGTCGGGGATGGTCTGGTTCCAGATGGTGGAGCGGAACGTCGCGGACACGAAGTCGCCCGCGCCGGCGACGGCGAGCAGCGGCAGCGCGACCCAGAGCGACGTCGCGAAGCCGAACGCCGTGATGGCGATGCCCCACGCGAAGACGGACACCAGGATCGCGAGGCCGTGCCGGCGGACGCGGCGGATCCAGCCGCTGGTGGCGGTGCCGAGCAGGGCGCCGGCGTACGGGGCGCCGTGCAGCAGCCCGAGGACGGTGGCCGGCGCCAGGCCGTGGTGGCCGAACCGCTCGAACGCCAGCGCCGGGAACAGCGCCGTCGGCATGCCGAAGATCATGGCGTTGTAGTCGATGAGGTAGGTGCCCATGAGCACCGGCTGGCTGCGCGCGTACCTGAACCCCTCGGCGAGCGACCGCAGGCTCGGCCGCGCGGCGTCCTGCGGCGGCGGCGTCGCCTTCATCGCGGCGAGCGTGACCAGCGAGACGAGGAACGTCACGACGTCGAGCGCGTACGTCACGCGCAGCCCGACGGCGGCGACGATCAGGCCGCCGGTGGCCGGGCCGGCGACCGCGCCGAGGTTGACGTAGAGGCTGTGCAGCGCGAGCGCGGCGGGCAGCTCCTCCTTCTTCACCAGCCGGGGGAGCAGCGCCCACAGCGACGGGCGGCCGAGGCCGTCGAGGCCCGCGGCGAGGGCGGCGAGGACGTAGAGCGGCCACACGCGCGGCTCGTCGAGGGTGGCGTTGACGAGCAGCCCGACGGGGACGAGCGCGAGCAGGGCCTCGGTGCGCAGCACCAGCTTGCGCCGGTCGACGGCGTCGGCGAGCGCGCCCCCGACGAACGCCATCGTCAGCAGCGGGACCAGCTCGCAGAGCGCCATGAGGCCGACGGCCAGCGACGACCGGGTGAGCTGGTAGACCTGGAACTGCAGGGCGACGTAGGTGATCTGCGAGCCGAGGAACGACACCACCTGGCCGGACCACAGCAGCCGGAACTCCCGCGACGTCCGCAGCGGCGAGAAGTCGATGGCGAGCGTCCTGACCAGGCCGAGGACGCCGGCCCGGCCGGGAGTGGCGGCGATGCCGGGCTCGATGTCGCCCGGGTCGCCGGGCAGGCCCCAGCCGGGGGGCGGGCCGGCGGGGTCGCCGGGGGCGGCCGGGTCGCCGGGGGCTGTGGGGTGCGCCGGGTCGTCGTCGGGGCGCGCCGGGTCGCCGGGGTCGCGGGGGTGGTCGTCCATGGCGGCGGCGACGCTACCGGGCCGCGCCCGTGCGTCCAGCGGATTTCGCCGCGCCTCGTACGATGTCGTCCATGCCCCCCGTTGAACGTTGCGCGCGCTGCGGCACGCCCAGGCGCGGCGACCTGCAGGTGTGCGTCCAGTGCGAAGCGCCGTTCGAGGCGGCCGGCGAGGACGTGGACCTCGCGCTGCCGCGGCCTGCCGCGCCGTCGCCGACGCAGACGCACGGCACCGTGATGGCGGCGGTGCTGCTCGGCTTCGTGGGGCTGGCGTTCCTGCTCTGGCTGTCGGTGCGCGGGGTGGGACCGTTCCCCGCGTCGGTGGTGGAGGTCGCGCGGGTCGGCGAGACCCGGGTGCGGGTCACTGTGCAGGTCACGAACGACGGCACCAAGGCCGGGCACGGCAAGTGCCGGATCGAGCGGTTGACCGAGACCGGCAACCAGGAGGAGCCGTTCCAGTTCCTCTCGCAGCGGGTGCGGCCGAAGGAGACGGTGACGCAGACGGTGGAGTTCGACCTCCACGCCCGCTCCTCGGCCGGAGCCGTGGCCTGCTAGACCGGACCACCCGCGCGCGGGTCGTCCGCGCGCGCCTCGTCCGCGGCGGCGCCGGTGTCTCCGGCAGTAGCGGTGTCCGCGGTAGTGGCAGTGTCGTCGGCCGCGTCCGCCTCGGCGGCGTCCTCCTCCTCGGGCGGCATCTTCTTCGCGCCCATCCGCAGCATCACGATGACGATCGCGAGCGGCAGCAGCACGATGAGCGCGTCGTCGATGCCGCTGCCGTGCGCGAGCGGGGTCATCCCGTTCCCAGCAGCAGGGCCACGCCCCCGAGGGTATAGGCGACCATCACGGCGAGCAGGGGGTACTGCCCGCGCACCGCCGCCCGCCCCTTGAACAGCGAGATGGCGCGGTCGTGCGCGGCGATGACGCCGAGCACGTGGCCGACGACGATGCCGCCGATCTGCACCAGCGCGACGGTGCGGGGCGAGATCACCGTGAAGTCGACGTTGTGGTCGGCGGTGCCGAACCAGTTGGCGCCGGTCCCGAACGGGTCCGAAGCGAGCCGGAGCGCCTGCTGGCCCTCGAAGAGGAGCAGCGTGAAGTAGTGCGCGACGGCGTAGCCGACCGCGATCGGGACGACGGAGTGCACGAACGCGCCGGGCAGCGGCCCCGCGTCGGCCCGCGCGGTCCGCCCGGAGGCGCGGGTGGCGGCGATGTACGTCACCGCCACGACCGCGCAGCAGAGGACGAGGCCGAGCGTGCCCTTGGGGACCGCGGCCCAGCCGCCCCGGTCGCCGGCGAACTCGCCCCACCAGCTCGTGCGGGTGACGCCGTCGAACGCCGTGGAGCCGAGCAGCACGACGACGAACGCCACCAGCCCGGGCTCGGCGCGCACGCCGGAGAGGCCGCCGAGAGGGTTGCGCAGCCCGAGGCGCCCGTCGGGCAGCCGCCCGATCGGCGCCAGCCGCCCGACGAGCGTGGAGTAGACCTCGAACGCCTCCGCGCGGGCGAACCACCCCGCGCCGTAGACGGACGCGGCGACGAGGTGGGCGACCCCGTAGAGGAGGAGGATGATCCCGAGCGCACGGGCGTCGGCGGTGATCGGCAGCACCAGCTCCAGCCAGACGAACGCCGAGATGCCGACGGTGGCGGGCCAGTAGCCCAGGCCGGGCGGCAGGTCGCGCAGCCCCTCGTCGGGGTCGCCGCCGGCGACGCGGGACACCAGCGCGTGCAGGGTGCGCAGCGGGCTGACGATCCGCCAGACCGGCCCGAACAGCAGCGAGACCGGCACCAGGCCGACCCAGAACACGATGAACAGGAACCAGGGGAGGGGGTTGCTCGCCTCGTCGGGCCCGCCGGCGAACGCCGCGGCGAGCAGCACCAGCGTCGCGGCCAGCACCACCCCGCGCAGCACGCCCCTGAACACCGGCGAGTCGGCCACGGCGGCCAGCACGCGCGGCAGCGGCCGGCCCTTGTCCGGGCTCAGCCGCGGCGTCGGCCAGAGCGCGCCGAGCGCCGCGAACGACAGCACGACCGCGATGCCGGCGCCGTAGAGGGCCAGCCAGAACGGCACCGGCAGGTCGGTCCGGCCGCCGACGCCGTGCGCGAGGACCCAGAGGTCCCCGGGCGCCGCGGGCGCCGCGAGCGCTGCGACCTCCGCGGCCGGGGCGCCGGTCAACGCGACCTCAGCTCGAACAGCCGGAGGTGCCCGCGTTCGAGCTCGACCTCGACACTGCCCGGGATGTTCGCGGTGAGGTCGAGGGCGGTCGGGCAGCCGGGCTTGGTCACGGCGCGCAGGTCGTAGCCGTGCACGTGGACCTCGTCGGCGACGTCGGTCGTCACCTCGATGCGGACCGCGCTGCCGAGCGGGACGTCGTAGCGCTGCCGCTCCGTCATCACGCTCGTGCCTCCCACGGCCGCGGTGACGACGACAGCGCCCGCGGGGGCCGGGGACGGCGCCGTGCAGCCGGCCGGGAGCGAGGGCGTGACCGTCGCGGCATTCGGTGGCGCGGACGACGAGCTCGGCGGCGAGGTCCCGGCCGCGGTCGGCGACGGGGACGGCGTGGCCGGGTCGTCGGTGCACGCGCCGAGCGCCAGCAACGCCGGCAGCGCGAGCAGCGCCACGCGCGCGCGGCGCCCGGGCGTCGCCGCCGTCCCCACCCGGCCGGTCCTTCGCATGCGTCCTCCTCGCCCTACGTCACGGCGCCATCCTGCGGACGGGCTGTGACAGGTTTCGTGCCACGATCATCCCGTGTCTCGTCCGCTGGTTGCCGCGGCGCTGGTCCTGGCCGTCACGTGGCCGGTACCCGCCGCGACCGCGCACGACCCGGCCCGGCTCGTCGTGGTGTCGCCGGCGGAGGGCGAGCGGGTGTCCGGCGACACGGTACGGGTGGTCGTCGCCGGCGAGGGCGGCACGGCGGCCGCGGCGTTCCGGCTCGACCTCGACGGGAGCACGGTGGACGCGACCGGGCGGGTCGGGGGCGTGTTCAGCACGCTCTCCGTCGCTCCCGGGAGCCGGCTCGAGCTGACCGTGCCGGTGGCGCCGGGCGACCACACGCTCACCGCCACGCCCAACGCGGACGCCGACTCGGAGCAGGTCACCGTCGTACGGCGGTTCACCGTGGGTGGCGGGTCGAACGGTCTCTGGGGCGGCCGGGGCGGGGCGGCGGTGTTGCTGCTCGTCGGGGCCGCCGCCGGGATCGCGCTGGTCTCGCTGCGGCGGCGCGCGGTCGGCTCCGCTCGCAACAGTTAGCGCGGGGGGCGCGGCGCGCCCTGCAGCTCGTCGAGCAGCCGGCCGAGCCGTTCGCGGACGCCGCGGCGGCGGTGCGCGGTCGGCGCCGTTGCGGAGACGACGTGCTGCACGACGTCGAGGTACGACTGCGTAGGCACGGTCAGCGTCTCGTGCGCCAGCCCGCGCAGGTCCTTCGAGCCCCCGGCGTCGATGGCGAGGACGTGCGCGCCGGCCTTGCGGGCGCGGGACAGGTCGTCGAGGAGACGTTCCGGGGCGGCGTCCGGGGCGACGACGAGCAACGTCTCGCGGTCGCGCGCTGCGCGCAGCCGGTCGAGCGGGACGGCGAGGTGCGCGGGCGCGCCCGCCGGCACCTGCCAGCGCACCAGCGTCGGGGTCAGCTCGTCGCGCCCGGACCAGGTCGCCTCGTCGGTCAGGTGCGCGGCGAAGTGCCAAGGCTCGTCCTCCGGCGTGCCGACCAGCAGCAGGCCGCCCGCGTCGTGCGGCGCCGTCCCGAGTGCGCCGGCGAAGTCCACGACCTCGTCGTCGAACGCCGTCCCCTCGAAGAGCGCGCGGAGCAGCGCGGTCTCCTCCGGGTTCATGCGGCGAGCGTACGGGTCCGGCGCAGCCCGGACACTCCCGTCCCGAGGAACGTCAGCGTGAAGATCGCCGCACCGGTCAGTACGATCATCGTGCCGGACGGCACGTCGAGGTGGTAGCTGACGTTCATCCCGACGAACCCGCACGTGGACCCCACGAGGGTCGAGATCCAGAGCATCCGGGTGAACGAGTCGGTCAGCATCCGCGCGACGACCGCCGGCATGACGAGGATCGCGGCGACCAGCGTGACGCCGATGACGTTGAGCGTGACGAGGATGCCGAGCGACAGGACGGTCGTGAGCAGCGCGTCGGTGCGCGCGACGGAGACGCCAGAGACGTCGGCGACGTCGGGGTCGAACGTCGTGAACAGCAGCGCGCGGTACCGGAAGAACACCAGCGCCCCCGCCGCCAGCGTCGCGACCGCGACCGCCCAGACGTCCACCGCCGACAGGCCGAGGATCGACCCGAACAGTGCCGCGTCGAACGACGCCCCGCGGGTGCCGTAGATCCGCAGCAGCGCCACCCCGAGCGCGAACGACGCCGTCGTGATGACGCCGATGGCGGCGTCGGCGCCGATCTTGCGGCGGCGGGAGACGCCGTTGATGGCCAGCGCGGAGGCGATGCCCCAGATGCCGGCGCCGACGTAGTAGTTGAACGACACGATGGTGCTGGCCGCGAACCCGCCGTAGATCGCGTGGGAGAGGCCGTGGCCGATGTACGACATCCCCTTGAGCGTGATGTACACGCCGATCAGCCCGAGCAGCGCGCCGGACAGCGTCGCCACGATCAGCCCGCGGGTGAAGAACGCGTAGCCGAACGGGTCGAGCAGCTCGCTCATCGCCGCGCCGGCGCGGGACGCGGTGCGGGGACGGCCGGGGGGTGGTCGTAGGAGTCCACGACGATCGGCATGCCGCCGTGGATCAGCACCTCCATCTTGGCGCCGAACGTGCGCTCCAGGACGTCCGGCGTGAGCACGTCGGCCGGGGCGCCGACGCCGATGACGCTCTTGTTGAGGCAGACCAGGTGCGGCAGGTGCGCCGCCATGCCGTTGAGGTCGTGGGTCGTGAGGACGATGCCGATGCCCTCGGCGTTGAGCTCGGCGAGCAGGTGCAGGACCTCGTGCCTGGTGGCGACGTCCACGCCCGAGGTCGGCTCGTCCATGAGCAGCAGCCGCGGCCGGCGGAGCAGCGCGCGGGCGATGAACATGCGCTGCTGCTGGCCGCCGGAGAGCTGGCGGATGTGCCGCTTGGCCAGCCCGCCGATGCCGAGGCGGTCGAGGACGCGGGCGACCTCGGCGCGTTCGTCGCGGCTCGGCCAGGGCAGCAACCGCCCGGTCCGCGACATCAGCACGCACTCCTCGACCGTGACGGGGAAGTTCCAGTCCACGGTCTCGAGCTGCGGGACGTACGAGAGGGCCACGCCCTTGGGGCGCTCGACGGTGCCGGCCGACGGCTTCACCGTCCCGAGCAGTACCCGCAGCAACGTCGTCTTGCCGGACCCCGATGGCCCGACGACGCCGGTGAACGTCCCCGCGTGCACGTCGAGGTCGACGCGGTCGAGGACGGGCTCGGCGCCGTAGCGCGCGGTCACGCCGGTCAGGCGGAGGAGGGGCGTCATTGCGGGTACTCCGCGCGGGCGTCGCCGGTGGTCGGCGGCAGGGGGACCGCCTTCAAGGCGGCGGCGTCGCCGCCGAGCGCCTCGACCATCGTCACGAAGTTGGCGCGCATCAGGCCGAGCCAGGAGTGCTCGGGGTCGCCCGGCTTCCCCGGCAGGTCGTCGTCGCGGAGGGTGTCCACGTACCGCGCGCCGGTCGCCTTGCCAACCTGCTCCAGGACCGCGGAAGGGAAGACCTCGGAGCCGAAGATGGCGGGCACCTTCAGCCGCCGCACCTGGTCGATCAGCGCCGCGACCTCGCGCGGCGACGGCTCCTCGAACGACGACGGCTGGATCGCGCCGAGGATCCGCCAGCCGTAGTCGCGGGCGAAGTAGGCGTAGCCGTCGTGGTAGGTCAGCAGGTCGCGGCGCGGCACGGTCTTGCTCGCCGTGACCATCGCGTCGGACAGGGCGTTGGCGGCCCGGGTGAACTCGGCCAGCCCGGCGTCGTACGCGGCCTGCCCCTCGGGGTCGGCGGCGGCGAACTCGTCCCTCAGCACCTCGGCGTACCGCACCGCGTACTTCGGATCGGTCCACAAGTGCGGATTGGGTTTGCCGTCCTTCTCCGGGAACGAGAAGTCGAAGATCCACTGCTCGCGCGGCAGCACCCGGTCGCCGAGCGCCACGATCTCGGCGTCGGCGCGCTTGTTCTCCTCGGCCAGCTCGCTGGTCGGGTCCTCGAGCTTGAGGCCGTTGACGACGATCAGGTCGGCCTCGCTGAGCACCTCGGCGGCGCTCGGCGGCGGCTCGAACGTGTGCGAGTTCGTGCCCTCCGGGACCAGGCCGGTGACGCGGACGCGGTCGCCGCCCACGGTGGCCGCGATGCTGGTGAGGGGAGCGACCGTCGTGACGACGCGCAGCCGGCCGTCGTCGGCGTCGCGGGCGGCGCCGGAGGCGCAGCCGGCCGCGAGCGTGAGCGCGAGGAGCAGCGGGGCGCCGCGGGTCAGGGGCACGGCCCGAGTCTACTGCGGAGTTCTCGTAGTTGCGAACGAGTCGCAATAAGGGAACCACAAGCGTCCGCGGGCACGGCATTGCGAACGAGCGAGGGAGAACGTGGCAACGGCGCCGGCGGGCGCTACGGCGTGTCGAGCGGGCCGGGCGCGGGCGAGCCGCTCGGCGAGGACGACGACCGCGGGGACGACGTGGACTTCGGCGACGGCGTGGCCGACGGGCTCGGCTTGGCCTTCTTCGGCGGCTTCGCGGTCTCGCTCGGCACGGCGGCGGCGTCGAGGACCGGCTGCACGGCGTTGCGGACCTTCGGCGGGGCCTTGCGCTCGAGCATCGTGACGAGCGACCGGGCCTGCGCGAGCACCTGGCTGGCGCCGTCAGGGTCGGTGGCGCGCAGCAGGCTGATCTCGGCCTGGAGCAGCTGGGCGGCGCGCTGCGCGACCTCGGGGTCGCTGGCGTGGTCGTTGATCAGCCGCTGCAACGTGCGGTGCAGCTGCTGGGCAGCCTCGCGCACGGCGGCGGGGGAGTCGCTGGTGACCGCGCTGGAGAAGTCGGCGTAGTGCTGGTCGGCGGTCTCCATCGCGGCGGCGTTGGAGGCGGCGCGCATGTCGGTCGGCGCGACGACACCGCGGCCGACCCCGAGGATGGCCAGCGCAACGGCCGCGGCGGCGACGTAGCCGGCGGCCCGGCCGACCCGGCGGGGCTGGCGGGCGCGGGCGGCGCGGCGGGAGGCGAGCTCGTCGTCGGCGGCGGCGTCGGCGAGGCGTTCGAGCAGGCGGTCGTGGAACGACGCCAGCTCGAGCCGCTCGCCGTCCAGCACCTCGGAGAGCACCTCGGGGCTGTCGGCGTCGACCGCGGCGGCGGCGATGATCATGTCGGTCTCGAGCGCGAGCCGGAAGTCGGCGACCTCGCGCAGGACGTCCTCGACGGGCACGTCGTGCTCGGCGGCGACCGCGGCGATCCGCTCGGAGTCGGTGCGGGCCTCGGGGCGGGAACGGCGGCCGAGCGCGCGGCGACGGGGCGTACCGCCCTGCCGGTCCTCGCGCGCGTTCATCCGCTGACTCTCCTTCGCGACCAGGCCATGGCCGTTCGGTCACCGTTTCGGCAACCCTGTGGTAGTTCCTGCTGCGTGTGACACAAAACGTCCCGCAGCGAGAAAGCCTGCAAGACGGCAAGATCCGTCAGGTGAAGAGTTCGCCGCCGGACCGGCTCGGCCTGCTGGTCGTCGGGCACGGATCCCGGCGGGGTGCGGCCAACGACCTGCTGGTCGCGGTGACCGCCGCGCTGGCCGAACGAGTGACCGCGCACGCCGTCGAGGCGGCGTTCCTCGAGATCGCCCGGCCGACCATCGCCGAGGCGTACGCCGCGCTGGTCGCGGCGGGCTGCGACCGGGTCGTCGTGCACCCGTACTTCCTCTACCCCGGCGCCCACACGACCGCCGACATCCCGGCGGCGCTCGCCGCGGCGGCGGCCGCGCACGGTGCGGTGCCGTGGGTGCTGACCGAGCCACTGAACCTCGACCCCCGGATCGTCGACGTCGTCGCCGATCGGGTCGCGACCGCGCTGGAGGCGTTGTGACGGTGATCCCCGGAGGCCGCGTGGTGACGTTGGAGGGGCTCAAGATCGGGGTCCTCGGCGGGACCGGGCCGCAGGGCAAGGGGCTCGGGCTGCGGTTCGCGATCGCCGGGCACGCGGTGCTGCTCGGCTCGCGCGACCCGGCCCGCGCCACCGAGGCGGCCGCCGAGACGCGGGCGATGCGGCCCGAGCTGGAGCTCGACGTGCGCGGCGGGACCAACGAGGAGGCGGCGGCGTTCGGCGACGTGGTCGTGCTCGCGGTGCCGTTCGAGGGGCACAGGGACACGGTGACCGCGCTGGCGGACCGGCTGGCGGGCAAGATCGTCGTGGACTGCGTGAACCCGATGGCGTTCGACAAGGCCGGCGCGGTGCCCGTGGACGTGCGGGAGGGGTCGGCGGCGGAGCAGACCGCGGCGCTGGCGCCGGAGGCGCGGGTGGTGTCGGCGTTCCACGACGTGTCGGCGAAGCGGCTGTTCGGGACCAACTCGTCGGTGAACACCGACATCCTCGTCTGCGGCGACGACGAGGAGGCCAAGACGGTGGTGATCGGGCTGGCCACCCAGGTGCCGGGCATGCGGGGGATCGACGCGGGGCCGCTACGGCTCTCGCGCGAGCTGGAGGCGTTGACGACGGTCCTGCTGGCGATCAACAAGCGCTACAAGACGCACGCCGGTGTCCGCATCACGGGGGTCTAGGACGTGCCTTCCGGGTGGCGGTCGTCGCGAGCGCCGGTCCAGCGGTCGCGTCGCCAGGCGGACGACGCCGCGATAGCAGCGCTATCGGGGCGTCGGACAACGCCGCGAGGCGGGCGCTGGGCGGGGCGCAGCAGACTGTGACCCGGGAGGTACGTCCTTCTAGGGACGACCTCGGCGCGCTCGTGGCCGTGCCGCGGCCGGTGCGCCGGGTCGTCTCGCTCGTCCCCTCGCTGACCGAGTCGGTGGCGGCGTCGGGGCTGCTGGTCGGGGCGACGGACTGGTGCACGCACCCGCCGGGGCTGGACGTCGCGCGGGTCGGCGGGACGAAGAGCCCGCGGGTCGCGTCCGTGCTGGAGCTGGCCCCGGACCTCGTGCTGGCGAACGAGGAGGAGAACCGCCGGGAGGACGTCGAGGCGCTGCGGGCCGCGGGCGTGGCCGTGTGGGTGACGGCGCCGCGGACCGTGCCGGCCGCGCTGACGTCGCTGGGGCGGCTGCTCGCGGTGTGCGGGATTTCGTCGCCGGGGTGGTACCGGGACGCGTGCGCCGCGTGGCCCCCGGGGCCGCCGCCGGCGCCGCGGCTGCGGGCCGTGGTGCCGATCTGGCGGAAGCCGTGGATGGCGCTGGGGCGGGACACGTTCGCGGGCGACGTGCTGGCGCGGCTCGGGGTGGCGAACGTGCTCGCGGGCGCGCCGGAGCGCTACCCGCGCTTCTCGCCCGAGGACCTGCCGGACTACGACGTCGTCGTGCTGCCGGACGAGCCGTACGCGTTCGCGCCGGGCGACGAGGCCGCGTTCGGCGGGAGGCCGGCGGCGTTCGTGAGCGGGCGGCACCTCACCTGGTACGGCCCGTCGCTCGCCGAGGCGCCAGCCGTACTGGACCGGCAGCTCGGCGCGGCCGGCGCCTCAAGCGGGCCGGCCGACCCGTCGAGTCCGCAACGGTGACCCGTGCCGGCCGGACGCCGTCCCCCGAGCCGCCGCTCGCCGCGCCGCGCGCCCGGCCGGTGCGCGAGGCGGACCCGGCAACGCTCATCGGCTGGGTGCTGCTCGGCGTCGCGGGCGGGTGGTGCCTCACGGAGTACGTGCAGAGCAGCCGGACGCTCCCGCTCGTGTTCGGCCTTGTCCTGCTCGGGCTGCTGGCCGGGTTCGTGCGGTCGCACCGCTACCCGGCCACGGGGTTCGCGCGGGTCTGGGTCGCGTTCTTCTCCGGGCCGTCGCGGTCGGCGCCGTGGTGGCGCAGATCGGGCAGCACTTCGTCGACTGACAGTGAGGATGTGAGCGAGCCCCGCGCCGCTCGGCCTGACCCTTCGTCTGACTGACTTCTGGGTCTTGATGCGGATCTGTCGGCCGGGTGGTGCGGGGCTCGCTCGCGCTCACCGGACGTGGCGTCGTGACTTCAT
>DATLNJ010000020.1:0-15064 GCA_035536815.1 Frankiaceae bacterium
CAGACCAACGGCAAGGTCGAACGGTTCCACCGCACCCTGCTCACCGAGTGGGCCTACGTCCGCGAGTACACCTCAGAACGCGCCCGCGTCACCGCCTTGCGCCGCTGGCTGCACATCTACAACCATCACCGCACCCACACCGCCCTCGGCGGTCGCCCACCCGCGAGCCGCGTCACCAACCTCTCGGGTCAGTACACCTAGCGCGCCGCGCGGCACCGGGGGTCGTTCCGCGAGAGACTGACCCGGTGTACGAAGGCCCGGTCCAGGACCTGATCGACGAGCTCGGCCGCCTCCCCGGGGTCGGGCCGAAGGGCGCGCAGCGGATCGCGTTCCACCTGCTCGCCGCCGACCCAGCAGACGTGAAGCGGCTGGTCCACACGCTGACCGAGGTCAAGGACAAGGTGAAGTTCTGCCGCGTCTGCGGCAACGTCGCCGAGGCCGAGGAGTGCCGGATCTGCCGCGACCCGCGCCGCGACCTCACGGTCATCTGCGTGGTCGAGGAGCCGAAGGACGTCGTCGCGATCGAGAAGACGCGCGAGTTCAAGGGCCGCTACCACGTGCTCGGCGGCGCGATCAGCCCCATCGAGGGCGTCGGCCCGGATGACCTGCGCATCCGCGAGCTGATGCTGCGCCTCGCCGACGACGTGGTCACCGAGCTCATCCTCGCCACCGACCCGAACCTCGAAGGCGAGGCGACCGCGACGTACCTCGCCCGGCTGGTGAAGCCGATGGGCCTGCGGGTGACGCGCCTCGCGAGCGGGCTGCCGGTCGGCGGTGACCTCGAGTACGCCGACGAGGTGACGCTCGGCCGCGCGTTCGAAGGCCGGCGGCTGCTCGACGTCTGAGCGCTACTTCTTCTTCGACGCGCTCGGCTTCGGCGTCGGCGACAGGTCGGGCAGCTTCTGCACCTTGGCGGGGGGCTGGAACGCCGCGGGCTCCGGCGGCGCGAGCAGCCGCACCAGGGTCAACGTTCCCGACGCGACCGTGATCGACGTGGCGACGCCCTGCTCGGCGAAGCAGTACGTGCCGTTCTCGAAGCCGACCGGCTGGTCGGGGTTCGGGGTGGTGTCCACCCGCTCCACCTGGAAGCACTCGCCCGCCGGCAACGGCGCCGCGCTCGCGGTGGCACTCGGCGTCGCGGAAGGAGTCGCGGTGCGGGTCGGGCTCGGCGTCGCCGAGGGCAGCGTCGGCACCGCCGTGGCGGTCGGCGGCGCGGACGGGGTCGGCGGGCCGTCGGCCGGGCGGACGAGGTAGTCGCCCGGGTTGGTCGCCAGGTCCTCCACCGCGTCGCGGAACAGCCGCTGCACGCCCGGGTCGAAGATGCCCGGCACCTCCTCGCCGGGCCGCGCGACGAGGAAGCAGGTCGCCTTGCGCTTCTCCGTCGAGCAGGACACGACGCCGGTGGTCAGCGCGAAGAACGCCGCGCCGCCCTTCGACGCGATGTCGATGCGGTACTGCGGCGGCCGCTGGCGGATGCGGATGCTGCCCGACGCCCGGCTCGCGGTCTGCACGAAGCGGTACTCCGCGTCGTACGACCCGTCCGCGGTCGCCCGCGCCAGCGCGGCCAGCCGGGCACGCGCGTCCCGCAGCGCGGCGTCCGGGTCGGGCCGTCGCTCGGTCGTGCCGCCGGTGCACGCGACGGCGCCGGCGAGCAGCACGGCGAGGAACGAACTCGGGCGGGGCACGACCCGATCGTAGACTGGCCCGAATGGCTCTCATCGTGCAGAAGTACGGCGGCACGTCGGTCGCCGACGCCGAGCGCATCAAGCGGGTCGCGGAGCGCATCGTGACCGCCAAGCGCGCGGGCGACGACGTGGTCGTCGTGGTGTCCGCGATGGGCCACACGACGGACGAGCTGATCGACCTGGCGCAACAGGTGTCGCCGCTGCCGCCGCCGCGCGAGCTGGACATGCTGCTGACCAGCGGCGAACGCATCTCGATGGCGTTGCTCGCGATGGCGATCGCCAACCTCGGCCACACCGCGAAGTCGTTCACCGGCTCGCAGGCCGGGATCATCACCGACTCGACGCACGGCAAGGCGCGCATCATCGACGTCACGCCGGGCCGCATCCAGGCGGCGATCGCCGAGGGGCACATCGTCATCGTGGCCGGGTTCCAGGGCGTGTCCGTGGACTCGAAGGACATCACCACGCTCGGCCGCGGCGGGTCCGACACGACGGCGGTCGCGCTGGCGGCGGCGCTGCGCGCGGACGTGTGCGAGATCTACACCGACGTCGAGGGCGTGTTCACCGCGGACCCGCGGATCGTGCCGCACGCGCGCAAGCTCGACCGGGTGTCGTACGAGGACATGCTCGAGCTCGCGGCGTCCGGCGCCGGCGTGCTCATGCTGCGCTGCGTCGAGTACGGGCGCCGGCAGAACATCCCCATCCACGTGCGGTCGTCGTTCACGCAGCAGACCGGCACGTGGGTCGTCGAAGGTGGGCAGATGGAACAGGCGATCATCTCGGGCGTCGCGCACGACCTGAGCGAGGCGAAGGTCACCGTCGTCGGCGTGCCGGACAAGCCCGGCGAGGCGGCCGCCATCTTCCGCGCGCTGGCCGACGTCGGCGTGAACATCGACATGATCGTGCAGAACATCAGCGCGGCCTCGACCGGGCGCACCGACATCTCGTTCACGCTGCCGACCTCCGACATCCTCACCGCGATGGAGGCGCTGTCGAAGGTGCAGGCGGCGGTCGGCTTCGAGTCCCTGCTCTCCGACGACCACATCGGCAAGGTGTCGCTCGTCGGGGCCGGCATGAAGAGCCACCCGGGTGTCTCGGCGACGTTCTTCACCGCGCTCGCCGACGCCGGCGTGAACATCGAGATCATCTCGACGTCGGAGATCCGCATCTCTGTGGTGTGCCGGGACACCGACGTGCCGGCGGCGGTGCTGGCGGTGCACGACGCGTTCGAGCTCGGCGACGCGGACAGCGTCGCGGTCGTCGGCGACACCGGCGCCCCGGCCGGGAATCCCTCATGACCCGCAAGCCGAGCCTCGCCGTCGTCGGTGCGACCGGCGCGGTCGGCACCGTGATGCTCGACCTGCTGACCCAGCGCCCCGACGTGTACGGCGACATCAAGCTGGTCGCGTCCGCGCGGTCGGCGGGCAAGGTGCTGCGCTGCCGCGGCGTCGGCGTCGAGGTCGTGGCGCTGACGCCCGAGGTGTTCGACGACGTCGACATCGCGATGTTCGACGTGCCGGACGAGGTGTCCGCGCAGTGGTGCCCGATCGCCGTCGAACGCGGCGCCGTCGCCGTCGACAACAGCGGCGCGTTCCGGATGGACCCCGACGTGCCGCTCGTCGTACCCGAGGTCAATGCCACCGCCGCGCTCGACCGGCCGAAGGGCATCATCGCCAACCCGAACTGCACGACGTTGACGATGGTCGTCGCGCTCGGCGCGCTGCACCGGGCGTTCGGGCTGAACTCGCTCGTCGTCGCGTCCTACCAGGCCGCGTCCGGCGCGGGGCAGGCCGGGATCGACACGTTGCACGACCAGCTCGAGAAGGTGGCCGGCGACCGCACGCTCGGCACGCGGCCCGGTGACGTGGCGCGCGCGGCCGGCGACCTCGGGCCGTTCCCCGCGGTGCTCGCGCTGAACGTCGTGCCGTGGGCCGGTTCGCTCAAGGACGACGGCTGGAGCAGCGAGGAGCTCAAGGTCCGTAACGAGTCCCGCAAGATCCTCGGCCTGCCCGACCTGAAGGTCTCCGCCACGTGCGTCCGCGTCCCCGTCGTGACGACGCACTCGCTGGCGGTGCACGCGACGTTCGCGCGGCAGGTCACCGTCGCGGAGGCGCACGCGGTGCTGCGCGACGCGCCCGGCGTGGCGCTCGTGGACGACCCGGCGGCGGGCGCGTTCCCGACGCCGGCCGACGCGGTCGGGACCGACCCGACGTACGTCGGCCGGGTCCGGCAGTCACTCGACGACCCGACGTCGCTCGACCTGTTCATGTGCGGCGACAACCTGCGCAAGGGCGCCGCGCTCAACACCGCGCAGATCGCCGAGCTGGTCGCGCGGGAACTGTCCGAGCGCTAGCGACGACGACAACGCAGCGAGGTGCCGTCCTGGGCGTCGCGCAGCAGGTTGGAGGATTGGGAGACACGCCCTAAGGCCCGGGGTACTCCGGCAGGTCGGTCGGGAACGGCAGGTCGGTCGGGAACGGCAGGTCGCCCTCGATCCCCGGCGTGAAGTCCTCGAACTGCTCGTCGAGCTCGCCCTGCGTGGCCGTCGTCACCTGCGCGGCGACCATCGTCACGGTCAACGACAGGGCCAGCGCGGCCAGCGACCCGATCAGTGCGGTGTGCCGGTCGCCGGGCAGGCCGCGGGAGACCAGCCGGACCCCCGTCGCCGCCACCAGCCCGGCCACCAGGCCGGCCGCGAACGACACCCAGTACTGGTTGGCGACCGCGTCGGGGAACACCGGCGCCAGCAGCCGGCCCATGGCGATGATCCCGAACGCCGCCGCGACGCGAGGGGCGTCCGCGTGCTCCGGGCGTCCGGTCAGGACGAGCAGCGCGCCGGCGGCGGCGAACGCGAGGAGTGTCTGCTGGATCGCGATCCACACCGTCACGTCGAGCGCGTCCGGTGGGCCGCCGGGGCCGAAGAAGCCGGGTCCGAGCGAGACGGGCAGCCCGATCGCCAGGGCAAGCGCCAGCACGTCGAGCCACGGCGTCAGCGATACCGCCGCCCGCTGCACCGCTACCTCGACGTCGTCGTCGTCGTCGCCGTACTCGGCCAGCTCCTCGCCCGCCTCGGTCGCCGCCGCGTGCGCGGCCAGCACCGCGGCGGCACCGGCGGCCACGCCGGCGAGGAGTAGCGCGATGTGGATCGGGGAGCGCTGGGACTCGAAGCGGAAGCCGACCGACGTAGTCAGGCCGAGCACGGTTGCGGCGCGGTTGAACGCCGCCACGACCGCGCGGAACAGCAGCACCGCCCCGAACGCCGCGACGACCGCCCGCACCCGCGGGCTGGCGTTGCGCGCGGCGTACCAGACGAGCAGCGCCAGCCCGACGCCGAGCGCGTCGAGGATCCCGATCCACGGCGCCGCCGGTCCCAGCAGCTCGGTCACGACCGCTCCCTTTCGCTCCGGGCGGCGAGCATACGGCGGGGGCAGGAAACAGCGCAGGGCCGCCCTGACGGGCGGCCCTGCGAGTGGTCGGGATGGGGAGATTCGAACTCCCGGCCTCCACGTCCCGAACGTGGCGCGCTAACCAAGCTGCGCTACATCCCGATGCAAGCGGCGAGTCTACCGGTTGTCGTCGCGGGGCGTCAGCGTCAATAGGCTCGCCTCCGGCCGGCAGGCGAACCGGACGGGTGCGTACGGCGAGGTGCCGAGCCCGGCGGACACGTGCAGCCAGGCGTTCCCGTGCCTGGACAGGCCGCGCGCGCGGGCCCGGTCGAGGCCGCAGTTGGTGACCAGCGCGCCGATCCCGGGGACGCGCAGCTGCCCGCCGTGCGTGTGGCCGGACAGCAGCAGGTCGAACCCGCTGCGCTCGAAGCGGTCCAGCGCCCGCGGCTCCGGCGCGTGGACGAGCGCGAGGTGTACGGCGGCGTTCGGGTCCACCGGCGCGTCCGCGACGGCGAGCCGGTCCCGCTTGAGGTGCGGGTCGTCCACCCCTGCCACCTCGACCCGGCGGCCGGCGACGGTGATGGTGCGGCGGGCGTTGGTCAGGTCGGACCAGCCGAGGTCCTCGAAGCCGTCCACGAGGTCGCGCCACGGCAGCGGGTTCCCGACCACCCTCTTGTGCCGCGGGCGGAAGTACTTCAACGGGTTCTTCGGCCGCGGCGCGTAGTAGTCGTTCGACCCGAGCACGAAGATGCCGGGCGTGCCGCGGTACGCCTCCAGCACCTCGAGCAGCGCGGGGATGCCGTCGGCGCCGGCCAGGTTGTCGCCGGTGGAGACGACCAGGTCGGGCTGCTCGGCGGCGAGCGAACGGATGAAGTCCTGCTTGCGCTCCTGCCGCCCGAGCATGTGCGCGTCGGACAGGTGCAGCACCGTCAACGGCGCCTGCCCCGGCGGCAGCACGGGGACGTCGTAGCGGCGCAGCACGAACGCGTTCCGCTCGATGCCCGCGGCGTACCCGACCCCGGCCACGGCGGCGGCGGCGAGGGCGAGGGGCGCGCGCACGGCGTAACTCATGGGCCCATTCTCCCCGCGCCTGCGAGGATCGACGCCATGAGCGACCTCAAGGCCCGGCTGCACGACGACCTGACGACCGCGATGAAGGCGCGGGACGAGCTGCGCACGGCGACGTTGCGGATGGCGCTGACGGCGATCAAGAACGAGGAGGTCTCCGGAGGCGAGGCGCGCGAGCTCGACGACGCCGCGGTGCTCAAGGTGCTGGCCCGCGAGGGGAAGAAGCGGCGCGAGGCCGCCGAGGCGTTCGCGAACGCCGGCCGAGCGGAGCTGGCCGAGCGGGAGGTCGCCGAGGGCCGGGTGCTGGAGGAGTACCTGCCCGCCCAGCTCTCCGACGAGGAGCTGACCGCGCTGGTCGCCGCGGCCGTCGCGGAGGCCGGCGCCACGTCGCCGCAGCAGATGGGCGCGGTGATGAAGCTCGTGACGCCGCAGGTGGCCGGCCGGGCCGAGGGCGGCCGGGTGGCTGCCGCGGTGAAGCGGGCGCTCGCCGGCGCCTGAGCGTCGGGAGGCCCCGCGCCAACTTCCAGTGCCGCTGCGCGCGGGAGGGGCCGGGAGGCACTGGAAGTTCGCGGGGGGCGCTGGCTAGCCGCCGCCTCCGCCGCTCGGGGTGGGCGTGGGCGTCGGCGACGGGGAACGCGTCGGCGACGGGGACGGTGACTGGCACGTCTTCCGGCGGCACGACGGCGACGGCGACGGTGAGGGCGGCTTCGGCGAACGGGTCGGCGCCGGCGTGGCGGTGGGCGTCGGGCTCGGTGCCGGGGACGCCGTAACCGACGGCAGCACGGGCGGCCTGGGCCGCGGCGCGGTCCCGTCCGACAGCCGAACGGCCACGACGGTCCCCTTGGTCACGGGGCGGTTCGGGCCCGGGCTCTGCGAGCCGATCAGCCCGGCCGCGATCCCCACGCCGGAGACGGGCTGCTGGATGACGACCATCCGCAGGTTCACCTGCGCCAGCACGCGCTCGGCGTCCTCCGGCGTCATCCCGCGCAGGTCGGGCACCGTCACCTGCTCGCCGAGGTACCCGCGCGCCGAGGGCGGGTCGAAGTCGCGCACCGGCAGGCCCTGGTGCGCGGCCAGCATGATCTGGCGCCACATCTGCGCGGGGAACGAACCGCCGTACACGACGCGCACGCCGTGCACGTTGCGGAGCGGGTTCTGCGCGGGCGCGGTCGGGTGGCCCATCCAGACGGCCGCGGCGAAGTCGGGCGTGTACCCGTCGAACCACGCGGCGGTGGGGCCGTTCGTCGTGCCGGTCTTGCCCGCTGCCGGCCGGCCGAGGGAGGCCGCCTTGCCGGTGCGGTGCGGGTGCGGGCCGTCGATGACGCCGCGCAGCACGGCCGAGACCGTGTTGGCGACGTCACGGTCGACGACGCCGCGGCACTCCGGCTCGATGACCTCGCGCGGCTCGCCCGGCGCCTGGATCCACGCGATCGGCGTCGGCTGGCAGTACACCCCGCCCGCCGCGAACGTCGCGTACGCCGCCGCCATCGTCAGCGGGCTCGCCTCGCGCCCGCCGAGGGTCAGCGAGCACTCGCGGGAGCCCACCGGCCGGTCGGCCGGGAACTCGATGCCCATCCGGCGGGCCATCTCGACGACCTTCTGCACGCCGACCTGCTCCTGCAGCTGCAGGTAGTACGTGTTGACCGACATCCACGTCGCGGTCGGCAGGTCGAAGCGGCCGGCCTCGCTGTCGCCGGCGTTGCGGAACGCCCCGCTCTGCGGCGCGTCGCAGAACCGCGGGTCGGGGCGGTAGCGGGCCGGCGAGTTGTACTTGAGGGACAGCGGCAGGCCCTGCTCGACCGCGGCCGCGAGCGTGAACGTCTTGAACGTGGACCCGGCCTGGAACCCCTCCGAGCCGCCGGTGGCGAGGTTGACCTTCGCGGTCTTCGGGTCGTGGTTGACGCTCGCCATCGCGCGTACCTCGCCGGTGCCCGGCTTCACCACGACGACCGCGGCGGCCGGGTCGCGCTTGAACGGCAGCGTGCGGTCCAGCGTCTCCTGCGCGACCTGCTGCAGCTTCGGGTCGAGCGTCGTCTGGATGACCAGGCCGCCCTGGAACAGCCGGGCGATCCGCTCCTCCTCCGTCGCCCCGAAGCGCGGGTCGTTCTGGAAGTACTCGCGCATGTAGCGGAGGAAGTGCGCGAACCGCGGGTGGTCCTCGATGCCGGTGAGCTTCTGCGGGTTGAGCTTCGGCATCCGCTGCTTCAACGCCTTGGCGACCCGCTGCGCGTCCACGAAGCCGACCTCCGCGGCGCGGCGCAGCACGAGGTCGCGGCGCGCCTTGGCCGCCTTCGGGTTGTCGACCGGGTTGTACTGCTGCGGGTTCTTCACCATGCCGGCGAGCAGCGCCGCCTCGGGGAGGGTGAGCCGCTGGACGCGCTTGCGGAAGTAGTGCTGCGCGGCGGTGCCGACGCCGTACACGCCGTCGCCGAAGTAGGCGATGTTGAGGTACTTCTCGAGGATCTGCTGCTTGGTGTAACGGCGTTCCAGCGCGATGGCGTAGCGCGCCTCGCGGATCTTGCGCTGGGTCGAGCGCTCGGTGGCCTTCGCGACGTCGGCCTTGTCGTCGGCGTTCTCGACCAGCACGTTCTTCACGTACTGCTGGGTGATCGTCGAGCCGCCCTGCGTCACGCCGCCGGCCTGCTGGTTGCGCACGAACGCGCGGACCAGGCCGCGCACGTCCACGCCGTTGTGCTCGTAGAAGCGGGAGTCCTCGATCGCGAGGATCGAGTAGACGACGTCGTCCGGGATCTCCCGGAACGGCACCATGATCCTGTTCTCGTTGAGGTAGATGTGCGCGAGCGTGGACCCGTCGGCGGCGAGGATGCGCGAGCGTTGCGGCAGCGGCTCCTCGCGCAGGTCGGCAGGCAGCTTGTCGAACGACTCGGCGCCGGCCCGGGCGAGCATGCCGAAGCCGCCGACCAAGGGAAACGCCAGCCCCGCGAACAGCAAGCCGGCGACGGCGCTGACCACGACGACGAGCGCGCCGCGGTGCAGCGCGCTCCCGGAGCCGGTGCGTGGCAAGGTCATCGAGTCCTGCGTGGAAGGGTCTGCCGAGCGGCGTGAGACGGCCACCCGCATGGGTCCTCGAAGGGTACCTGACGCTCCCGAGCCCGGGGTGGAAAGGGCCAAAGTCCCTCAGAGTGACTAGTCCTTTAGAACTACGCGAAACCGTCCGGTGAGGGGATGGGCGCCTCAAGCGGGACTCCGTACGGTCGATATCAGACAAAGAGCCCCTGCGTCCTCCCCGAAGGGCAACACCATGGACTGGTCCACCCGCGCCAGCTGCCGGACGAGCAACCCCGACGAGCTGTTCGTCCAGGGCGCCGCCCAGAACCGCGCCAAGCAGGTATGCCTCGGGTGCCCGGTCCGGACGGAGTGCCTCGCCGACGCGCTGGACAACCGCGTCGAGTTCGGCGTCTGGGGTGGCATGACCGAGCGGGAGCGCCGCGCGCTGCTCAAGCGCCGCCCCGACGTGAAGTCGTGGAACACGCTGCTGCTGACGGCCCGCTCCGACTACGAGCGGTCGTACGTCACGAAGTAGCCGCCGCGCTGCCCTGGGGGAGGCATCATGTCGCTGGACGAGCGCTGGCCGGTCATCTACCTGCGCGGTTACGCGGGTAACCAGAAGGGCGTCGAGCAGACCGTCGACGACCCGTTCTACGGCTTCAACGCCGGCTCGACGCACGTCCGCGTCGGCCCCCGCGGCACGGCGACGTTCTTCGCGTTCGAGGGTGCCGTCATCCGGCTGTTCACCGACCACGAGTACCGGGACGCGTACGACACCGGCGTCCAGCGGCTCGACCCGGGCGGCGACCGCCCGCCCATGGCCAGCATCTGGATCCACCGCTACTACGACGCCACGTCGGAGACGTTCGACCGCCCGTCCGAGCCGCGGCGCTGGGGGATCGAGGAGGCGGCGGCCGACCTCGCGCGGCTGATCGACGACGTGCTCGCCGCGACGGGCGCGCCCAAGGTGTACCTCGTCGGCCACTCCACCGGCGGCCTGATCATCCGCAGCCTGCTCCAGCGCCACTACCCGATGGCCGGCCGGGCCGGCGCGGACGTCGTCGCGAAGGTGTTCACCTACGGCACCCCACACGCCGGCATCCACTTCCGCGACCCGATCGGGCCGCCGCTGGAGTGGCTGCGCGACCAGTTCGGCTGGAACAACATGCCGGACTTCGGTCGTGAGCGGATGTACCGCTACCTCACGCCGGACGCCGAGCAGCAGGACGAGGTACCGGACGACTTCGAGCCGCGGAGCCTCGCCGGCGCGTTCCCCGCCGAACGGGTCTTCTGCCTCGTCGGGACCGACGCCGCCGACTACGGCGCGCCGAAGCACGCCGTCGGCCCGCGCAGCGACGGGCTGGTGCAGATCGAGTCGGCGTACGTGAAGGACGCGCCGCGCGCCTACGTCCACCGCGCGCACAGCGGCCGTTACGGCATCGTCAACTCCGAGAGCGGCTACGCGAACCTCGAGCGGTTCTTCTTCGGCGACGTACGGGTGAACCTGTCGCTGGACGGGCTCTCGGCGATCGCGGAGCCCGCCCCTCGCGACGCGGAGGTGTACCACCACCTCGACGTCACCGTGTCGCTGCGCGCGCTGCCGGTCGTCCTGCACGAGCAGAGCGGCGACCACTACTGCCCGGTGCCGTTGGAATGGCGGAAGGGGCGCGAAGGCGAGCCGATCTTCCTGTTCTCGCTGTTCCTCATCCCGGCCCGATCGCGCACCGGGGTGATGCGCTACGCCGTGTCGCTGGCGGTCCACCGGATCGAGCGCAGGGACAGCCCGCTGTGGTTGGCGGACCACCTGGAGAAGATCCCGCTCTGGACCGACAACCTGCTCGTGGACCTGACGCCTGACGAGGAGATCGGGTACCGCCCGTTCTACGCGTGGCGGTCGCAGATGCCACAGCCGGACGCGGCACCGGAGGGCGCGCTCGACGTCGAGGACCGCGGCAACGGCACGTCGGTCGTGCGCATCCCGCTCCCGGCGCCCGCCCGCGCGGTGCTCGGTGACGAGGCTACCCTCGTCGTCGACGCCGGATGGTGGCGCGTCTGACGGCCGGCGTCACGCCGCCGCCTCGCCGCCCGCCAGCTCCGCGCCGATCCGCCGCAACCCGGCAACGTCGTGCACGTCCGTCGCCATCGCCGGCACCTCCACCAACGGCACGTCCGCCTGCCCCGCCGCGAACGCCCTGATGCTGCGCCGCTCCGCGGCCGCCAGCGCGACCCGGTCGGCGTACAGCCGCAGCAGCCCGGCCGCCGGGCCGCGCACGCCGCGTTCGGCCAGCACCTCGGCCGTCGCGACCGCGCGCTCCGCCGACACCTGCGTGGCGGCGACGCGGTGCACGCGGTTCACGACGACGCAGGCCAGTGGCATCCGTTCGGTGGAGAGGCGTTCGACGAAGTACGCGGCCTCGCGCAACGCCGGCGGGTCCGGTGACGCGACGACGACGAACGCCGTGTCCCTGTGCTGCAGCAGCCGGTACGTCTCCTTGGCCCGGTCGCGGAACCCGCCGAACATCGTCTCGAACGCCGCGAAGAAGTCCCGCAGGTCGCGCAGCAGCTCGGCCCCGGTGATCTTCACGATGACGCCGCTGAACGTGTTGATGCCGACGTTCACCAGCCGCGCGCCGAAGCGGCCACCGACCTTGGCCGGCGTCAGCACGACCCGCAGGAACCGGCCGTCGAGGAACCGCGTCATCCGGTCGGGCGCGTCGAGGAAGTCCAGCGCGCTGCGGGTCGGCGGCGTGTCCACGACGATCAGGTCCCACTCGCCGGTCGCGTGCAGCTGCCCCAGCTTCTCCATCGCCATGTACTCCTGGGTGCCGGCGAGGTTGGCCGAGAGCATCACGTAGAACGGGTTGTCGAGGATCTGCTGCGCGCGTTCGGGTTCGGCGTGGGTGAGGACGATGTCGTCGAACGTCCTCTTCATGTCGAGCATCATCGCGTGCAGCTCGCCGCCGCCGGCGCCCGCGCCGGGCACCCGGGCGGGGGCGTTGCCGAGCTCTACGACGCCGAGCGACTGGGCGAGCCGGCGGGCCGGGTCGATGGTGACGACGACGACCTTGCGGCCGCGCTCGGCGGCCCGCAGCGCGAGCGCGGCGGCGGTCGTCGTCTTGCCGACGCCGCCGGAGCCGCAGCAGACGACGATCTTCTTGCCGGCGAGCAGCCCGTCGAGGTCGAGCGCTGCGAGCTCCGCGAGCTCTGCGAGCGGCGCGAGCGCCGTCATGCCAACCGCTCCGCGAGCCGGGTGAGCGTGTCGAGGTCCACGTGCTCGGGTAGCAGCGGCAGCTCGACCAGCGGCCGCCCCAGCGCCTCGAGGTCGGCGCGCATCGCCTGCTGCAACGCCACCCGGCGCGCGTGCTCGTTCGCCTCCTCGGCCAGCACCTTCGCGAGCCCCGGCTCGGTGAGCCCGGCGTCGGCGAGCGCGGCGCCGACGGCGTCGAGGTCGAGCCGGCCGGCGGCGGCGTTCGTGAGGTCCGGGCCGGCGAGGCGTTCCTCGCGAACCCGGTTCACGACGATCGCGCCGACCGGCAGGCCGGCTCCGACGATCTGGTCGACGCCGTCGACCGTCTCCTGGACCGGCATCTCCTCCAGCAACGTCACCAGGTGGATCGCGGTCTCGTCGCCGCGCAGCAGCGCCATGACCGACTCCGACTGCGCGCGGATCGGGCCGACCTTGGCGATCTGCGCGACCTCGTCGGTGGCGCCGAGGAACTTCACGATCCGGCCGGTCGGCGGGGCGTCGAGCACGACCGCGTCGTAGTAACGCCCCGAGCCCGCGCGGCGGACCGCCGCCTCCTTGACCTTGCCGATGAGCAGCACGTCGCGCAGCCCGGGCGCGATCGTCGTGACGAAGTCGGTGGCGCCCATCCGCTGCAGCACCCGACCCGCGCGGCCCAGGTGGTAGAAGAGGTCGAGGTACTCGATCAGCGCCTTCTCGGGGTCCACCGGGAGCACCGAGACCGTCCCGCCGTCGGCGGTCTTGAGTACCTGCGTCTCCGCGTGCGGGAGCGGGGCCTTCCCGAACAGCGGCGCCAGCCCCTGCCGCCCCTCGACCTCCGCGACGAGCACCCGCTTGCCGCCGCGGGACAGCGCGATCGCGAGCGCGGCGGCGACCGTCGTCTTCCCGGTACCCCCCTTCCCGGTGACGACGTGCAGGCGGATGCCCGGGAAGAACGTCACCCGGCCACCGTACCCAGGGACGTGTCCCTACGCCCTCCGGGGGTGCGCGCGGAGGATGCTTTGTCCATGTCTGCCCCGAAGCGCAGGGCGCGGGGCGCCCTGACGGTCGCCGCGCCGCTGCGCGACGCCGCCCGGGGCTGGCTGCTTGGCGCGTCCGAGGCGCTCGAAGCGGGCGACCCGCTGCCACCGGTGCCACCGGCGTTGACGGAGCTCCGCGGCCTGGACGCGCTGGCCGAGCTGTCCGGCTGCCGGTTCGAGCTGGTGAAGGAGCTGGTCGCGGCCGGCCACGACTACCGCATCTGCGACCGGCTGTGGGACGTGCTCGTCTGGCAGCTCGCCGCGGAGAGCGAGTCGGTGTTGCGGGACGAGCTGGCCGCGCTGGCGCGCACCGACCCGCTGACCGGCCTGCTGAACCGCCGCGGCCTCAACGAGGCCCTCGACCGCGAGACCGCCCGCGCCCGCCGCACCGGCGCCACCGTGGCGCTGGTGCTGCTCGACCTCGACCGCTTCAAGGTCCTCAACGACTCGCACGGCCACCCGGCCGGTGACGCCGCGCTCGTCGGCGTGGCCGACATCCTGCGCGGCGGCCTGCGGGCCGGCGACGTCGCGGGGCGGTGGGGCGGCGACGAGTTCGGCGTGGTGTTCGTCGACGTGTCGGCCGAGGTGGCGTACGACGTCGTGGACCGGTTGCGCGCCCACCTCACGCACCCCTCGCGCGGGCTCGGCCGCAAGCGGGTCAGCTTCTCTGCGGGCGTCGCGGCGCTGACCGGCGAGGCCGCAGACGCCGACGAGCTGATGCGGCTGGCCGACGCGGCGCTGTACGAGGCGAAGGCGGCCGGCGGCAACAAGGCCCGCCGCGCCGCCCCCGCCTGATCCCCTCCCGCGTCAGCGCACCGGGCGGTACGCGCAGATCAGCACGCCGGTGCTCGCGGTCGTCGTGGAGACCAGCTCCAGCGGCCGCGCCCGCCCGTCGAACGGGAAGATCCGCTTCCCGCCGCCGAGCACGATCGGCTCGATCATCAGCCGGTGCTCGTCGACGAGGTCGTTCGCGACCAGCTGCTCGGACAGCGACGCGCTGCCCATGACCTGCAGTGCGCCACCATCGCGCTCGCGCAGCTCACGAACCGCGCCGAGCGCGTCGTCCGGCGGCAGCAGCGTGGAGTTCCCCCACGTCAGGTCGTCCTGCGTGAGCGTCCGCGACGCCACGTACTTCGGGATCTCGTTCATCCGGTCGGCGAACGGGTCGTCCCCGCCGCGCTCCGGCCACGCCCCCGCCATGACCTGCCAGGTCCGCCGCCCGAACAGCAGCGCCTCCGTGCCGCTCATGACCTCGTCGATCGCCGACCCCATCACCTCGACGTCGAAGTACGGCATCGACCACCCGCCGTTCGCGAACCCGCCGTCCCGGTCCTCGTCCGGCCCGCCCGGCGCCTGCACGACCCCGTCCAAGCTCATGAAGTGACTCAGCACAACCCGCACCACGCGCTCCCAACGCTCGCTCCGTGACCGACAGCACGCTAGACGGAACCCGCCCCCGAAACTCACCGGCCCGCCGAGCGGGGGCGGGGGCGGGGGTGGGGTGCCGGGTCGGCGACTGATATGTAGATCGGTCCTGTCAAGGGGCAGCGCGGTGTTGCGCCGGGTTGTTGGCCTGGCGCGGGTGGTCGGGGGTCGGCCGGTGCCTGTCGGGCGTGCGTGTCGGGTCGACGCGCGGTCAGACTGATATGCGCG
>DATLNJ010000021.1:0-15018 GCA_035536815.1 Frankiaceae bacterium
CCCTCGGGGCGATCGCTGCCCGATGGCCGTATGGCGACACCAACGGCTGACTCGCCGGTCCCTCTTGGCATCGTCGTGCCACTGGTCAGGGCTCAGCTCGTTGCGACGCAGCGCCTGGTCGCACAATTGCCGGGACGAGCCGTCGAACTCGCGGATTCGCCTTCTGTGCGTTCGGGTGTCCTCCGATGCCCCATCGCGCACGACCGTTACTGTGGCGGACAGTGCACGAGACGCCGAGGACGCGCTACGCACGCACACGCGACAGTGTTCATCTGGCGTACCAGGTCTTCGGCGAAGGTCCCGCCGAGATCCTCCACTGCGGCGTGCACTGGTGGCAGCTCGAGTTCCAGTGGACCGATCCGGACTACCGGTCCTTCCTGGAGCGGCTCGGTCGCCTCGGACGGGTCATTCTCTTCGACAAGCGGGGAACTGGCTTGTCCGATCGTGTCGCAGTGGACGAACTCCCGTCGATCGAAGCACGGGTCGACGACCTCGTCACAGTTCTCGACGAGGTTGGCGTAGAACGGGCGGTTCTCTACGGGTCGAACTACGGCGCACAGCTGGCGATGGTCTTCGCCGCGACGTTCCCCGACCGCGTCGAAGCCTTGGTCGTCCAAGACGGGATGGCCCGGCTCGTGCGTGACGAGGATTACCCGTGGGGCATCACCGCGGACCTGGGGTGCCGAACGCTCGAGCGAATGGAGCGTCGATGGGACGAGCCGGTCAACCTCCAACTCGTCGCACCCACGAGGCAACATGATCCGACCGCGATCGAGTGGTGGGCGACGATGCAGCGGTTAGCGGCCAGTCCCGCCGCAGCGGTTGGACTGATGAAGATCGCGCTCGATACCGACATCCGTGCGGTGCTGCCGACAGTTAGGTGTCCGACACTGGTCGTCGTCCGAAGGGACAACAGACTGATCGAGGCCGGTCATGGGCGGCACCTCGCGGCGAGGATCGCAGGTGCTCGCCTCGTCGAACTGCCGGGCGCAGACATCTTCTTCACGCCGATGGACGACTTGGCGGATGTCGTCGAAGAGTTCGTGACAGGCCGGCCGCCGCCGGTGCGGTCGGATCGCGTGCTCGCGGCCGTGATGTTCACCGATCTAGTCGACTCCACCGCGACGGCCGCGCGCGAGGGTGACCGGGCTTGGCGCGAGATTCTCGACCGTCACGATGCACTCGTCGATCGGACCATCGAGCGTTACCGCGGACGGAAGATCAAAACGACGGGCGACGGCGTTCTCGCAACCTTCGACGGGCCGGCGCGGGCGGTGCAATGCGCCTCCGCAATCTGCGAGGGAGTCACGGCCCTCGGACTGCGGGCCCGCGCCGGCGTCCACGTTGGAGAGGTAGAGCTACGTGGGGCAGACATAGGCGGCGTGGCGGTGCACGTCGGTGCACGGATTGCAGCCGCTGCTGGCCCGGGCGAGGTGCTCGTCTCCCGGACCGTGACTGATCTCGTCGCCGGATCGGGGCTCGACTTCGAGGACCGGGGCGAGCACGTCCTGAGGGGCATCGACGCGGCGCAGCACTTGTTCGCGATGGTTCGATAGCGGTGAGGCGTTGCCTGGGACGACCATCACAGGTTGCGCGGCTCGGCTCCCGCTGTTCAGGGGAGTGGTAGACCGCTCCCATGGCGATCACGGTCGACCTGAAAGGCAAGACCGCTGTCGTAACCGGCGCGAGCCGCGGCATCGGCCGCGCGATCGCGATCGGCTACGCCCGCGCCGGCGCCGACGTGGCCATCTCCGCCCGGTCCGCGGAGGCACTGGAGGAGACGAAGAACGAGGTCGAGGCGCTCGGGCGCAGGGCCGTGGTCGTGCCCGCCGACGTCACCGACCGCGACGCCGTCGTCGCGATGGTCGACGTCGCCCTCGCCGGCCTGGGCCGCATCGACGCGGTCGTGAACAACGCCGGCGGCACGTCGTTCATGGTGCCGTTCACCGACCTGCGCTTCGACGGCTGGACGAAGGTGATGCGGCTCAACACCGAGTCGATCGTGCACGTCCTCCAGGCCGTCGGGCCGCACCTGCTGGAGCGCGGCAGCGGCTCCGTCATCAACGTCGCGTCGATCGCCGGACTCGGCGGCGTACCGCTGCTGTCGCCGTACGGCGCGTCGAAGGCCGCCGTGGTCAGCCTCACCAAGTCGCTCGCCGCGGAGTGGGCGCACCGCAACGTCCGGGTCAACGCGCTTTGCCCCGGCTGGACCGCGACCGACCTCAACCGCGCGCTGTGGGAGAACCCCGAGACGTCGAAGGCGATGACCTCCGGCATCCCGATGGGCCGCTGGGGTCAGGCCGAGGAGATGGCCGGCGCGGCGGTGTTCCTGGCCAGCGACAGCGCGTCGTACGTCACCGGCCAGATCCTGGCGGTGGACGGCGGGCTGACAGCGAACGGCGCGGCTGGGTAACGTCCGGTGCCGTGCGGATAGAGCCGTACGTCATCGAGGAGGGCCGCGGACCGGCGGTCGTGCTGCTGCACGCCTTCCCGCTGAACGCCTCCATGTGGGCGCCGCAGCGCGAGGCGCTGGCGGGCGACTACCGGGTCATCTGCCCTGACCAGCGCGGCTTCGGCGGTACGCAGCTCGGCCACGACGAGCCGTCGCTGGACGAGGTCGCCGACGACGTCGTCGCGATGCTCGACGCGCGCAAGGTCGATCGCTTCGTCCTCGGCGGGCTGTCGATGGGCGGCTACGTCGCCATGGCCCTGCTGCGCCGCCACCCGGAGCGGGTGAGCGGGCTGGTCCTCGCCGACACCAAGGCGTCCGCCGACTCGCCGGAGGCCGCGGCCAACCGGCTGCGCATCGCCGACGCGGTCGTCGAGGCCGGCAACGCGAGCCTGCTCGTCGACGAGGTGCTGCCGAAGCTGCTCGGCACCACGACCAGGGAGAGCCGCCCGCTGGTCTGGGGCCGGATCAAGGCACTGGTCGAACGCGCCCCCGCCTACGCCGTCGCGTGGGCGCAGCGGGCGATGGCGGCCCGGCCGGACTCGTTCGACACGCTGCGGTCGGTCACGGTCCCCGCGCTGGTCGTGGTCGGCGACGAGGACCAGCTCTCGACGCCCGAGGAGGCGCGGGCGATGGCCGACGCGCTGCCGGACGCGCGGCTGGTGACGATCCCGCTGGCCGGCCACCTGACGAACGTCGAGGCGCCGGAGGAGTTCACCGCGACGTTGCTGGAGTTCCTCGCAGCCGTAGCGCCATGACGCCGGCCGCCGCGACGCCGAGCGTGCCCGATACGACGAGCGCGGTGGCCGGCGAGGTGGCGTCCACGAGCGGCCCGCCGAGCAGGTAGGCGAGGCCGGCCGCGAGGCCGAGCGCGGTGTAGAGGTTGGCGAACGCCCGCCCGCGCAGGTGCGCGGGGACCTCGCGCTGGAGCACGACGTTGTGGCCGACCTCGACCAGCGCGATGCCGAGCCCGCGCAGCACCTGCATCGACAGCGCGACCGCGGCGACGCGGGACAGCCCGGTGAGGGCGTTGCCGCCACTGGCGACCGCCAGCCCGACCAGCAGCAGCGCCCGCGCCCGACCGCCGGACGCGCGCCGGGTCAGGAACAGGAAGCCGAGCAGCAGCCCGATCCCGGAGCCGGCGTAGAGGAGGCTGGCGACGGTCTCGCCGGCCCGCAGCGTGTCCGTGGCGAAGAACACCAGCGCCACGTCGTCGATCGCGGTGCAGAGGACGACGGCGGCGAAGCCCAGGACGACGACGCGGACAAGGCGCTCGCTCCACACGAAGCGCAGCCCCTCCAGCACGTCCGTGCGCAGCCGGGTCTCCTCCTCGCGCGGCGCCGGGCCGAGCGCGGGCAGCCGGAGCAGGAACGGCACCGCGAGGAAGAACGACACGGCGTCCACCACGAGCAGCCCGCGCACGTCGAGGAACGGCAGCAGCGCCGCCGCGATCAGCGGCCCGACCGCGTCGAGGCCCCAGGTGCCGAAGCCGAGCAGGGCGTTGGCGCGTTCCAGCTCGTCGTCGCCGACGAGGTCCGGCACGGCGCTGCGCGCGGCCGGCTGGAACGCCGCCGCCAGCGTCGCGCGCAGCCCGACGAGGGCGAGCAGCAGTACCAGCGGCGGCTCGGCCAGCGCGATGAGCAGCATGACCGCGCCCTGCAGGACCTCGCACGCGACCATCAGCCGCCGCCGGCGCACCCGGTCGGCCAGCGCGCCGACGAACGGCCCCGCCGCCGCGGGCACCATGTCGCCGGCCAGCAGCAGCAGGCCGACGGCGGTGCCGGTGCCGGCCCGCTCGGCGACGTAGAGGATCAGCGCGACCATGCCGAGCGAGTCGCCGAGGAACGACACCAGCCGGCCGAGCCACAGGTCCCTGAACGCGGGCCGCGCGCGGAGCAGGCCCACTACTGCTCGACCACGACCCGGATCGGGTCGCCCTCTTTGGTCTCCAGCGTGCGTAGCGCCGCGTCGAAGTCGTCGAGCGCGTACCGGTGCGTGATGGTGCCGGTCAGGTCGAGCGTGCCGTCCGCGACCAGCCCGACGAGCTCGGCGAGCTCCGCGCGCGAGCAGCCGAACGAGCCCTGCAACGTCAGCTCACCCGCGACCAGCAGCGCCTGCGGCAGGCCGAGGCCGAGGCGTTCGGGCGTGACGCCGACGACGGTGCACACGCCACCGCGCCGCAACGACTTCACCGCCTGGTCGGTCACGGCGGCCGCGCCGACGAACTCGTACGTCACGTCCGCGCCGCCGCCGGTCAGCGCGCGGATCGCGGCGGCCGGCTTGCCGTCGGAGGAGTCCACGACCTCGTCCGCGCCGAACGCGCGCGCGCGGTCCCGCGCGCCCGGCAGCACGTCCACGCCGATCACCCGCGCGCCGACGACCTGCTTGAGGATCGTCACGGCGTGCAGCCCGAGCCCGCCGAGGCCGTACACGGCGGCGGTCATCCCGGCCGTCACGCCCGACCGCTTGATGGCGCGGAACGGCGTCGCGACCGCGTCGGTGATGATCGCGCCGGTCGCGAAGTCCACCGAGTCGGGCAGCGGCACCAGCGCGCGGGCCGGGACGACGACGTACTCCGCCTGCGCGCCGTCGCGGGTGATGCCGGGGATGTGCAGGGCGGGGCAGATGTTCTCGCGGTCGGCGCGGCACAGCGCGCAGTCGCCGCAGCCGTAGCCGGCCGCGACGGACACCCGGTCCCCGACGGCGAACGGCGAGTCGCCGGGGTCGTCCACGACGCCGGACGGCTCGTGCCCGAGCGTCAGCGGGATCGCGGCCGGCGTGCTGCCGTGCACGATGTGCACGTCGCTGCCGCAGATGCCGCACGCCTTGACGCGCACCCGCACCTCGCCCGGACCCGGCTCGGGGACCGGCACCTCCTCGACCGCCGGGCGGGTGCCGACACCGTGAAAGCGAACGGCGCGCATCAGCACTTCGGGGCCCCCGCGGCCGCGCGAGCGCAGCGAGCGGCCTCGTGGGGTTCGGTCACGCCGCTTCCTGCCGCGGGTAGAGCACCTCGGTCCCGACGAGCTGGATCGCCGCCGCGACCGGGATGGCGAGCAACGCGCCCAGCACCCCGAGCAGCGACCCGCCGATCAGCGCGGCGATGATCGTGGCGAGCGGCGAGATGTCCACCGTGCGCTTCATGACCTTCGGGACGAGGACGTAGTTCTCGACCTGCTGGTAGATCGCGAAGAACACCGCCGACGCGATGCCGACCGGGACCGAGACGAAGAACGCGACCGCGGTGCACACGACCGCCGCGATCGTCGCGCCGACGAGTGGGATCAGGTCGAGCAGCGCGACGAGCATCGCCAGCGCGACCGGGTACGGCACGCCGGCCACGAGGAAGAACACGAACGACACGATGCCGGCGATGAACGACGTCGCGAGGTTGCCGAGGACGTAGCCGCCGACCCGGTTGAGTATCTCGTCGCCGATCAGGCCGGCGCGGGCCCGTCTGGACCGTGGCATCAGCCGGTACGCGCCGCGCTTGATCCGTTGGTATGCCCCCAGGAAGTACAGCGTGAGGATCAGCACGGTGAGCGTCTTGAACACGATGCCGAGCACCGCGGTGGCCGCGCCGAGCGCGTCGCCGGCGACCTCGCCGCTGCGCTTCTGCACCCACGCGTTCACGCGCGGCGTGATGTTGTAGTCGTTGTCGAGCCGCTGGAACGTCTCGTTGGCGCGCAGGCGTTCGGTGTACTCCGGGACGCGCTCGCGCAGCTGGCCGGCCTGCCGGGCGACCGGTGGCGCGGCCGCCGCGACGAACCCGGCGAAGAACAGCAGGACGACGCCGATGATCGAGGCGACGGCGGAGCCGCGCTTCATGCCGCGGCGCTGGAGCAGCTCGACGGCCGGGTTGAGCCCGATGGCGAGGAACGCCGACACGACGATAAGGATCACGACGTCGCGGACGCTCCAGATGGCCACCGCGATGACCGCCGCCAGGACGACGCCCCACGTGGCGGCGAACGCGATGCGGAACGGCGACCGCGGCGACAGTGGCGCACCCGGCGTGCCGAACGGCTGCTCCTCCGTCGCGCCCGCCTCGATCTGCCGGATCGCCGTGTCGAGCAACGGATCCTCCGCGAGCGCCTCCTCGTCGGCGAGGTCGACCGCCGCCGCGCCGGCCGCCTGCACCGCGACCACCGCCTCGCCGGCCTCGTGCTCGGCCTCCCGCGCCTCGCGCACCGCGCTGGCGGCGGCCTGCACGAACTCGCGGACCTTCTCCTCGCGGTCGTCGCCCTCGGTGTCCTGCAACGCCTCGGCGGCCTGCCGTACCCGCTCGGCGGCGTCGCTCGCCTCACCCCCCTCGACGTCGGCCTCTGCGGCCTCGCGGGCGGCGTTGGTGGCTTCCTCGGTGGCGCGTTCGTCGTCGGCCATGGCCGAGAACCTACCGTCGCTCGAATGACACCTCGCGGACGTCGGCGACGTGCCGGTAGCCCATCGCGCGGTAGATCTTGTTGCTCGTCGGGTTGGCCAGGTCCGTGTAGAGGAAGGTCGACGTCCGGCCGCGGTCGAGCATCAGCTTCGTGACGCCGGCCGTGACGGCGCTGGCGTACCCGCGGCCGCGCAGCTCGGGCGGCGTGTACACGGGGCCGATGCGGGCGCCGTTCGGCGTGTATCCGCCGCAGCCGGCCAGCGACACCGGCGCGCCGTCCTCCCAGAGCCAGAAGCCGCCGCCCTCCAGCGTGATGCGGTCGCGTACCCGCTCGTTCTCGAGCGGGGGCAGCCCGACCTCGTCGGTGAACGCCCGGCACCACCGCAGGACGAGGCCGGCGTCGTCAAGCGTGGCCGTCCGGAGCGCGCCCGGCGCCGGCGCCGGCGGAACCAGCTCGCGCAGCTCGTAGGCGCCCTGCTCGCGGGTCACCTGATAGCCGGCGCCGGACAGCGCGGCGTAGCACTCGGCGAACGCCGTCACCGCGTCCGGCCGCCCGAGCGCGCCCGGGAACCCGATGCCCTCGGCGTGCAGGTACTCCGCGAGCGCGGGTGCCGACTTCGCGGGCAACGCCTGCATGAGGACGTTGTGCGGCGGCGTCATGAGTGCGGGCGCGCCGTCCACCGTCAGGAGCAACGGCGTCCCCGTGCCGAACGTCTCGCCCCGCGCGACCCGCGACACGACCGCGAGCTCGAGGTTGTACCGCGCCTCGTCCCGCAGCAGCGTGGGCGAGACCAGGTCGGCGTACGCAACCGGGTCGTCGTACCGCTCGATCACCATGCCCGGGGAGGGTAGCCGCGGGGTCCGGGCGGCGTCGCGCGAGTTATCCGGCCGCGGGCTTCCAGGCGGCGCCAACCTCCAGGCCGCGGCAACTTCCAGTGCCACCCGGCCCTGCGCGTGCGCGCGGGCACTGGAAGTTCGCCGTCGCCGGCCAGGCGCCGTCCGGGGCGGCCGGCGAAGCGGCCGGGCCGTCAAATGTCGCGGAAGCGGTTGATGGCGTCGAGGTGCTTGGCCCGCTTCACCTGGTCGCGCACGCCGAGCCCCTCCTCGGGCGCGAGGCAGAGGACGCCGACCTTGCCCTGGTGCGCGTTGCGGTGCACGTCGTGCGCCGCCTGACCGGTCTCCTCCATCGGGTAGACCTTGGACAGCGTCGGATGGATGAGGCCCTTAGCGATGAGGCGGTTGGCCTCCCACGCCTCGCGGTAGTTCGCGAAGTGCGAGCCGATGATCCGCTTGAGGTGCATCCACAGGTAGCGGTTGTCGAACTGGTGGTTGTAGCCGCTGGTGCTGGCGCAGGTGACGATGGTGCCGCCCTTGCGGGTGACGTAGACCGACGCCCCGAACGTCTCGCGGCCCGGGTGCTCGAACACGATGTCCGGGTCGTCGCCGCCGGTCAGCTCGCGGATCCTCGCGCCGAAGCGCTGCCACTCCTTGGGGTCCTGCTCGTGCTCGTCCTTCCAGAACTTGTAGCCCTCGGCGGACCGGTCGATGACCAGCTCGGCGCCCATCCTCCGGCAGATCTCGGCCTTCTCCTCGGAGGAGACGACGCAGACCGGGATGGCGCCGCCGTTGAGGGCGAACTGCGTCGCGTACGAGCCCAGGCCGCCGCTCGCGCCCCAGATCAGCACGACGTCGCCCTGCTTCATGTTGGCGCCGTTCACGGAGACGAGCTGGCGGTAGGCCGTGCTGTTGACGAGGCCCGGGCAGGCGGCCTCCTCCCACGACAGGTGGTCCGGTTTCGGCATCAGCTGGTTCGCCTTGACGAGCGCCACCTCGGCGAGGCCGCCGAAGTTGGTCTCGAAGCCCCAGATCCGCTGCTCGGGGTCGAGCATGGTGTCGTTGTGGCCGTCCGGGCTCTCCAGCTCGACGGACAGGCAGTGCGCGACGACCTCGTCGCCGGGCTTCCAGGCGTGGACCCCGGGGCCGGTACGCAGCACGACACCCGCGAGGTCGGAGCCGACGACGTGGTACGGCAGGTCGTGCCGCTTGGACAGCGGCGAGAGCCGGCCGTAGCGCTCGAGGAACTTGAACGTCGAGACCGGCTCGAAGATCGACGTCCAGACGGTGTTGTAGTTGACCGCGCTCGCCATGACGGCGACCAGCGCCTCGCCGGGGCCGAGCTCGGGAACGGGCACCTCGTCGACGTGCAGCGCCTGGCGCGGGTCCTTGTCGCGGGTGCTCAGCCCGGCGAACATCTCCTGCTCGGCCTTGCGCACCACGACGCCGCGGTACGACTCGGGCACCTCCAGGTTGGCGAACTCCTCGCCAGGGGTGTCGCCCGCCAGGATCGCGTCGAGGATCGCCTTCATCGGTGCCCGCCTCTCGGTCGCGCCGTCAGTGCCCCGATGTTACCGACGAGTAGTCAACGAGCGGAAACCGTCAGACCGGCTCGTACTCCAGCCGCACGCCGGGCGCCGGAACCGTCCGGAAGAACGCCGTCGCCGGGCCGCGCTCGACGAGCTCGCGGAACGCGCTCCCGCGCGGAACCTCGTCGTTCCAGAATGCGCCCTCGCCGAGCTCGTGGGTCGCGTCCGACTCGGGCACCGTCAGGGTCAGGCCGAGCTGCCAGATCGCGTCGTCGCCGGTCGCGCCCTCGATCGTGAGCTGGCGGGTGACGTTCACCTCGAACTGGTACGCGCCGGAGTAAGCCCAGTCGTACGTGCCCCACTGGTACAGCAGCCGGTCGTCCTCGACGGCCTCGGCCGGCTCCGCGCCGGCCCAGTCGACCATCGCCACGAGCGCCCCCACGCTGCCGAGCTCGACGCGGTTCTCGGCGAGGTACCGCTCGAAGGACTCCCGCGCCCCCGCGACCCGCATCAGCCGCGCTCGGTCAGCTCGCGGAAGAGGTTGGCGTTGTCGATGGCGAGCGCGGCGCGGCGGGCCAGGTCCTCGGCCAGTGCGAGGTCGCCCTCGTCGTACTGCCGGCCGGACTCCGCGTAGAACATGGACAGCGAGCCGAAGATCCGCCCGCGCGCCGCGAGCGGCACGATCAACGCGCTGCGGATGCCGAGCCGGCGCAGCGCCGCGAGGTGCGCCTCGTCCTTCGCGCCGGCGACCAGCACCTCGTCCGACTGGTACCGGGTGAGCTCGCTCTGGCCGGTCCGGATCGTCCACGCGACGCCGTCCGGCGCGTCCGGGGTCACCGGGTAGCGGCGCTGGAACTCGTCGGCGAACGCCAGCTGCTCCGGATCGCTGTGCGCGACCGCGATCGCCTCGATGCGCTCGCCGTCCGGCATGTGGATCACGCACCAGTCCGCGAGCCGCGGCACGGCGAGCCGGCTGACGTTGCGCAATGTCGTGCGGTAGTCCAGCGACTCGGCGAGCGCCGCGGAGGCGTCGGCGAGGAACGTCAGCTTCTCGGACGCCACGCGAGCCCGGTCCAGCGCGTTGGCGCGCTCCAGCGCCTGCGCGGTCTGGCCGCCGAGCGTGACGATGAAGCGCCGCTCGTCGGCGTCGAACAGCTTCTGCGCGTCGAACGCGAACCGCAGCGCGCCGATCACGCCGTCGACCGAGTGCAGCGGGACGGCGCACATCGACACCGTGCCAGGCTCGAAGTCGGCCAGCTCCGGGTAGCGCTCGTCGCGCTCCTCGCGGGACTCCAGCCACACCGGCTCGCCGGTCCGCATCGCCACGGCGGTCGGTAACGACGCGCCGCGCGACTCGGACCGCAGCCGGTCGACGAGGTCCGCGTTGTAGCCGATGGAGACGCGGACGTCGAGGTGGTCGCCGCGGCCGAACAGGATCAGCCCGCCGGCGGCGGCGCCGAGCGCCGCGACACCCTCGCTGATGACGACGTTGCCGACGTCCTCCGCCGTGGTGGCGCCGACCAGGCCGGCGGTGACGGTCTGGAGCCTGGCCGCGCGGTCGGCCGCGCGCCGGGCCACCTCGATGACGCCGACCTCGCGGAGCAGGCGGCGTTCGAGCGTCTCCACGATCGGCGTCTCGCCCGCGCTGGCGGCGCGCAGCTGCGTGATGACCCCCTCGACGTACCAGCGGCGGAAGACCCGGTGCTGCGGCGGCGTCTCCAGCGTGAGCAGCCGGGCGGCGCGCGCGTACGCGTCGATCTCGTCGAGGGCGTCGAGGTAACGCTCCCCGGCCTCGATGGCGTCGAGGCCGAGCGTCAGCGTCAGGCCGGTGCGTGGCGCGCCGCGCTGCGCCGCCTCGACGGCCTGCCGCTTGATCGCGTGCCGAGCCTCGGCGAACCGCGACACGACATCTTCGATGAGCGCGCCGAACTCCGGCGAGATGGTCGCCCGCGCGTCGCCCGACTTCGCCAGCGTGAACTCGCGCAGCAGGTTGTCCACGTGCGCCTTCGCCGACAGCAGCAGGTCCGTCGGCACGTCCGGCAACGTCACGGTGTAACGCCGCGGGGCGTCGATGTCGACGTCCACGTCACCGTCGTCCCACGCCGCGAGCAGCGCGTCGACGTCGACGATCGACTCCGTCTCGGCCGGCTCGTCGCCGAGCTCGCTCCAGACGACCTTGCCGCCGTTGCGCTGCTCGACACCCCACTCGCGGGACAGCGCGCTGACGAGCGACAGGCCGCGCCCGGTCATCGCGTCGGGGCGGGCCAGCGCGCGGACCGGCGCGACGCGGCTGCCGTCCTCGACCTCGATGCGCACGACGTCGTCGGTGACGATCCGGATGACGACCGGCGGCCGGCCGTGCAGCAGGGCGTTCGTGACCAGCTCGCTAGCGACCAGCTCGGCGTCGTCGATCAGGTCCGGCGGCACCGTCCCGTGCAGCGTCTCCGCGACCCAGCGCCGTACCTGGGGTACGGCGTCCGGAGTTGCGTCGACGTGCAGCAGGTCATCCGCGACCGCCATCACCGTGTGCCTCCCGAGCGCTCAGCCTGCGGGGGGCGCTATTCCGAGGGCGTTCGGGATCACCGTCCCGACGACGTACGCAAGCGCCGCCGCCGCCCCCGCCAGTCCGGCGATCTCGGCGCCGCCGCGGGCCCAGTGCCCGCCTACCAGCCGCGCCTTGACCACGCCCATCACGAACAACGTCCCGAGCGTCAGCAGGACCGAGAGCACCAGCCCTGCCGTCGTTCCGAGGAAAAGGTACGGCACAACGGGCACGGCTGCGCCGATCACGAACGACACGCCCATCGTCGTCGCGTCCGTGAGCGGCGTGACGCCCGCCTCGTAGGGGATGCCGAGCTCCTTCTCGGCCATCGTCTTGAGCATCACGTCGGGGTTCGTGGCGATGGCGTGGGCGGCCCGCTGCGCGGCGTCGTAGTCGAGCCCCTCGGCCTCGAAGATGGCCGCCAGCTCGATGACCTCGACGTGCGGGCGGCGTTCGAGCTGCCGGCGTTCGTTCTCCAGCTCCGCCTCGTAGACGTCCCGCTGGCTCTTGGCGGCGACGTACGCGCCGAGTGCCATCGAGATCGTCCCGGCCAGCGCCCCGGCGAAGCCCGCGACGAGGATGGCGTAGCGGGTGGCGTCCGCGCCGCGGACACCGGTGACCAGCGCGAGCGTCGAGAGCAGGCCGTCCTGCGCGCCGAACACGACCTCCCGGATCCGCCCGCGCCGGGCGACGCGTTCGCCCTCGGCGAGTGCGGCGGCCGCGAGGCCGGTCGGCTCCTCCGTCACCGGGCGACGGCCTGCACCAGCTCGGTGAGGACGCCGCCGACGCCCTTCGGGTGGAGGAACGCGATCGACGCGCCCATCGACCCGTGCCGCGGCCGTTCGTCCACCAGCGGGACGCCCTTGAGGCCCAGGTCCTCCAGCGCCGCGCTGACGTCGTCGACGCCGTAGCCGACGTGGTGAACGCCCTCGCCGTGCTTCGCGAGGAACTTCCCGACGGGGGAGTCCGGCCGGGTCGGCTGGAGCAGCTGGACGTACGAGCCGGGCGCCACGAGCAGCATCGCCTCGTGGACGCCCTGCTCCTCGTTGGTCTCCCGGTGGGCGACCGTGAGGCCGAACGTCGTCTCGTAGAACTCGACCTTCTCGTCCAGGTCGTGGCAGGCGATCCCTACGTGGTCGATGCGGGTGAGCATGGGCATCTGCATGCCCCGTATCCTGGCAGCACTCACCAGGTGGACAGGGAGGGCCTTCCATGGCCGGGTCGGTCATCGTCAGCGGCGCTCGTACGCCGATCGGCAAGCTCGCCGGCAGCCTCGCCGGCTTTCCCGCCGCGGACCTCGGCGGCATCGCCGTCAAGGCGGCGCTCGAACGCGCCGGGATTCCCGGCGACCAGGTCGACTACGTGATCCTCGGCCAGGTGCTCATGGCCGGCGCCGGCCAGATCCCGGCCCGCCAGGCGGCGGTCAAGGGCGGCATCCCGATGACCGTCCCCGCGCTCAACGTCAACAAGGTCTGCCTGTCCGGCATCGACTCGATCGCGCTCGCCGACCAGCTCATCGCGGCCGGCGAGTTCGAGGTCGTCGTAGCCGGCGGCATGGAGTCCATGACCCAGGCCCCGCACCTGCTGCCCGGCTCGCGGGCCGGCTTCAAGTACGGCAACACGACGCTGGTCGACTCGATGGCGTACGACGGGCTGTTCTGCGCCTTCGACCAGGTCGCGATGGGCGAGTCCACCGAGCGCTACAACGCCGCGCTCGGCATCTCGCGCGCGGAGCAGGACGAGTTCGCGGCGCGCTCGCACGAGCGGGCGGCGGCGGCCATCAAGGAGGGGCGCTTCGACGAGGAGCTCGTCTCCGTGCCGATCCCGCAGCGCAAGGGCGAGCCGCTGCTGTTCGCCGAGGACGAGGGCGTTCGCCCCGAGACCACGGTGGAGACGCTCGGCAAGCTGCGGCCGGCGTTCGCGGCGGACGGCACGATCACGGCCGGCTCCGCGTCGCAGATCTCCGACGGCGCGTGCGCGGTCGTCGTGATGTCCAAGGCGGCGGCCGAGCGCTACGGCGCCACGCCCATCGCCGAGATCGGCGCGCACGGCGTGGTGGCGGGCCCGGACGCGTCGTTGCAGGCGCAGCCGGCCAACGCCATCAAGAAGGCGCTCGCCCGCGAGGGCCTGTCGGCGAACGACCTGAACCTCGTCGAGATCAACGAGGCGTTCGCCTCCGTGGGCATCTGGTCGACCCGCGAGCTCGGGATCGACCCTGAGATCGTCAACGTCGACGGTGGCGCCATCGCGCTCGGCCACCCGATCGGCATGTCGGGCGCGCGCATCGCGCTGCACCTCGCGTTCGAGCTGCGCCGCCGCGGTGGTGGCATCGGCGCGGCCGCGCTGTGCGGCGGCGGCGGCCAGGGCGACGCCCTCATCCTGCGAGTTTGAACACCCCACGACGGCGCTCGCTGCGCTCGCGCCGCCGCGGGGACCCCGCATGAGGAGCACCAGCGCGCCGGTAGACGACCTCGTCGCGGCGGCGGAGGACGGGTCGCCGCGCGCCGTGGCGCGGCTCATCTCGCTGGTCGAGGACGCCGCGCCGGAGCTGCGTTCGGTCATGGCCGCGCTCGCCCCGAAGACCGGCAGGGCGCGGATCATCGGCCTCACCGGCTCGCCCGGAGTCGGCAAGTCCACGTCCACGTCCGCGCTGGTGACGGCGTTCCGCGGCCGGGGGCTGCGGGTGGGCGTGCTGGCGGTGGACCCGTCGTCGCCGTTCTCCGGGGGAGCGTTGCTCGGCGACCGGGTGCGGATGCAGGACCACGCGACCGACGCCGGCGTGTTCATCCGGTCGATGGCGTCGCGCGGCCACCTCGGTGGGCTGTCGTGGGCGACCCCGCAGGCGTTGCGGGTGCTCGACGCGGCGGGCTGCGACGTGATCCTCGTGGAGACGGTCGGCGTCGGGCAGGCGGAGGTCGACGTCGCCGCCGCGACCGATACGACGATCGTGGTCCTCGCGCCGGGAGCCGGCGATGCGGTGCAGATGGCGAAGGCCGGCATCCTGGAGATCGCCGACGTGTTCGTCGTGAACAAGGGCGATCGCGACGGGGCGCGGGAGACCGCGCGCGACCTGCGGCAGATGCTTCAGATGGGCGCCGCGCGCGAGTGGGCGCCACCCGTGCTGATCACGACCGCCACCGGGGCCTCGGGGCTCGGCGAGCTGTGGACGGCCGTCGTCGAGCACCGCGAGCACCTCGCCGCCACCGGCGGCCTGGCGCAGCGGCGGCGCGACCGCCTCCGCCGCGAGGTCGAGTCGCTGGCGGCCGAGGGCCTCCGGGCGCGG
>DATLNJ010000022.1:0-57435 GCA_035536815.1 Frankiaceae bacterium
AGCGCTGCCGCCTGCCGTCGCGGTCGCGACCTCGCCGCGCGCGACGGACGCCTGCCGCGCGGCGACGCGGCTGCGCAGCGCCTGGAACTGCGGCTCGCGCTCCTTCATGTCCACGAGCAGCGGCGTCGCGAAGAACACCGACGAGTACGCGCCCGCCGCCATGCCGACGAACAGCGACAGCGACAGGTCCTTCAACGACCCGGCGCCGAGCAGGAACACGCCGACGAACAGCAGCGACCCGACCGGCAGCAGCGACGTCAGCGTCGTGTTGATCGAGCGCATGATCGTCTGGTTGATCGACAGGTTGGCGGCGGCCTCGTACGTCATCTTGCTGCTGCCGGCCAGGCCCTTGGTGTTCTCGGCCACCTTGTCGAAGACGACGATGTTGTCGTAGAGCGAATAGCCCAGGATCGTCAGGAACGCGATGACGGTGGACGGCGTCACCTCGAAGCCGACGATGGCGTAGATGCCGGCCGTGATGAGGATGTCGTGGAAGAGCGCGGCGATCGACGCGATGGCCATCTTGGGCTCGAACCGCACCGAGATGTAGATGATCACCGCCGCGAGGAACACGAACAGGCCGAGCAACGCCTTGCGGGTGATCTGGTCACCCCACGTCGGGCTGACCGACGTCGGGTTGATGTCCTCGGCCTGGACGCCGAACTCGCGCGAGATCGCGGTGGAGACCGCGTCCACCTCGGCGCCGGACAGCGACTTCGTCTTGACGCGGTACGAGCCGACGCCGCCGCCGATCTTCTCGACCCGCGGGTCGCTGTCGATCTCGCCCCCGATGACCTCACTGACCTCGGTGACGGTGGTCGCGCGGGTCGGCTCGAACTCGAACACCGCGCCGCCGGTGAAGTCGACGCCGAGGTTGAAGCCGCCGCGGATCAGCAGCCCGAGGATGCTGATCAGCAGCAGCGCGGCGGAGAGCATGTACCAGCGGCGGCGCTTGCCCATGAAGTCGTACGAGACCTCGCCCTGGTAGAGCCGGCTCATCAGGCCCATGCCTACGCCCCCTTCAACTGGCGCGTGCCGGCGAGTCCGCCGAACCTGCCCTCACGGAACATCCGGGTCCGCGCGAGCAGCGTCACGACGGGCCGGGTGTAGAGCCAGGCCACGAACACGTCGATCAACGTCGCGAGGCCGAGCGTGAACGCGAAGCCGCGGACCTCGCCCACGGACAGCGCGTAGAGAATCAACGCCGCGAGGAACGACACGCCGTCGGCCGTGAGGATCGTGAAGAACGCCCGCTTGAAGCCGCGTTCGACACCGGCCTGGACCGACTTGCCGCTGCGGATCTCGTCCCGCAGGCGTTCGTAGAAGACGACGTACGAGTCCGCGCTGATGCCGACGGACACGATGAGGCCGGCGATGCCCGCCAGCGTCAGCGTGAAGCCCATCGTCTGGCCGAGCACGACGATCGCGAGGAAGTTCAGGCCCGCGAAGATCAGCATGCCGACGATCGTGACGAGGCCGAGCGCCCGGTAGTACAGGATCGCGTACAGCAGGACAGCGCCGAGGCCGAGCAGGCCGGCGAGCACGGCGCCGTTGAGCGACCGGTCGCCGAGCGTCGCGGAGATGGTCTGCGTCTGCGACTGCTCGAACTGCACGGGCAGCGAGCCGTACTTGAGGACGTTCGCGAGGCCGTTCGCGGAGCGCTCGTTGAAGTCGCCGGTGATCTGGGCGATGCCGTTGGGGATCTCGGCCTCGACCCGCGGCGCGGACTGCACGATGCCGTCGAGCACGATGGCGATCTGCTGGCCGGTGTACTTCTTGGTGAGGTCGCCCCACTTCTTGGCGCTCTTCATCGTGAGCTCGACCATCCACTCGCCGGTGGAGACGCCGTTGGCGTCCTGCCGGATCGTGGCGAGCGCGCCCTTGATCTCCTTGCCGCCCATCTCCGACGGCCCGAGTACGTACTTGACGGAGCCGTCCTCCTCGCAGCTGAGGATCTCCTTGGTGTTCATGGAGGGGTCGCCGTAGACGTCGGCGACCTCGGCGCGCTGCTCGGCGTCGCGGCAGTCGACCTCGGCCAGCGCCTGCTGGATGTCGCGCGGAATCGACGGGGTCGGCTGCGCGGTCGGCGTCGCCGTCGGGCGGCGGGTCGGCGTCGCGGTGGCCTTGGGCGTGGGCGTCGGGCTGGTCTGGGCCGGCAGCAGCACGCCGGCGAGCGGGCGGGGCCGGGCGGTGCTCGTCGGGCTGGCCTTCGGCGACGCGGTCGACTTCGGCGTCGCGGTCGGCTTCGCCGTCCCGGTCGGGGCCGGGGTGGCGGTGACCGGCGCCGGCGGGCCGGGGTCCACAGCCTGGAGCACCGACCGGAACGTCAGCTCGGCGGTCGTGCCGACGATCCGCAGCGCCTCGGTGCGGCCGACGTTCGGCAGCGAGACGCGGACGTTCTCACCCTCGGTGACGACCTCGGCCGACGTGACGCCGGTGCCGTTGACCCGGCGCCGGATGATGTCGACCGCGGAGGCGAGCGCGCCGGAGGACGGCTTCTCGCCCTTCGGCGTGAGGATGACGCTGGTGCCGCCGACGAGGTCGAGGCCGCGGCGCGGCTCCCACTCCTTGACGACGACCAGCGTCGTCAACGCGACGAGCGTCAGGAGGATGAAGGCCAGCGGCCGGCCTGGACGGGTCCGGGTGCGCCCGGTCGATCGAGTCGCCATCGGTGTCCCCTGCTATTCCTCGCCGCCTGCGGCGGCGGGCTCTTCGCCCGCGGGTGCGGGCTCGGTCTCCTCGACGAGCTTCATGATGGCGCCGCGGGCGAACTTCGCCTCGACCCCCGGCGCGATCTCCAGCGTGAACGTGCCGTCCGCCTCGTCGACGCCGGTGACGGTGCCGTAGAGGCCGGCGGTCGTGATGACCTCGCGGCCCGGCGTCAGGCCGGCCTGCACCTCTCGCAGCTGCTGCATGCGCTTGCGGCCCGGGCGGATGCCCACGAAGTAGAACGCGAGCACCAACGGGAGCAGCAGCACCAGGCTCCCCAAGGGGCTCCCCTGCTGCTCCTGCGCGAGGAGGATCACGACCGGCCTTTCGTCTGCTGGGTGCGAACGTGCGCGCGGCCACGGACGATCCGCCGTGGCCGTGATCGGAGTCTAGTGACGCTCGTCCACAGCCTTCAACGCACGGGGCATGCCCGGGAGTGCCGTGACTAGTCACTTCGGGCGGTTTTGGGAACCACCCCCGGTTTGCCGCATTCGTCCCTCGTCCGCGTCGTTGAGCCGTCCGATGGCAGCCGTACGGAAACGGCACCCGGAGGAGGCTCGCGGTGAAGCAGACCCAGATCGTGCGGCGGCCGCGACGTCGCGGCGGCCCCGGCGGCGACCCGGTGGACCTCCCGGTGACGGCGGCGTCCGACACCTCCGGCGCCGCGCGCGTGCTCGCCGCGATCGCCGCGGCGGTCAAGGACTCGTAGCGGGGCCGTCGTGGGCCCGGCCCGGCCGTTGTCGGCCAGGCGGCCGGCGAACTGCCAGTGCGTCCGGGCCCCTTCGCGTGCTCGGCGGCACTGGCAGTTGGCGGATCAGCCCTCGTCGAACAGCGTGCCCGCCGTGGGAGGCGCGGCCAGCCCCAGGTGGGCGAACGCCGCCCTGGTGGCGACCCGGCCGCGCGGCGTCCTGGCCAGCAGGCCGGCCCGCACCAGGAAAGGCTCCGCCACCGTCTCCACCGTCTCCGGCTCCTCGCCCACGGCCACCGCCACCGTGCCCAGGCCGACCGGCCCGCCGCCGAACCGGCGGACCACGGCGTCCAGCACCGCCCGGTCGAGCCGGTCCAGCCCGAGCAGGTCGACGTCGTAGAGCGTGAGCGCCTGCCGCGCGACCTCGGCGGTGACGACGCCGTTGCCGCGCACCTCGGCGTAGTCGCGGACCCGGCGCAGCAGCCGGTTGGCGATGCGTGGGGTGCCGCGCGAGCGGCCGGCGATCTCGGCGGCCCCGCCGGGCTCCACGCGGACGTCCAGCAGCGTCGCGGACCGGTCGAGGATGCGTTCGAGCTCGGCCGGCTCGTAGAACTCCATCCGCCCCACGAACCCGAACCGGTCGCGCAGCGGCCCGGTGAGCAGCCCGCTGCGGGTCGTGGCGCCGATCAGCGTGAACGGCTCCAGCGGCACCTGGATCGCGGTCGCGCCGGGGCCCTTGCCGACCACGACGTCGATGCGGAAGTCCTCCATCGCCGAGTAGAGCAGCTCCTCGGCCGGGCGGGACATCCGGTGCACCTCGTCGATGAACAGCACCTCGCCGGCCGCCACCGCGGTGAGGATCGCGGCGAGGTCGCCGGCCCGCTCGATGGCCGGGCCCGACGTGACCCGGATCGGCACGCCCATCTCGGCGGCCACGATCATGGCCAGGCTGGTCTTGCCGAGCCCCGGCGGGCCGGAGAACAGCAGGTGGTCGGGCGCCGTACCGCGCAGCCGGGCGCTCTCGATGACGACGGTGAGCTGCTCGCGGACGCGTTCCTGGCCCACGAACTCCGTCAGCGTGCGCGGCCGCAGCCCGGCTTCGACCTCGCGCTCCTCGGGGAGCCGGGCCGGCGTCAGGTCCACCGTCTCCTCGGTCACCGGCGGCCCAGGCTGCGGAGGGCGGCCTTCAACGCCAGGCCGACGTCCTGCTCGTCCGCCTCCGGCGGCAGCCCGCGGGCGGCCTCGTCGGCCTCGCGGGCGGCGTAGCCGAGGCTGACCAGTGCGTCCCTGACCTGGCTGCGTACGGCGCTCGGGGCCTCCGAGGCGGTGAGCGTGGACGCGGCGAACGGCTCCGGGTCGCCCAGCCGGTCCTTGAGCTCGATGACGATGCGCTGCGCGCCCTTCTTGCCGATGCCGGGCACGAGCGTCAGCGCGCCGAAGTCGTCGGTGGCGACCGCGCGGCGTACCGCGTCCGGCGAGTGCACGGCGAGGATCGCCTGGGCCAGCCGCGGCCCGACACCGCTCGCGGTCTGCAGCAGCTCGAACGTCGCCCGCTCGTCGGCCGACCCGAAGCCGTACAGCGTCAGGCTGTCCTCGCGGACGACCAGGGCGGTGTGCAACGTCGCGTGCTCGCCGACCCGCAGCCGGGCGATCGTGCCGGGCGCGCACTGGACGAGCATCCCGACGCCGCCGACCTCCACGATCGCGCCCTCGGGCGACACGGCGGCGACCCGGCCCGCGACCGAGGCGATCATCGGGCGGCCGCCTTCGCGGCGGCGAGTCTGGCGGTCGCCGGGCCGCGCCACTGCTGGCAGATGGCCAGCGCCAGGGCGTCGGCGGCGTCCGCGGGCGTGGGCGCCTGCGCCAGGCGCAGCAGCCTGGTCACCATCGTGGCGACCTGGGCCTTGTCGGCGCGGCCGTTGCCGGTCACGGCGGCCTTCACCTCGCTCGGAGTGTGCAGGACGACGGGGACGCCCGCGCGGGCGGCACTGAGGATCGCGACCGCCCCCGCCTGGGCGGTGCCCATGACGGTGCGGACGTTGTGCTGGCTGAAGACGCGTTCGACGGCGACGACATCGGGGCGGTGCCTGGCGATCCAGTCGTCCACGGCGTTGGCCAGCGCATGCAGCCTGGCGGCCACGTCGTCGGTCGCGGGCGTGCGGGCCACGCCGACGTCGACGAGCGTGAGCCGCCCGCCGAGGCCGGAGTCGACCACGCCGAGGCCGCACCGGGTCAGCCCCGGGTCGACGCCGAGCACGCGCATGCCGCCTCCGCTGTCCGAACAGATGTTCGTACGGTAACCGCTCCGGCCAGCCCGGCGACGGCGACGCGCCGGGCGATGCCGGGGAGCGACGCCGTAGCGGCAGGGAGCGGAGCGCTCGTCGCTACCGCGACGACGGCTCGCGGATCGTCCCCGTGACGCGGCTCCCGCCGAGCACCCCTGAGATGGTGACCGGGACGGCAGCGGGGGCGCGGCCACCGAACAGCAGGTAGCAACGGACCCGGCCTTCGCCCTCGTCGCCTCGCCCCGCCCACAGCGGTGAGGTCGTGCCCGAGGCGTACCCGATCTCCCAAGACGCGTCCGGCCCCAGCAGGTCCCACGGCGGCGACTCCACCTCCGCGGCCGGTGCGACCACCTGCACGACGACCCGGTCGGCCCAGACCTCGACCGACGCGACGGCCCACGGCAACCCCGGGGACAGCGGCACGTAGGGCAGCGCGTACGCGCGCTCGATCCAGTGCTCCACCACGGGAACGTACTGCCCGGCTTCGGGCAGCCGGGCTACACGGACTCCAGCACCTCGTCGGAGACGTCGAAGTTCGCCCAGACGTTCTGCACGTCGTCGAGGTCGTCGAGCAGGTCGACGAGCTTCAGCACCTTGCGCGCCGTCTCGTCGTCCAGCGGCACCGACATCGACGGCAGGAACGTCATCTCGGCCGACTCCGGCTCGATGCCAGCCGCCTCCAGCGCCAGCCGCACCGCGTGCACGTCGCCCGCCTCGCAGACGACCTCGAACGACTCCCCGAGGTCGTTGACCTCCTCGGCGCCGGCGTCGAGCACGGCCGTCAGGACGTCGTCCTCGGTGAGCCCGCTCTTGTTGGGCACGATCGCGACGCCCTTGCGCGCGAACAGGTACGCGACCGAGCCCGGGTCGGCGAGGTTGCCGCCGTTGCGGCTGAACACGGTGCGCACCTCGGACGCCGCGCGGTTGCGGTTGTCGGTGAGGCACTCCACGAGGACCGCGACGCCGCCGGGGGCGTACCCCTCGTACATGATCGACTCGTAACTGACGCCGTCGGCGAGCTCGCCGGAGCCGCGCTTGATGGCGCGCTCGATGTTGTCGAGGGGCACCGACTCCTTGCGCGCCTTGACGACGGCGTCGGCGAGCGTGGGGTTGCCCGCCGGGTCACCGCCACCGGTGCGCGCGGCGACCTCGATCGTCTTGATCAGCTTGGCGAACGCCTTGCCACGCTTGGCGTCCTTGGCCGCCTTCTGGTGCTTGGTGGTGGCCCACTTGGAGTGGCCGCTCAAAGGTCCTCCCTCGACGTACTGCTCGCGGACCAGGGTACCGGGGACGTCAGCCCAGCATCGCCACGAACAGCTCGTGCATGCGCCGGTCGGGCGTCAGCTCGGGGTGGAACGACGTCGCCAGCAGGTGCCCCTGCCGCACCGCGACCGGGTGCTCGCCGACCGAGGCGAGCACATCGACGCCCTCCCCCACGCGCTCCACCCACGGCGCGCGGATGAACACCGCGTGCAGCGGCGGCCCGGCCAGCCCCTCGACCGCCAGGTCGGTCTCGAACGAGTCCACCTGCCGGCCGAACGCGTTCCGCCGCACGGTGACATCGAGGCCGCCGATGGTCGGCTGGCCGGGGATGCCGTCGAGGACGTCGTTCGCGAGCAGGATCATCCCGGCGCAGGAGCCGTACGCCGGCAGCCCACCGCGGATCGCGGCGCGCAGCGGGTCGAGCAGGTCGAAGATCGTGAGCAGCTTGCCGATGGTCGTGGACTCGCCGCCCGGGACGACGATCCCGTCGAGCGTCGCCAGCTCGGCCGCCCGCTTGACCGGGACGGGCTCGGCGCCGGCGTCGGCCAGCGCGGCCGCGTGCTCGCGCACGTCGCCCTGCAACGCCAGCACGCCGACCCGCGTCACGCCGCCGCCCGCGCGAACGCCGTCTCGCGGTCGGGCACCGACGTGAACCTCGCCGGGACCTGGATCTCCCCTTGCAGGAAGAAGTCGTAGAGGTCGACGCGGAGCACGGTGCCCTGGTGCAGCTCGACCCGGCGCGGCAGGCCCTCCGGGCCGACGTACACCTTCAGCCGGCCGTTCGGCAGGTCGGTGCCCCACCGCACGGTGCGGACGTCGCGGACCGTCGTGCGGCCCTCGTACGACAGCGGCGGCGCGTCCACGAGCAGCGCCAGCAGGTAGAACCCCCGCGACGCCGGGCCGGTGCCGCCGGTGAACCGGAACCACCGGCCGGGCGCCGGGCGGACGTAGGTGAACGACCGGTCCCAGACCTCCGGGTACGGCCCGCCGAACCGGTCGACCTCGACCGTCAGGCGGGCGCGCTGCGCGGCCAGGTCGAGCGTGCCCTCGGCCACTTCGCGGTGACTTCCGTCCGCCGCGCGCACCTCGACCTGGGTACGGACCGTGCGCGCGCCGGCCAGCGCGGCGTAGAGGCGGTTCGGGTCAGGAGCCGGCGGGGCCGGGTCGAACGTCGCCACCCGCACGACGCCCACGGCCAGCACTACGGCGGCGACCGCCGCCTGCACCGCCGGGTGCCACGCGTAGCGGGCTACCAACCGCGGTCGGCGTACCGCTCCGCGGGCGGCAGCGTGTCGAGGTTGATGCCGACCATCGGCTCGCCGAGGCCGCGCGAGACCTTCGCGATGACGTCGGGGTCGTTGCAGAACGTCGTCGCCTCGACGATGGCGCGGGCCCGCGCCGCCGGGTCGCCGGACTTGAAGATGCCGGAGCCGACGAACACGCCGTCCGCGCCGAGCTGCATCATCATCGCCGCGTCGGCGGGCGTGGCGATGCCGCCGGCGGTGAACAGCACGACGGGCAGCCGGCCGAGCTTCGCGACCTCGGCAACCAGCTCGTACGGCGCGCGCAGCTCCTTCGCGGCGGCGTACAGCTCGGTCTCGTCCAGCGTCGAGAGGCGGCGGATCTCGCCGGTGATGGAGCGCATGTGGCGGGTCGCCTCGACGACGTTGCCGGTGCCGGCCTCACCCTTGGATCGGATCATCGCCGCGCCCTCGGTGAGCCGGCGCAGCGCCTCGCCGAGGTTGGTGGCGCCGCAGACGAACGGCACCGTGAACTGCCACTTGTCGATGTGGTGCGCCTCGTCGGCGGGCGTCAGCACCTCGGACTCGTCGACGTAGTCCACGCCGAGCGACTGGAGCACCTGCGCCTCGACGAAGTGCCCGATGCGGGCCTTCGCCATGACCGGGATCGAGACCGCCGCGATGATCCCGTCGATCATGTCGGGGTCGCTCATCCGCGCCACGCCGCCGTCGCGGCGGATGTCGGCCGGAACGCGTTCGAGCGCCATGACGGCGACGGCGCCGGCGTCCTCGGCGATCTTCGCCTGCTCAGGGGTGACGACGTCCATGATGACGCCGCCCTTGAGCATCTCGGCCATGCCGCGCTTCACGCGCGCGGTGCCGCGCTCCTCGGTGCTCACAGCGGTGCTACCTCTCGACGGGGATGCCTCCATGGTACGGCGCCCCCACCGGGCGGCTACTTGACGGTCGCCTTGAGGTCGTTCGGCGTGAGCATGATCCAGACCGGCCCGGCGGCGAGGGTGATGTCCTTGCCCTTCGCGTCCACGAACCGGGTCGGGCCCTTGCCGCTGCGCTTCCACGTGCCCGTGTACGCCTTGCCGCCGCGCAGGATCACGGCCTTCCCGCTGCCGACGGTGACGGTGTACGGCGAGTTGGCGCCGCTCACGTCCCCGTACGTCGAGCTGCGCACCTTGGCGTACTGGATGACCACCGTCGGCGCCGACTGCTGCTTGCCGTTGCGCAGCATCGCCGGGCGGCCGTCCATCGTGCGGAGGTACGCCTTCTTCGCCGGGCTGTACGTCCAGCCGGTGCGCGCGTAGATCGACCACACGAGCGAGACCGACTTGCCGCTCTTGCCGCCGGCCGGGGCCGCGCCGAACCGGAACCCGATGTCCCTCGCCTTCACCGCCGTCGGGGCGTGGGCGAGGATCCGGTCGGTGCCGGTGACGAAGTTGTACGCGTCCCTGCGGCGGCCCATCGTCGTGTACGCGCCCGGCGTGTTGTTGTACGACACCTCGTGGACGGCGCCGCTGCTGCGGACGCCGGACAGAACCCCCCGGTTGCCGCCGGAGAACGCGAACGCGACCTTGCCGTACATGGACAGCAGCTCCATGTCGCTCTCGCGCACGCTGCGGACCGGCCCGATCTCCTTCGCGTCCTTCGACGAGTAGATCGCGACGAACCGTGTGGTACGCCCCTCGACCGGCTCCTCGTACACGACGTCGGCCAGGTCCAGCCCCCACTGCGGGCGGGCGAGGACGGCGTTGTCCACCTTCACCACGACGACCGGCCGCAGCTCGGCCACCGGTAGCCCGGTGAACGGCGACCGCAGCCCGTCCGGCGTCGGCGACGCGGACGGCGTCGCGCTCGCGGAGGGCGAGGGCGGGGCCGAGGTCGGGGTGGCGTTCGGCTTGGCGTCGGAGCTGCACCCCGCGAGGAGGGCGGCGGCCACGACGGCGGCGGACAGGCGGGAACGGCTGGGGGTCAGACGGGTCACGAGAGGCAGCCTAGGTAGATCGGGCACCCGGGGCGTGCAAAGACACGAGAAGTGACGCGCCGGTGAGAGGTTCGTTACGCGCGCCGGACCGCTCGCCTGATCGGGCGGCGCCCGCGAACTTCCAGTGCCTCCCGGCCCCCGCCGTGCTCGCCGGCACTGGAAGTCGGGGCGGCGGCACCGGGAGGCACCCGGCCGGTGCCGCGCCTAGAGCGTCTGCCGGCAGGAACCGAAGCCGCCGGGGTTCTGCTGGTTGTTCTGGAACCAGGCGCAGGTCCGCGCTGGGACCGCCGTGTCCACCTCAACGCCGGTCCAGTTCAACAGCATGGTGCAGGCGCCGGCCGGCGAGCAGGTGAAGACGCGCACCGCGAGCCCGGGCCGCCCTGGGTGCTCGTCGTGCGTGTCGACGTACGTCGTGCCGCCGGCGCCCGCGACGGAGCCGCACAACGCCAGCTCCCACAGGGCGCCGTAGGTGGAGCCGCCGCCCTGGTCGACGCCGGCGTAGATGCCGGTGCCGCCGCGCAGCGCGACGCCGACCTCGTGGACGGTGACGCGGATGTCGAGCGTGCCGACGCCGCCGATGGGGCCGACGACGACCTGCACGCCTTCGGTCGTGACGCGGTAGGACGACGGCGGGTTCGAGGTCGGCGTTCCGGTCTGGAGCGTGGTGCCGCCGAACGGTTCGTTGGTGCACTGGTCAGCGAACGCCGAAGCCGACGGCGCCGGAGCGAGCGCCAGGACGGTCGCGGTGGTGGCGACAGCGGTGCCGAGCCGCGCGAGAACGCGCTTCATGGAGTACCCCCGATTGGTGTGTAAAGAGTGGAGCGGCGCGACGGTAGCAGCGCCCGGAGGGCTGCGTAAGGAGGGTTGCGGCCTTACGCCACGTCGGCGCCGAGCCGGGGCGCCTCGGTGCTGTCGTCGATCTCGAAGAACGTGCGCCGCTCCTTGTTGCGGTGCCGGACCGTCAGCAGCCTGGGCAGCCAGCGGGCGCGCAGGTTGCGGTCGTCGCGGACGGCGTCGTTGAAGAACTGCCTGGCCAGCTGGACGCGGACGCCGGCGGCGCGCAGCTCCTCCCCCAGCGCCTCGGTCTTGCCGCCCCGCCCGGCGACCGTCTCGATGATCGTGCGCACCTCGCGGCTGAGGTCGTTCTCGCGCGCCTCGCGCTCACCGGGGTCGGCGTTGCGCACCGCCCCGGCGGAGTGCTGGAGGGCGAGCGCCTGCTCCTCGGGGACCATCCGGTGCCGGCGCAGGTGCGCGGCGAGCTCGCCCGCGACGGCGGCGCGGCGGATGAGCTGGGCGTCGAGGGCGTTCCACGCGGTCTCGACGCGCGCGGAGAGCCGGTCCAGCCGGCCCGCGGTGCGGGTGAGGTACGCGGCGACCCCGCAGACGGCGAGCACCACCGCGACGACGATGCCCATGGCCCGAGCCTAGCGTTCGAACGCCACCTCGACCGACGGCGTTCCGCGCACCGCCGCGACCCGCGCGGCCTCCTCCTCGACCGCCGCCCGGTCCACCGCGCGCCACGGCGTGACGGTAAGGCGCAGCCGACCCTTACCGGCCTGCTTCGCCCGCCACAGCCCGGCCACCTCGCCGTCCGCGACGACCGCGCCCGGCCCGGCCAGCACGGTCCACAACGCCTTGCGGTGCGCCGCGTCCGGCACCAACAGCGCCCGGTCGCGCGCCTGCAGGTACGGGTCGCTCGGCGGAACCAGCCGGGTGAACGGCACCGGCGCCGCGTCGCGCAGCGCGCCCGCCGCCTCCTCCGGCAGCCACGCCTGCCGCCCCTCGACCCGTACCTCCGCGAGCCCCTCCGGCCAGACCGCCTTGACGTGCGGCCCGCCCGAGCCGAGGTAGCCGGCCGCGTCGGCGGGCGTCGCCGGGCCGTGCAGCGTGAGGTACGCGCGCAGCAGCCGTTCGGCACCCTCGGCGCGGGCAGGCGGGCCGCTCCAGCGCTCGATCCGGCCGAACGTCAGCGGTGTGGACGTCGCGAGCAGCGCGCCCCCGTGCAGCGCGGAGAGCCGGAGCAGCTGGTCGTGCACGTGCGTCGCCCCGCAGCCCCGGCACCAGAACGAGTACTCGTCCGGGATCGCGGCCGTGACGGCGGCGGACAGCTCGCCCTTCGCGGTGCCGTCGGCGACGAGGTCGCGCACGGCGCGGGCGGTCGTCGCGATCGCCTCGACGCCCGAGCGCCCGGCCTTCTTCAACGTCGCGCCGAGGCCGCCCAGGCGGGCATACGCGTCCGGCTCGGACAGCGGCCAGGTCGCCTTCGACAGCGCGCGCAGGTCGCCGGCCCGGTGCCGGTGCGGCGCGCCCCGGAACGACCACACGGTCACCAGCCCGTCGCCCGCCAGCCCGCGCGCGGACAGCGCGAGCGCCGCCGAGCCGGCCGGCGTGTCCTGCACGCCGAGGTCGAGCAGCGCGCCGTCGGGCGCCGTACCCGGCGCGAGGCCGTGCCGCGCCGCGCGGTACGCGAGCACCTGCTCGCGGGTGACGGTCACGGCGCCACGACGGGCTCGCCGACCACGGTCTCGTAGACGCCCACCACCGCCTCCGCGATGGCCGGCCAGTCGTAGCGGCGGACCAGCGCCGCGCCGCGCTTGGCCATCGCGCGGCGCCGGGCCGGGTCGGCCAGCAGGTCGTCGAGCGCGCGGGCCAGCGCGGGCGGGTCCTCCACGGAGACCAGCTCGCCCGCGTCGCCCTCGTCCAGCACCCGGCGGAACGCGTCCAGCTCCGACGCCACGATCGGCGTCCCCGCCGCCAGCGCTTCGATGAGCACGATGCCGAACGACTCGCCGCCGGTGTTCGGGGCGCAGTAGACGTCCACCGAGTGGAAGAACCGCCGCTTGTCCTCCTCGGACACCTGCCCGAGGAACGTGACCCGGTCGCGCACGGCGGGCGGCAGGTCGTCGCGCACCTCAGCCACGTCACCCGGCCCGGCGACCAGCAGCCGGGCCGGCGTGCGCATCAGCGGCAGCGCCGCCGCCAGCACCTGCAGGCCCTTGCGCGGCTCGTCGATCCGGCCGAGGAACCCGACCGCGCCCTGGTCGCCCGGCCAGCCGGGGAGCGGCTCGGCGGTGGCGAAGTTCGCGACGGAGACGCCGTTCGGGATCAGGACGACGGTCCCGCCGAAGTGCTCGACGACGTACTTGCGCGCGGCCGGCGAGACGGCGATCCGGGCGTGGATCTTCTCCAGCGCCGGCTGCAGGCCCATCTTCGCCGCGACCAGGGCGCGGGAGCGTTCGACCGAGGCGTGGAACGTCCCCACCACCGGCCCCTGCGCCGCCCACAGCGCGAGCACGGAGACGCTGGGCGCGAACGGCTCGTGGATGTGCAGCACGTCGAACTCGCCGCCGCGCAGCCACTTCCTGACCCGGTTCGCGGTGAGCGGCCCGAACGACAGCCGGGCCACCGAGCCGTTGTACGGCACCGGCAGCGCCCGGCCCATGGACGTGACGTACGGCGGCAGCACGGCGTCGTCGTCGGCCGGCGCGGCGACGTCCACCTCGTGGCCGAGGCTCAGCAGCGTCTCGGCGAGGTCGCGGACGTGCGCCTGGACGCCGCCGGGGACGTCCCAGGTGTACGGGCAGACCAGCCCGACCCTCACGCGGCCGGCGCCTTCGCGCCGGGGCCGCCGGGGCCGTCGGTGCCGTCATGGCGCGCGCCGCCGCCGCGAGCGGGGTCGAGGTCGGCCAGCCAGAGGCGTTGCAGCATGTGCCAGTCCTCCGGGTGCGCGCGGATGCCCTCCTCGAACACCCGCGCGACCTGCTGGGTCATCGTCGCGATGTCGGTGTGCGGCACCGGCTCGTGGATGCGGATCACCCAGCCGTTCCCCTCGAACCACAGCGTCGTCGGCAGCAGCGCCGCGCCGGTCCGCAGCGCGAGCGCGGCCGGGCCGCCCGGCATCTTCGCGGTCTCCCCGAAGAACTCCACCTCGACGCCGCGGGCGGTGAGGTCGCGGTCGCCGAGCAGCGCCACCAGCCACCCCGGCTTCAGCCGGTCCACCAGCACCTCGAACGGGTTCTGCCCGCCGGTCAGCGGCACGACGTCCATGCCGAGCGACTCGCGGAACGCCACGAACCGGTCGAAGACCTCCTCCGGCTTCAGCCGCTCGGCGACCGTCGTGAACTTCAGCCCGGTCAGCGACGCCCACGCGCCCGCTACGTCGTAGTTGCCCATGTGCGGCAGCACCGCCACCGCGCCGGTCGCGGCCGTGTGGTCGCGCAGCAGGTGCTCGTTCTCGCACCGCACGGTCCGGATCCGGTCCGGGCCCATCGCCGGCAGCCGGAACACCTCGAGCCAGTAGCGCGCGTACGAGCGCAGCCCCGCCTCGGTCAGCGCGTCGAGGTCCGCGCCGGGGGCGACGCGGGCCAGGTTGGCGCGCAGCCGCCGGACGCCCTTGCCCTGCTTCCGGAACGCCAGCGCCGCGCCGGCGTCGAACAGCCGGCGCGCGAGGCGTTCGGGCAGCGCCTTGACGAGGGTCCAGCCCGCGACGTACGCCGCGAGCACCAGCCGGTCCTTCATCGGGGCGCGAGCAGGCGGTGGACGTGGCGCAGCCGCTGCCCGACCGTGACGACGGTCAGCACGGCGAGGACCCACAGGCAGGCGGCGAGGACGTACGGGACCCAGGAGCCGAGGATCACGCCGCCGAGCACGATGATCAGGCGCTCGGCGCGTCCGGCGAACCCGACGTTGCACTCGACGCCGAGCCCCTCGGCGCGCGCCTTGACGTAGGACACGACGACGCCGAACACCAGGCAGAACAACGCCAGCCTGGCCAGCAGCGCGTCGCTCGCGGCGAAGTGCAGGACCAGCGCCCCGAAGATGGCGCCGTCCGCGACCCGGTCCGAGGTGGAGTCGAGCAGTGCGCCCCACTTGCTGGAGACGCCGCGGGCGCGGGCCAGCGCGCCGTCCACGCTGTCCAGCATCGCGAAACCCCAGCAGGTCAGCCCGCCGGCCATGAGGTGCCCGGTCGCGATCAGCGCCGCGCCGACCAGCGTCCCGAGCAGCGCGGTCGCCGTGATCATGTCGGGCGTGATCGGGGTGCGGACGAGCGCCCGGCCCAGCGCCCGCAGCGGCGGCGCGAAGAACGACGCCTTGAAGCGGGACGCGGACATGGCCGGAGGATACCGGCGCCTCCGGTGCGGGGGTCCGGGCGCGCGCGGCGCGGCTGCCCCCTCGCAACTTCCAGTGCCGCCGTGCGGGGCCGGGGCGCCACCACATTGGAAGCTCACGCGGTACACCGGCCACCGCCGCCCGCGCCGGTCACGGCCCGGCGCGCCACACGCGCGCGCCGGTCAGCGGGGTGGACGCGGGACGTACGGGCGCAGCGCCACCATCGCGACGTCGTCGTTCGGCTGGTCGGTCCACTCGGCCAGCGCCCGCCGCACGGAGTCGACCAGCTCCTCGGCCGTCTTGCCCGCGCACTGGCCGGCCAGCGCGGCGAGGCGGTCCTGCCCGAACAGCTCGCCGGCCGCGTCCCGCGCCTCGGTCACGCCGTCGGTGTACAGCAGCAGGATGTCGTTGCCGCGCAGGGTGTACTCGTCGCAGGACGCTTCGTACTCCTCGAACAGCCCGATGAGCTGCCCGCCCCACGGCGCCACGGCCTCGACGACACCGTTGGCGCGGACCAGCAACGGCGACGGGTGGCCGCCGCAGCAAGAGTGCACCGCGACCTCGCCCTCGCCGACGCAGAGCCGCGCGAACACCGCCGAGCAGTACCGGTCCTCGGCGTCGTCCTCGGCGAGGGCGGCGTTCATCTCGCGCATGACGACGCCGGGGTCGGTGGAGTGCGCCGCCGCGGCGCGGGCGGTGTGCCGGACCAGCGCCGTGACGGACGCCGCCTTCGCGCCCTTGCCGCAGACGTCGCCGATGATGACGCCCCACTCCTCGGGGCCGAGCCGGAACACGTCGTAGAAGTCGCCGCCGACCCGGACGCCCGCGCCACCGGCCAGGTAGTACGCCTCCACCTCGACGCCCGGGATCTTCGGCGGCCGGGGCGGCAGCAGGCCGGCCTGGAGGGTGTCGGCCAGCTCGCGCAGCTCCTCGCGGGCCCTGCGCACCTCGGTGATGTCGCGGACGTGCGCGGTGAACATCGGCGGCCCGCCCACGTCGATCCGCGTCACGGCCAGCTCGACGGGGAACTCGCTGCCGTCCGCGCGCTGCGCGTCGATCTCGACCCGCTGGCCAAGGATGCGCGCCTCGCCGGTCGCGAGGTGGCGGGCCATGCCCGCGTAGTGCTGGGCGCGCAGCCGGGGCGGCACGATCAGGTGGGCCATCGCCCGGCCGATCGCGTCGTGCGCGGAGTAGCCGAACATCCGCTCCGCTGCGCCGTTGAACTCCACGACCCGGCCGTCCGAGGCGATCGTGACGATGGCGTCGAGGGCCGCTTCGAGGATCGCGCTCTTCCGCGCCTCGCTCTCCAGGAGCACCATCCGCGACCGCGCCAGCTCGGACGCGCGGTCCTCCAGGTCGGCGACCGCCTGCTCGATCCGCAACGACTGCTCCAGCACCGCGACCTCGCGCACCTGCAGCAGCTGCTCCAGCGACGCCGCGCGCCACGTGGCCAGCGCCTCGGCCGGCACCTCGAGCGGGTCGCAGCCGACGAACACGCAGTGGCTGTACGGCAGCAGCGCCAGCCCGACGCTGCCGGTCACGGCGCGGAACCGCTCGGCGATGTCCCGCGTGATCGGCGTGCGCGAGAACAGCACCACCGCGAACATCTCGCCATCCGGGAGCAGTCCGCCGAACCCGACGACCGAGCGGACGCCGTACGGCTCCACGAAGTCGGCCTGCGCGGGGACGAATGGGCTCCCGAGCGCCTCGGCGACGTGGAAGACGTTGTAGGAGCGCGGCTCCGGGTCGACGAGCAGCCCGGTTGGCGCGACCAGCTCGCCCATGTCCAGCCCCATCTGGACGAGCAGCTCGTGGATCATCGGCGAGCGCGCCACCATCGCCTCGGTCACCAGCGGGATCGCCCGGTGCCCGACCGAGCCGCGGCGGTCGTTCCACGCGTCCTCGACGCCGGCGGAGGCGAGCAGCGCCAGGCAGCGCGTGGTCTCGTCGGCGCCGAGGCCGGCGGCGAACTCTTGCACCTCGGCCGGGAGCTGGCCGTACCGCTGCGTCTTGTAGCAGCGAACCAGCACGCAGGCCGGGTCGCCGGTGGCCTTGTCGACGAGGTTGTCGTAGAGGTAACGCACGACGAAGCGGGCCGCGTCCTCCATCGTCGCGACGTCCGGCGGGGTGCGGAGGGCGGCCGTCAGGCGCACGAGGTCGCTCAGACCCAGCGTGCTGACGTCGTACACCATGCCTCCTTGCCCCGCGGATGTCGGACTTACGCTAGTCGAGGGTCTTGCGACGCGTGCCGTTACGGGTGAAGCATCGGACCCCCGAAGCCGCCCTGCACACCCTTCAGGAGGAACGGTGACGATCTCGCCCGGCAATGTGCGCAACGTGGTGCTGGTGGGACATTCCGGCGCCGGGAAGACCACTCTCGTCGAGGCCCTCCTCGTCGCGACCGGGGCGCTGGGCCGCGCCGGCCGGGTCGAGGACGGCACCACGGTGACGGACTTCGACGACGCCGAGATCCGCCAGCACCGGTCCGTCTCGCTCGCCCTCGCGCCGATCGAGCACGCCGGCATCAAGGTCAACCTGCTCGACGCCCCCGGCTACGCCGACTTCGTGGGCGACCTGCGCGCCGGGCTGCGCGGCGCGGACGCCGCGCTGTTCGTCGTCTCCGCCGTGGACGGCATCGACGGCGCCACCCGGATGATGTGGGAGGAGTGCGCGGCGGTCGGCATGCCGCGGGCGATCGTCGTCAGCAAGATGGACCGCGACCGCGCCGACTTCGAGGAGACCCTCGCGCTCTGCCAGCGGGTCTTCGGCGACGGCGTGCTGCCGCTCTACCTGCCGCTGCACACCGACGACGAGAAGGTCGGCGGCCTCATCGGGCTGCTCTCGCAGCAGATCTTCGACTACTCGTCCGGCACCCGGGCCGAGCGGGCGCCCGACCCCGAGCACCTGCCGCTCATCGACGAGGCGCGCAGCGCCCTCATCGAGGGGATCATCGCCGAGTCCGAGGACGAGACCCTCATGGAGCGCTACCTCGGCGGCGAGGACATCGAGCTCAAGGTGCTGGTCGACGACCTCGAGACGGCGGTCGCCCGCGGCTCGTTCTACCCAGTGCTCGCGACGTCGGCGATCACCGGCCTCGGCATGACCGAGCTGCTCGAGGTGCTGACCAGCGCGTTCCCGACACCGCTCGAGCACGCCTGCCCGGTCGTCACGAGCCCGGCCGGCGAGCCGCGGCCGCCGCTGGAGTGCGACCCGGCCGGCCCGCTCGCGGCCGAGGTCATCAAGACGACGACCGACCCGTACGTCGGCCGGATCAGCCTGGTCCGCGTGTTCAGCGGGACGCTGCGCCCCGAGATGGTCGTGCACGTCTCGGGCCACGGCCTCGCCGACCGCGGTCACGAGGACCACGACGTGGACGAGCGGGTCGGCGCGCTGACCTCGCCGCTCGGCAAGACGCAGCGCCCCCTCACCGAGTGCGCCGCCGGCGACATCTGCGCGATCGCCAAGCTGCAGCGCGCCGAGACCGGCGACACGCTCTCCGACAAGGACAACGCGCTGCTCATCGAGCCGTGGGAGATGCCCGACCCGCTGCTGCCCGTGGCCATCCAGGCGAAGACGAAGACCGACGAGGACAAGCTCGGCACCGGCCTCAACCGCATCGTCGCGGAGGACCCCACGGTCCGCCTCGAACGCAACGCGGAGACCCACCAGCTCATCCTCTGGACGATGGGCGAGGCGCACGCCGACGTGCTGCTCGACCGGCTCAAGACCAAGTACGGCGTCGAGGTCGAGAAGGTCGACCTACGGGTACCGCTGCGCGAGACGTTCCAGGCGCCCGCGCAGGGGCTCGGCCGGCACGTCAAGCAGTCCGGCGGCCACGGCCAGTACGCCGTGTGCAACATCACCGTCGAGCCGTTCCCCGGTGGCGGGTTCGAGTTCGTGGACAAGATCTTCGGCGGCGCCGTCCCGAACCAGTTCATCCCGAGCGTCGAGAAGGGCGTGCGCACCCAGATGGAGCGCGGCGTCGTCGCCGGCTACCCGATGGTGGACGTCAAGGTGACGCTGACCGACGGCAAGGCGCACTCCGTCGACTCGTCCGACATGGCGTTCCAGATCGCCGGCGGCCTCGCGCTCAAGGAGGCGGCGAAGGCGGCGCAGGTCTGCCTGCTCGAACCGGTGCTCGACCTCGGCGTGCTGGTGCCCGACGAGTACGTCGGCGCGGTCATGAGCGACCTGTCCGGCCGCCGCGGCCGGGTGTCCGGCACCGAGCCGGTCGGCAACGGCCGCACGCTGGTCCGTGCCGAGGTGCCGGAGACCGAGGTCACCCGCTACGCCATCGACCTCCGGTCGCTCACGCACGGCACGGGCACGTTCACCCGTCACTACGCGCGGCACGAGCCGATGCCGCAGAACCTCGCGCAGAAGGTGCTGGCCGCGGCCAAGGAGTGAAGCCGGAGGTCGTCGGCCAGGGCGACGACGAGCGCCCGCCGTCCGGCCCCGGCCGGGCGGTCGGCGCCGCCGTCGCCCTGGTGCTGCTCGCGCTCGTCGGCGTCTCGGTCAGCCGGTCGCGCGACGAGGCGCGTGAAGCCCGTGAGGCCCGCCCGTCGGCGAGCCCGACGACGCCGTTCGGCGTGCCGACCGAGCCGGTGCCGGAGCCCACCGAGCCGCCGGACCCGTTCGCGCAGTTCGTGACCGTGCGCCGCCCTCCGCCCGGCGTGCTGCGGACCGTGCTGCTCACCGACGGCCGGCCCGGGTTCCTCGTGCCGGAGGACGACGACCGGCCGGCCGGCGACGACGTGCCGACCGCGGTCGAGGCGATCGGCGGGCCCGAGCACGCGCGGGTGCTGCTCGGCTGGTGCTCGGCGACCCGGCTCTTCCAGGACGTGGCGGGGACGGTGTTCTACGACCGCGACGGCCTGCGCGTCGGCGGCGGCGACTCGTTGGTCCGGCACAGCGTCCGCGTCAACACGGGTGACCGGTCGCGCCTCGACGTCGCCGGTGACGCGCACACGACCTCCACCGACCTGACCGGCCGGCGCGGCCGGCCCTGCGGGCGGCCGCTGTACCTCCCCGCGCTGCCGGCGCGGGCCGAGGCGGTGCACGAGACCATCGGCGGCTACCGGGTCGTGCGCGGGCGGTACGTCGTCACGTCCGAGACGCGCGCGTTCTGCCGCCCGGCGGCCGGCAACTGCGCCGCGGACGGCTGGGAGGTCTACCGGATCGGGACGCTGCCGCCGCGCGAGCTGGTCGGGTCGTACACGTACGAGGGCGACTTCCTCGTCCGCGGCGGGAGCGACGGGACCTTGGTGGTCGTGCGGCTGCCGGACGCCCGGCTGGTCGCCAGGGAGCGGGTCGGCGTACGCGTTCGGGTGGGGTTCGGCCTCGCGGTGCGGCGGGCGACCGACGGGTCGTACCGGCTGGAGTTCAACCCGACCGGGCACGTCAGCGGCGACCCCGCCGAGGAGGGCGAGCCGGGCCCGACGGAGCCGTTGCCGCCGGCGTGGGACGGGCTGCTGGTGGAGGTCAGCCCGGACGCGTTCACCTACCGCCTCCGCCCGGACGTGGAGGTCATCCTCGGGCTCGGCATCACCGGCCCCGGTCGCGCGCGCGCGACGGCGCGGACGTTGCAGGACTTCCTCGCGGCGCCGGAGTTCCCCGGGAGGCCGTTGTGGCTGGTCTTCGACCGGGCGGGCGCGGTGCTGCGGGTGGTCGCGGAGCCGTGACGCCAAGAAGGCCGGTGCCCGCGGGGGGAGCGCGGTCCCGGCCTTCCTGTCGCGCGACCCGGTCCGCCGCCGGGGAGCGCCGGGGTGCGCCCTCCGGGGTCATCCGGACCGTCGTGCTGTGTCGAGTGTGCGCGCCGCGCGCGGGCGCGACCATGGCACGTTCGGGCTATTTCGCGGACCACCGCAGCCGGCGGCGCAGGAACAGCAGCTGCACCGCGGCGACCGCCAGCGCCAGCGCGAACATCAGCATCGCGACCGCCGCCGCGTCGCCGAACCGCAGCTCCGCGAAGCCCTTCTCGTAGACCAGGACCGGCAGCGTCTTGGTGGCGTTGAGCGGGCCGCCCTCGGTCAGGACCAGCGTCGGGACCAGCGGCACCTGCACGCTCGCCACCGTGTCCCTGACGACGAGGAACGCCAGCACCGGCAGCAGCAGCGGCAACGTCACCCGCCGGAACGTCTGCCACGCGCCGGCGCCCTCCAGCCGGGCGACGTCGTAGACCGCGCTCGGTAGCTCGCGGCGGGCGGCGAGCACGACGAGGAACCCCTCCCCCAGGGCCAGCGCGCTGATCGCGATGACGACACCGCGCGCGCGCCACGGGTCGAGCAGCAGCGGCCCGGCGTCGAAGCCGAGCGCGCGCGCGGCGATGCCGAGCGGGCCGTAGACCGGGTTCACGACCCAGAGCCAGACCAGCGCGGTCGCCGCGTCGGGGACCACCACGGGGGCGAACGCCGCGACCCGGCCGCTCGCGGCGAGGCGTTCGGATCGGCGGTGCAGCAGCAGCGCGAACGCGACCGCGCCGACCACGCGCAGCGGGACCGCGATCGCCGCGACCACCGCCGTCGCGCGCACCGAGTCGTGGAACTCCGGCGAGACGAACAGATCGCGGAACACGTCGAGCCCGTCCCAGCGCGGCGACCCGATGCCGTCGAAGCGGGTGAACGCGAACGCGAAGCTGGCCAGCGCCGGCAGCACGACGAGCAGCGTGGCGCCGAGGACGTACGGCACCAGCAACAGCCGCAGCCCGCGCCGGTAGTCGCGCCTCCTCATACCGGTCTCACGACGCTCGGCCGTCCGCGCCGAACCGGCGCGTCGCGCCGATCTCGACGCCGGTCGGGGTGCCGAGCGGCGGGTGCGGCCCCGCGCCGAGCCGGGCGACGACCCGGCCGCGGCCGGGAAGGTCGACGGCCACGTGGCGTTCGTGGCCGAGGTCCTCGACGTCGACGATCGTGCCGTCGTTGCCCGGGACCAGCCGGACGTCCTCGGGGCGGACCCCCACCCACCCGTCCCCCTCCGGCAGCAGGCTCATCGGCGGCGATCCCACGAACGACGCCACGAACGTCGTCGCCGGCGCGTCGTAGAGCTCGCGCGGGGTGGCGACCTGCTCCAGCCGGCCGCCGCGCAGGACCGCGACCCGGTCGCCCATCGTCATAGCCTCGGCCTGGTCGTGGGTGACGTAGATGGCGCAGCGCCCCTCGGCGCGCAGCAGCGGCGCGAGCAGCCGGCGCGCGTCGGTGCGCAACTGCGGGTCGAGGCTGGACAGCGGCTCGTCCAGGCAGAACACGACCGGGTCGCGGACCAGCGCGCGGGCCAGCGCGACCCGCTGCCGTTCGCCGCCGGAGAGCTGCCCGGGGTACCGGTCCAGCAACGGCGTCAGCCCCAGCGACTCGGCGGCCTCCGCCACCCGGCGCGCGGAGGCGTCCTTCGGCTCGCGTCGCACGCGGGGTCCGAACGCGACGTTCTCGCGCACGGTCAGGTGCGGCAGCAGCGCGAAGCCCTGGAACACCATCGCGACCGGGCGGCGTTCGGGCGCGGTGCGGGTGACGTCGGTGCCGTCGATGGCGACCGTTCCCTCGGTCGGCAGCAGCAGGCCGGTTAGCAGCCGGAGCAGCGTGGACTTGCCGGAACCGGAGGGGCCGACGACGGCGAGCACCTCGCCCGGCTCGATCGCCAGCGTCACGTCGCGCAGCGCCCAGTCGCCCGAGTGGCCGGAGTGGCCGTACCGGTACCCGAGCCCGGTGAGCTCCGCGAGCGGCGCGCGGATGCTCATCCCTCGGCGGCCAGCAGCCGGCGCGACTCGCGGTCGACCAGCCGTACCGTGTCGTCGAGGCTCGCCTTGCCCGCGAAGTACTGCTCCAGCGCGTCGCTCGCGGTCGTCTCGGCCTCGTTCCACGGGCCGACGTTCGGCAGCCGGCGGACGTGCGGCGCGACCGTGAGCCAGACCCGCGACGACTTCGGGTGCTGGTCCGGCGCGAGGAACGCCGGGCTGTTCGCCAGCGACGAGCGGCTCGGGACGGTACGGCCCGACTCGGCCAGGATGCGGCCGCCCTCGTCGCCCACGGCGAACGCCGCGAACTCGTGCGCGAGCTCCACGTCCTTCGCGCGCTTCGCGACGCAGTACGCGTCGGAGGCCAGCAGCGTCGCCTCCGCCGTCTCCTTCGGCAACGGCGCCACGTCGAACTCCAGCCCGGCCTTGCGGAACGCGGGAACCGCGCGCCGGCTGTCCACCAGCATCGCCAGCTCGCCGCGCGCGAACCGGTCCTCCGGCCCGGCCGCGGCCGCGTCGGTGGCGGTGACGCCGCCGTTGTCGAGCAGGTTCTTCAGGTACGTCAGCGCCGCGCGGCCCTGCGGCGTGTCGAGGGTGATCCGGGTCGGCTCGTTCAGGTCGTCCACGACGTCGCCGCCGAAGATCCAGACGAACGGCGCCACCGTGCGCATGCTCGTCTCGTAGCCGATGGTCTTGACGCCCTTCGCGGCCAGCGCGGCGGCGGCGTGTTCGAGGTCGGCGGTCGTCCAGCCCGCCTTCGGCAACGGCACGTCGCCGAACAGCTTCGGGTTGACGTAGACCACGCTGCTCGAGAGGTTCTGCGGCAGGCAGAGCAGCTCGCCGTTCGTCGTGAACGCCTCGAGCGCCAGCGGGAAGTAGTCCGCGCTGTCGCCCGGCAGCCGGGCCGGCGAGATGACGCCCTGCTGCGCGAACCGGCCGAAGCGGCGGTAGTTCAGCAGGAACACGTCGGGCGGGCTGCCGCCGGCGAACGCGGTGCCGAGCTTCGCGATGTGCTCGCCCTGCTCGGCGAGGCCGGTGAACTCCACCTTTGTGCCCGGGTGCGCCTGCTCGAACGCCGCGACCATCTCGCGCAGGGCGTTGAGCTCACCCTCGCCGCCGGCCGCCTGGACGCGCAACGTGCGGGTGCCGCCGTTGCCGCCGTCCGGCCCGCGCCCGCCGTCGGTGCACGCCGGCAGGACCAGCAGCGCGAGGAGGAGGGCGACACGGCGCATGGCCGGACTCTAACGAGCGCCGCGCGCCGTACGAACTTCCAGTGCGCCCCCGCCCTGCGCGTGCTCGGCCGCACTGGAAGTTCGCGACAGGGCGGGCGCCGTTACCGGTCGCCGGCGATGTCCACGGCGCCGAGCAGGCGGCGTTGCACCAGCGCCAGCGCCAGCAACGGCGGCAGCGTCAGCACGACCGCCCCGGCCAGCAGGATCGGGAAGTCGGCCGCGTCCAGCCCGGCCAGCTCCCCCACGCCGAGCGGCAGCGTGCGGTGCTGCGGCGTCTGCACGTAGAGCAGCGCGTCGAGGTAGTTGCCCCAGTGGAACGCGAACGCCAGCGCGGCGATCGCGGTCGTCGTGCTGCGGGCCAGCGGCAGCCCGACCCGCCACCACGTCGTGAACGCGCCCGCCCCCTCCAGCCGGGCCGCCTGGAACAGCTCCTCCGGCACCCGCCGGAACGCCCGGTACGCCAGCAGCACCGTGAACGGCGTCGTCGCGGCCAGCGCGGGCGCGAGCAGCGGGACGTACGTGTCCAGCACGCCGAGGCGCACGTACGCCGCGAAGCGCGGCACCCACACGACCGGCACGGGGAGCAGCAGCAGCACGACGAGGAACGTGAGCATCACCCGCCGGGGACGCGGCGCCAGCTGCGCGGTCGCGAACCCCGCCCACGACGCGATCAGCACGGTCACCGGCACCGCCACGAACGTCACCAGCAGCGAGTTGCGCAGCAACGTCCCGAGCGGCAGCGCCGCGGAGAGGCGTTCGTACGCCGTCAGCCCCGCCCCGCGCGGCAGCAGCTCCAGCCCGCGCGGCGGGGCGCCGCCCGGCGACCGCAACGACCCGATCACCATGAATGCCACCGGCGCGAGGAAGACCACGACCAGCGCCAGCCGGGCCGCCACCCGCCACGACGGCCCGCGCTCCGCCCGGCGCGCCGCGTGATCCGCGAGCCGCCGCTGGCCGGTGCCGCACATCGTCACGCCGGGCCGGCCTCCGCCGACGCCGACCCCTCCGCCGACGCCGCCCACGCCTCCGCCAGCATCGCCCGCGTCTCGCCGAGCAGCTGCGGCAGCACCCGCGTGTGGCCGACCACGGGCATGAAGTTCGTGTCGCCGCCCCAGCGCGGGACGACGTGCTGGTGCAGGTGCGCGGCGATGCCGGCGCCGGCGACGGTGCCGAGGTTGAGGCCGACGTTGAAGCCGTGCGCGCCGGACGCCGCGCGCAGCGCGCGCAACGCCTGCTGGGTCAGCGCGCCGACCTCGGCCACCTCGGCCGCCGTCAGCTCCTCGTAGCCGGCGACGTGCCGGTACGGCACCACCATCAGGTGGCCTGGGTTGTACGGGTACAGGTTGAGGACGACGTACGCCGCCTCGCCCCGGTGCACGACCAGCCCCTCGTCGTCGGTCAGCGAGGGCACCCGGCAGAACGGGCAGCCCTCGCCCTTGTCGCCCTTCACGTACGACAGCCGGTCCGGCGCCCAGAGCCGCTGGAAGGCGTCGGGCGCGCCGACCCCCTCCTGGTGGTGGCTCACTCGGCCGGGCGCAGCGCGTCCGGCTTGACCAGCCGCTGCGCCACGACGGCGAGGATCTCGGCGACCGCGTCGTCGACCGGCACGCCGCGGCGTTCGTCGCCGTTGCGGTAGCGGAACGACACCGCGCCGGCCTCCACGTCCTTGTCGCCGGCGACCATCATGAACGGGATCTTCTGCGCCTGCGCCTTGCGGATCTTGTTCTGCATCCGCTCGTCGCTGGCGTCGACCTCGAACCTGATGCCGTTCGCCCGCAGCCGGTCGCCGATGCCGCTCAGGTAGTCGACGTGCCGGTCCGCGATCGGGATGCCGATGACCTGCACCGGCGCCAGCCAGGCCGGGAACGCGCCCGCGTAGTGCTCGGTCAGCACGCCGAAGAACCGCTCGATCGACCCGAACAGCGCGCGGTGGATCATGATCGGCCGCTGGCGGTCGTTGACCGCGGACTGGTACTCGAGGTCGAAGCGCTGCGGCAGCTGGAAGTCGACCTGAATGGTCGAGAGCTGCCAGGTCCGGCCGATCGCGTCCTTCGCCTGCACGCTGATCTTCGGGCCGTAGAACGCCGCACCGCCCGGGTCGGCGACCAGGTCCAGCCCGGACTCGACGGCCGCGGCGCGCAGCGCTTCGGTCGCCTCCTCCCACTCCTCGGGCGCGCCGGCGAACTTCTCCTTCGTCTCGTCCCTGGTCGACAGCTCCAGGTAGAACTCGGTGAGGCCGTAGTCGCGCAGCAGGTCGAGGACGAACCCGAGCAGGTTCTTCAGCTCGTCGCCCATCTGCTCCTTCGTGCAGAAGATGTGCGCGTCGTCCTGGGTCATGCCGCGCACCCGGGTGAGGCCGTGCACGACGCCGGACTTCTCGTACCGGTACACGCTGCCGAACTCGAACAGCCGCAGCGGCAGCTCGCGGTACGACCGGCCGCGCGACCGGAAGATCAGGATGTGGAACGGGCAGTTCATCGGCTTGAGGTAGTAGTTCGCGCCCTCCATCTGCATGGGCGGGTACATGCCGTCCGCGAACCACTCCAGGTGGCCCGAGGTCTCGAACAGGTTCGCCTTGGTGATGTGCGGCGTGTTGACGAACTCGTAGCCGGACTCCAGGTGGCGCTGGCGGGAGTAGTCCTCCATCACCCGGCGCACGGTGCCGCCCTTCGGGTGGAACACCGCGAGCCCGGAGCCGATCTCGTCGGGGAACGAGAACAGGTCGAGCTCCACGCCGAGCCGGCGGTGGTCGCGCTTCTCCGCCTCCTCCAGCCGGTGCAGGTGTTCCGCCAGCGCGTCCTTCGACTCCCACGCGGTGCCGTAGATGCGCTGCAGCTGACGGTTCTTCTCGTCGCCACGCCAGTACGCCGCCGCGGTGCGCATCAGCGTGAACGCCGGGATGGCCTTGGTGTTGGGCAGGTGCGGCCCGCGGCACAGGTCGGTGAAGCCGCCGTCGTTGTCGTAGACGCTGATCTCGGGGCCGGCCGCGTCGACGGTCTCCTCGCCCTCGACCGCGCCGGCCTGGGCGCGTTCGATGATCTCCAGCTTGTACGGCTGGTCCGCGAACAGCTCGCGCGCCTCGTCCGGGGCGACCACGCGCCGGTGGAAGCGCTGGTTCGCGGCGACGATCTCGCGCATCCTGGCCTCGATGCGTTCGACGTCCTCCGGGGTGAACGGCTTCTCGACGTCGAAGTCGTAGTAGAAGCCGTCCTGCACCGGCGGGCCGATCGCGACCTTCGCGTCGGGGAAGAGCTGGGTCACCGCCTGCGCCATGACGTGCGCCGCCGAGTGCCGCAGGATGTGCCGGCCCTCCTCGGTCGCCATCGGGACCGCGGTGAGCGCCGCGCCGTCCTCGACCGCCCAGTTGAGGTCGTGCAGGTCGCCGGCGGCGTCCTTGACCGCGATCGCCTTGACGCCGGCGTTCTTGAGCGCGCCGCCCGCCGTCGTCCCCGCCTCCACCACGTACGGCGAGCCGTCGAGGGTGAGGCGGATGTCGGCCACGGGTCAGCGCTCCTTGGATCGGGGTCGGGCCTCGATCGTAGTGGCGTCCGTCATCCGGGTTTTTCGCGGGGGATGTTCCGGTACGCGCCGTCGCCGCGCGTCCGGCGCGGCGCGGGGCACGCGGAGAACGCGACCCGGTCGCGTTCTCCGCATTGATCCCGCACGGCGCGCGACCGGGTCGCGCACGGCGTCGGTGGCGGGGTGTCACCCGGCCCCCGCGTGGACATGCTTGGATCGCAGCGTTCACGCGATCAAGGACGGGGTGGCTGTGGTCCGCAGCATGACGGAGCAGCAGGAGGAACGCCTCCGCGAGGCCGTGCGCGGCTGGCTGCGGGCCGCCGACGAGCTCGCGGCCGCCAACCGCGACGGCGAGGACGCCACGGTCGTCATGGAGCTGGCCGAGCGGGCGACGCTGGCCCGGCTGCTGTTCCGCCAGACCCTCGTGGACCTCGGGTGGACGCCGCCCGCGGGTGGCGGCAGCCGCGAGAGCGGGTAACGGGGCGGCCGTGGCCTTCACGATCGACACCACCGCGCAGGACGGCTACGTCGTGCTGTCCGTGCGCGGCGACGTCGACATCGCCACCGCGCCGAGGCTGCGTTCGACGCTGGTGGACGCGGTCCAGCAGTACGCCACCGTCATCGTCGACCTCGACGAGGTCGGCTTCATGGACTCCACCGGGCTCGGCGTGCTCGTCGCCTCCCGCAACCGGGCCGGCTCGGTCGGGCACCGGCTGGTCGTCGCCCGGCCGCAGCGCGTCGTGAAGAACGCGCTGCGGCTGGTGCAGATCGACACCGTCATCGACGTGTTCGACACGCTGGACGACGCGGTCGCCGCGGTCTGACCCCTGCGGGCTCCCGGCAGGGACCCCAGGCCGCCGCGGCGAACTCCTCGCGAGACCCTGGGAGGGCCCGCGTGCGGACGACCACCGCTGTGCTGGCCGCCGTGCTCGCGTACGGCGGCGCCGTCGCCGCGCCCGCCGACGCCTGGCTGCCGTCGGTGTGCAACGCCGTCGCGATGGAGTCCGGGTCGAGCGCGCTGGTGGCGTACGACGCGCGCGGCGGCGCCCGCGCGGCGCGCGCCGCGACGGCGGCGGGTGGCCTGGTGGTCGGTGGGATCCCCGCGCTGAACGTCCTCCAGGTGTCGTTCGGCAGCCCGGTCGCCCGCGACGCGGCGCTCCCGCTGGTCGCGCGCGCCCCGGGCGTGCGCGGCGTGCAGGCGGAGAGCGTCGCGCGGGCGCACAAGGCGCCGAACGATCCGCTGCTGCGCTACCAGTGGGGGCTCGCGAAGATCGGCGCGCCGCGCGCGTGGGACCGCGAGACGGGCGCGACCGCCGCCGTCACCGTCGCCGTCCTCGACTCCGGCATCGACCTCGCCCACCCCGACCTGGCCGGCCGGCTGGTCCCCGGCCGGGACGTCGTCAACGACGACCTCGACCCGATGGACGACCACGGCCACGGCACCGTCGTCGCCGGCATCGTCGGCGCGCGCACGCACAACAAGGCCGGCGTGGCCGGCACCTCGTGGGGCGCCCGGCTGCTGCCGGTAAAGGTGCTCGACGAGACCGGCGGCGGCAGCGACTGCGACATCGCGTACGGCATGGTCTGGGCCGCCGACGCCGGTGCCGACGTGCTCAACCTCAGCCTCGGCTCGGACGGCGTCCGCTGCGGCATCGTCACGCAGTACGCCGTCGACTACGCCCGCTCGGCCGGCGCCGTCGTCGTGGCCGCCGCGGGCAACGCCGGCGCGAACGGCAACCCGACCAGCTCCCCCGCCAACTGCTCCGGCGTCCTCGCGGTCGGCGCGACCGACCAGCGGGACAAGGTGGCGTCGTTCTCGACGCACCACGCGTACGTGGACGTGAGCGCGCCGGGCGTCGGCGTCGTGTCGACGGCGTTCGACCCGCGCCAGGGGCGGCGCTACTACGCGGCGTTCCACGGGACGTCGATGTCGGCGGCGTTCGTCTCCGGGCTGGCCGCACTGCTGCTCGCGCGTAACCCGTCGTGGACGCCCGACCAGGTGGCGGCGCGGATCGTGGCGACCGCGGACGACCGCGGCCCGCGCGGCACCGACGACTACTTCGGCGCCGGCCGGATCAACGCCGCCCGCGCGCTCGCCTGACGGCGCCACGCCCGCGCCTCAGCCGAGGCGGGTCACCTGCCGGACGTCGCGCAGCGGCGTGACCGACAGGCGGCAGTCGCGTTCGGCCGCCCACCCGCGCGCCTGGTCCAGCACCTCGCCCAGCTCGGGGCGCAGCGGCAGGTCGCGCTCGCAGCGCTCGAACGCCACGACGACGTGCCACGTGGGCTCGTGCAACAGCGCGGCGAGCGTGCCGCGCAGCGCGTGCGGGACGTCGTCGCCCTCCGCGTCCGCCACGCGGACGACGGCGGTGCGGCGGTCCAGGTCGACGCTCGACAGTCGTACCGGCACTGGTGCCTCCGTTCTCCGATCCGAGCACGGTCGAGCGGGGTCCTGATTACACCTCGCAGATCGCCCCGACGACGGGAAGGTCCGTAATGCAGACGTGCTTGTCGCCCTCGCGGCGGTCGTCGGTGTGCACCTTCGCGCCCTTGCCGTCCGCCGTGTGCAGGTCCACCAGCGGCGGCTGCGTCGGCGCGGCCGGCTCGGGGGCGGCCGTGGCGCGCGCCGCGCCGGCCCGGCCGGACGGCGCCCTTCCGGTGCCCGTCGCTGTCGTACCGGCGGCGGCCGGCCCAACCGCGCGCGCGTCGCGCGCCGCGGGCGGCCGGACGGCGGGCTCGCTCGCGGCGGGCGCCCGCGAAGTGGGTGGCGCGCTGGACGGCGCCGGGGTCGTGAACAGCAGCGGGAACGCCGCCGCCGGGACCAGCACGGCGGCCGTCGCGACCGCGCTCGGCTGCCGCAGCCAGCGCCAGCCGACCACCCACGCGGCGAGCTGCTCCATCGCGAGCACCAGGCGGCTGCGGGCGCGGTGGCGGCGGACCGCAAGGCGGACCGCCTCCTTGCGGGTGCGCGGCTCCGCGTGGTCGTCGCGCACCGCGTCCATGATCGCGGCGCGGTCGGCGGGCCGTAGCGCGGCGAGCCCGCGCAGCGCGCGTTGCAGCTCCAGCCGGTCGGCGACCTGGCGCGCGACGTCGGACGAGCATGGCCGGTCAGCGTCGACCTCGTGCTCCAGCCACGCCCGCTGGCGGAGCAGGTCGACGTGCAGGTTGCACGCGACCGGCGCGGCCCAGCGCAGCAGGTCCTTGGCGGAGGTGAACGTCACGCCGCCGGAGAGCGCGCGCAGCGCCACCTCCTGCACGACGTCCTCCGCCGACGCCTGGTCGAGCCCGCGCCGGTAGAGCAGCGCGCGCAGGCGGCGTTCCACGTCCGGCCACACGGTCTCGAACGCGGGCGTAATCACCGGCTCCCCCGTGCGTGCAGGTTCCGAACTAGCCCCCACGTCCCCCTGGAGGTTCATCATGCGTCGCCTTCTCGCTTCTCTCGTCCTGCTCGCGGCCATCGCGCCCGTAACCGGTACGCGCGCCTCCAGTGTCAGCCTCGGACCGGCGGAATGCATCAACCTCGCTGTGTCGCTTCCCCCGTACGCCCCTGATCTACGCATCTGCCGGTAGCGGTCCACCCGTTCGGAGCAACGGCGCGGCCCGTCCGGCGACCCGCTGGACGGCTCGCCTGTGCGCGCACCAGCGCGCCGACAGGTGGTGCCGCGGCCGCGACAGTTCGGCCTCGGACCGGTGGCCGAGACCTCACCATGACAGCAGCAGGAACCGCGCCACCGCGTGCTCAGTCCGTTGCCACGGGGCGTTCGGATGACCGGGCGAACGGATGGTTTTACCCCGTACCGTCGTTGACAAACCTCGGACCGGGACCAATTCTTTCGCCGGTCCGCACCACCATCACGGGGGAGTTCACCCATGTCCGCTCGCCTAGGGCGAGTGGCGGCGCTCGCTGCCGCCGTCTCGCTCGTCTCACCCACCGTCGTCACAGGCGCCGCCGCCGACCCGCTCGCCGAGTCGTGGATGCAGGCGAGACCTGCCACGTCGCCGCCGGTGCGCTCCAGCCCCGCCATGACGTACGACGAGCGGCGCGCCGAGGTCGTGCTGTTCGGCGGGTACGGCCCGGCCGGCAACAACCCGCAGCGCACGGACACCTGGGTGTGGGACGGCGCCGCGTGGACGCAGCGGTTCCCCGCCACGAACCCCGGCTACTGCCCCGCCGCGAAGATGACGTACGACTCCGGGCACGGCGTCAGCGTGCTGTTCTGCGGCTACAACGGCCTCAACCCGGGTGCCACGTGGACGTGGGACGGCACCGCGTGGCGCCGGCACGCGCCGGCGGCGACGCCGAGCCCTCGGCAGCACTACGCGCTGACCTACGACGCGGCGCGCGGCGAGACCGTGCTGTTCGGCGGGCGGTCGAACCAGGGCCCGTACCTCGACGACACGTGGGTCTGGACCGGGTCGAACTGGGTGCAGCGCACGCCGGCCGCGCGCCCGTCGCGGCGCACCGCCACCGCGGTGTACGACGGCGCCCGCCGCGAGGTCGTGCTGTTCGGTGGCACCGGCGACGGCAGCGTGCAGCACCGCGACACGTGGACGTGGGACGGCGCCACGTGGACCGAGCGGAAGACCGCCTCCGCGCCGCCCGGCCGGTGGGCGCCGATGATGACGTACGACTCCGGGCGCGGCGCCGCGCTGCTGTTCGGCGGCGGCGACCTGAGCGCGACGGCGCACGACGACACCTGGTCGTGGGACGGCGCGACGTGGACCGAGGTCAGCACCGTCGTCAGCCCGCCGGGACGCTACGACGCGGGGCTCGCCTACCACGCCGTCCGGGGGCAGGCGGTGCTGTTCGGCGGCGCCGCCGCCAACAGCAGCGGCGGCTACCAGCCGGCCAACGACACGTGGACCCTCGACTCGCTGCTGCTGTCCTGCGGCGACGGGGGCCGTCCGGCCCGCCCCGAGGAGCCGGCGTCCGCAGAGCAGGACGTGTGCTGCGCCGAGCTGCCCACGGACGAGAAGGGCAACGTCGTGCTGCCGCCGGAGGCCACCGACGTCGAGGTCGGGCCCGAGGAGGAGATCGACAACGGTTCCGTCGTCGACCGGTACCCGAACCACGACACGGCCGACGACGAGTGGTACGGCGAGGTCGAGTGCCCGTGGTCGATCGGCGGTGACGTGCCGCAGGTCGGGCCGTACCTCGACCTCGACCGGCAGCTCGGCGACGCGGGCTTCACGTCCACCGCGGCCGAGGTCGCGACGGCTCTCGACACGTATACCGAGCAGCTCGCGACGAGCATCCAGCGGCCCGACGCCGCCACGATGATCGCGCACGGCCGGATCGCCGGTAGCTGCCCCGGCGCCGTCACCGCGATGCGGGACACGCCGGTGTTCGAGCCGGCGCCACGCGCGGCCCCGCGGCCACTGCTCCCGCGGGGACCCGGGCTGGTGCCACCGGGCTGCGTCGACAACCGCAAGCTGGCCGCCGACGGCCCGTTCGGCGGGCGGGACGTGATCTTCGTCCACGGGCTCGACAAGGAGAGCATCGACGAGAAGCTCGGTGGCGCCGCGGAGCCGCGCGCGGAGTGGCCGGAGGACGCCGCGGCGTTCACCGACGGCGGCTACTGGAAGGAGCGCGCGAAGGCGTACTGGGACGAGCACATCACCCGCTACCTCAAGGGCGGCAACGCCGCGGCGCCGCCCACGAATCGCTACCTCGTCGTGAGCTGGGCCAGCACGCAGAACCTCGGCCACGGCGTGCACGCGTTCCTCTCGCAGGCGGCACGGGCGATGACGACGGGCGCGGGAGTGGTGCCCGACGCGAGCGGCGACAAGCTGGGCTTCTGCGCCAAGGGGTGCGTGATCCAGTCCCACTCGACCGGCGGCCCGCTGGTCGACGTGTCGCTGGGCGTCGCCCGCCTCTCGTCGGTCGCGTCGCCGTTCACCGGCATCGGGAACCTCCGCTGGATCGCGGACCGGATGCGCGCGCACGTTGCGTACATGGGCGCGTACAGCGGGAGCCACTACGCGACGGTGATGGCCTGGCTCGGTTGGCACGCCGCCCTCAGCCGCCCCGCGTGCGAGCTGGCGGACTGGGTGGGCAGCAACGCGTTCGGGTTCGACGTGCCCTGCTCGTGGACGCCGATCATCGGTGAGAGCGTCCTCACCGACCTCGCGGTGCCCGTCATGCAGACGGTGTGGCAACCGCTGGCTGCGTTGACGCCGGTGCCGGCGCTGGTCGTGGCCGGCGGCCACCCCAGCGCCATGGGCGAGGACGAGTCGGCGGCGAAGCCGTTCTCGGCCGTCATGAAGATGCTGTTTCACCACGGTGGGGACGACGGCGTGCTGTCGATGGACAGCCAGTGCGCGGCGAGCGGCAGCTGGCGGCACCAGCCGATGTCGTACTTCGCGCAGCCGTCGGCCGTCGACCTGGCGGCCAACGCGGCGCTGCGGCAGAACCTGCTGCCGCCGGTGATCAGCACCCGCGCGTTCGACATGGGCAGTAACCCGACCAGGGCGCTGCGCTACTACGTCGACCAGGTCGTCGGGGCGCACCTCGGGACGCCGGCGTTCTGGCGGGCGGTCATCACCGGGACCGTCCAGCCGCACTTCGACTCGAACTGGTACCGCGTGTCCGCGTCGTGCCACCGGCACCTGTCGCCGACCGGCATGGTGCAGCCGGTGCTGTTCGGGTCGCACCCGATGGGGTCGACCCAGGCGAGGCTGCCGCGCCACTACTCGTTCCTCCAGGCCGCGTCCGACCACCGCGTCGGCGCCCGTGGCGAGTTCGACACCCTCTGCTACGAGGTCACCGTCGGCAGCGGCCGGAGCTGCACCGCGAGCACCGCGAACACCGAGGAGGTGAACGCCGTCGACGACCGCACGGTGTACACCAGCGGCCTGGTGAGCTGGGGGTACCGGGACGCGATCCGCGAGACGGTGAAGGGGAAGGCGATCCGGTTCAAGCTGTTCGGCAAGAAGTACCGGATCTGGATCTGGAAGCGGACGTACCACCGGCTCGCGAACTGGCACCTGAAGATCGCGCCCGACTACGTCTACGCGTACGTGCTGAAGCCGTGAGAGTGGGTCCGGGTGGGCGTACCTGGTTTCGAACCAGGGACCTCTTCGGTGTGAACGAAGCGCTCTCCCACTGAGCTATACGCCCGGGAACGGCTGCGACTCTACACAACGCCTCCCGGCGTCGTCGCGCGCCTTCGGCGGCGTCCGGCGCCGCTGGCAGGGCGTGCCGAAACGGGCTTGTTCGTGGGCGGTCACGCCAACTTCCAGTGTTGCCGGGCACGAGCAGTGTTCCCCGGCACTGGAAGTTGGCGCGGGTGGCCAGCCGGGCCGGCGTTTCGCCGAGCCCTGCTAAGCGGGCAGCCGGACGACCGCCGTGAGTCCCGGCTCGTTGTCGCGGAGCAGCACCTCGCCGCCGAGCAGCTTGACCAGCTCGCGCGCGGTCGCGAGGCCGAGTCCGACGCCGTCGCGGCGGCGTTCCTCGGGGTGCAGCGCGCGGGTGAACGGCTCCAGCGCCTCCGCGCGCCGCGGCGCCGGGATGCCGAGGCCGCTGTCGCTGACCGCGATCTCGACCCACCCGTCCGCGACGGACACGGCGACCGTGACCGCGCCGAGGCGCGGGCCGTAGACGAGTGCGTTGCGGACCAGCCGCCGCAACGCCGCCACGAGCGCCGCGCGGTCGGCGTGCAGCACGGCGTCGGCGCCGGTGACGGCGACCCGGTCGGGCTCGTCGACCTGGCGGCGTACCTCCTCGACCACGGCCAGCGCCATCAACGGCTCCGCCTGCGTGGACAGCCCGCCCGCGAGCAGCCGGACGTAGAGGACGACGTCGTCCACGAACCCGTCGAGCCGCTGCGCGTGCTGCAGGATCACCTGGTGGATCGTCGCGCGGGCGGAGTGCGACAGGTCGTCGTCGCGGTCGATGAGGGTCCGTACGTAGCTCTGGATCGACGCGACCGGGCCGCGCAGCTCCCTGAGCAGGCCGGCGTAGTGGTCGGCGGGCTCCATGGCGGCGATGCTCCCACGCCGCGCGATCAAGCCCGCGATCAAGCCCGCGACCAGGCCGGCCGTCAGGCCCGCGCGGCCTCGCCCGACAGGACGACCCGGCTCGGCACCTTCGGCAGCGCGCGGCCCTGCTCCAACGACACCGCCATCGCGGCGACGTCACCCTCGCTCGCCTCGATCGGCAGCTCGTAGACCGCGGTGCCGGCGGCGGCGACGTCGAAGCGCTCCACCGGCTTCGGCTGCCCCTGCCCGTCGAGCCACCACAGGACGTAGACGGAGGAGTCGCGGTCGTTGGCCTCGAGCCGGTCCACGACGAGGTACGCGCGCCCGTCGGACAGGCAGGACGTCGCGCGCTGCCCACCGGGCGAGCTCATGACGAACCTGCGGCCCTCCGGCGACGCGAGGCAGGTCAGCGCCTTGTCGCGGCGTTCCAGCGCGATCTCCTTGGCCCGGCTGTCGCCGCGCAGGACGAAGTTCCAGCCGCCGAGCCCGAGCACGACGAGCACCGCGGCCGCCGTCGCCAGCGTGGCGGCGCGGAACGTCGGCTGCCACACCCGGCCGGGGCGGCGTTGCCGGGGCGCGCGGTCACTGCCGACGGCGGCGATCATCGGCGGCGTCTTCCCGAACACCGCCGGCCGCTCGGCCGCCGCGGCGTCCAGGATGCGCCGGCCGAGCTCCGCCGGGGGCGTGGCCGGCTCGGCGGCGTACGCGAGCTGGCCGGTCACCTGCTCCAGCTCGGCGAGGGTGTCGCGGCACCGGTCGCAGCCGCGCAGGTGCCCGACGAACGCGTGCTCCTCCTCCGGCTCGAGAGCGTTGACGGCGTAGCCCGCCGCCAGCTCGTCCCACGCCGCGTGTCCGGCGGTCACTGTGTCCTCCTGGGGTCGGCGCCGCCGTCGAGCGGCGTCTCGAGCACGTCGCGCAGCCGCTTCATCCCGGCCAGCATCCGTGTCTTCACGGTGCCGAGCGGGGTGTCGGTCAGCTTCGCGATCTCGCGCTGTGTGTAACCCCCGAAGTAGGCCAGGCCCAACGCCTGCCGCTGCGGGTCGGGGAGGTCGGCGAGCGCGGTGCGTACCCGCTCCCGCCGCAACACCTCCCAGACCTCCTCGTCCACCCGCGGCTGGTCCGACTCGGTGAACTCGAGGACGTCGATCGAGGTACGCCGTTTGCGCAGGTTCTCCTCGCGGCGGACCGAGTCGACGGCCTTGTGGTGGGTCATCGTGAGCAGCCAGGTGGAGAAGCCGCCGCGCGACGCGTCGTACTTCGCCGCGTCCCGCCAGACCGTCAGGAACACCTCCTGCACGACGTCCTGCGCGAGCTGCTCGTCGGCGAGGATGCGCCGGGCCAGCCCGTAGCTGGCTCGCCCGTAGCGCCCGTAGAGCGCCTCCAGCGCGGAGCCGTCGCCGTCGACGACCAGCGCGACCAGCGCGGGGTCGTCGAGGGCGGCGTAGCCCTGAGTGGGTGGCACGAGCGTCCTCACAGCAGGTTCTTCGACGCTGAAGTCGAATCGGATGGGTGACGAGCCTATGACCAACGTCCCGGGGCTTCGTACCCTGGACACGCGTCAGTACCGGCTTGTCCGGGTATGTGCTACCTCGCCATCGGGGTGCGTCACCGGCCCGGCTCGGCGTCGTTCTCCAGCACGAACCGCAGCACCCGGCCAGCGAAAGGGCTGACCCCGAAGATGAGCACCCGTCCCGCCGCCGTCACCGCCGACCTCGACCTGCGCCTGGTCGTCCCCGGCAGCACGGCCCTCCCGGTCCTGGCGAGCATCACCTACGACGCCGCCGACCCGTACGCCGTACAGGTGACGTTCCACACCGGCGGCGAGCGCGGCACCGTCGAGTGGCGGTTCGCCCGGCAGCTGCTGACCGACGGCGTCACCCGCCTCGTCGGCGACGGCGACGTGAAGGTGTGGCCGACCCGCTCCAACGGCGCCGCCGCGGTCTGCCTCTCGCTGTCCAGCCCCTCGGGCGAGGCGCTGTTCGAGTCGTCGCTCACCGAGCTGGTGGAGTTCCTGACCCGCTCCTACGCCGCGGTCCCGACCGGCGCCGAGAGCCAGTACCTCGACCTCGACGCCGAGCTCGCGCTGCTGCTCTGGAGCGACGACGAGTAACGCCCGCTGACCCTCCCGACCGCCCCCGGACCTCCCGCCCGGGGGCGTTCGCGTCTCAGCGCCCGACCGGCCAGTGCTCGACCGTCACGCCCTCCATCGGGAAGTCCTTGGGGTTGCCCGTCGCGATCGTCGCGTGCACCCCCAGCGCCGCGGCGGCGATGAGGCAGTCCGCGCGGTCGAGGGTGATCCCGCGCGCGGCGTACTCCCGGCGCCACGTCCCGGCCAGCGCGCCCTCGACCAGCCCGAGCGGCGCTAGGCGGAACGCGAGCAGCAGCGTCGTCACCCGCCCGACCTCGTCGAGCCGCAGGCCGCGGTGGATCTCCTCGGTGTTGATCGCGCAGATGTAGGGGACCTCGCCCTGCCCGAGCAGTCCCCTGATCCGGTCGGCCGCCGGGCGGCCGCGGGCCGCGTCGATGAGGACCGTGCTATCGAGCAAGACCGGCATCCAGCGGCTCCTTCCGCCACGCGGTCTCCTGGCGCTGCGCGCGCACCCAGGCCGCGACGTCGTCGTCCCACTCGTGGCCGGTGTCGGGGATGCTGCCGAGGCCGGCGAGGATCGCCGCCTTGCGCTCCTCCAGGTCGAGCGCGTCGCGCACGACCTTCACGACCCAGCCGCTACGCCCGCGCTCGCCGGCCAGCCGGTCGATCCGCTCGACGACGTCGTCCTCGACGATGATGTGCATGCGCATGTGCCGACCTTAGCACACAGTACCGCCCACGACGGTGTGCCGCACCGGAACGGCGCTTAGGTGCGCGACCAGGTCGGCCTCGTGGTCGGCGTTCAGCACGGCGAGGTCGCCCCTCGCACCCACAGCCAGGTGCCCGATGTCCGTGCGCCGCAGCGCCGCCGCCGCCCCGAGCGTCGCCGCGCGGAACGCCTCCTCGACCGAGAGCCCGTACGCGAGGCAGCCGAGCTGGATCACGTACGGCATCGACTCGCACCACGACGTGCCCGGGTTGCAGTCGGTGCCGAGCGCGATCGTGGCGCCGGCGTCGCGCAGGTGCCGCGCCGCGTCCCACCGGCCGTGCCGCATGGTCAGCGCGCAGGCCGGCAGCAGCACGGCCACGACGCCCGCCGCGGCCAGCGCCCGCGCGCCCTCGGGCGCCAGGTGGTCGAGGTGGTCCGCGCTGGCGCAGCCGGTCTCGGCGGCCAGCTCGGTCGCGCCGATCCGCGCGAGCTGGTCGGCGTGCAGGCGCAGCCCCAGCCCCGCCGCCCGCGCGGCGGTCAGCACCCGCCGCGCCTCGTCCACCGTGAACGCGCCCTCGTCGCAGAACACGTCGCACCACGCCGCCCCGCGCTCCCGTGCGGCGGGCAGCGTCGCGACGACCTCGGCGACGTACGCATCCCGGTCCCGGTCCGGCGGCACGGCGTGCGCGCCGAGGTACGTCACCTCCCCCGCCCCCGCCGCCACCGCGACGTCGAGCAGCCGCAGCTCGTCGTCCGGCGTGAGGCCGTAGCCGGACTTCATCTCCACGGTCGTCGTGCCGGTGGCCCGCATCGCGGCGAGCCGCTCGGTGGTCAGCGCCAGCAGGTCGTCGTACGACGCCGCGCGGGTCGCGCGCACGGTCGAGTGGATGCCGCCGCCCCTGCCCAGGATGTCGCCGTACGGCACCCCGGCGAGCCGCTGCTCGAAGTCCGCGCGCCGCGAGCCCGCCCAGACGGCGTGCGTGTGCGGGTCCACGAAGCCAGGGACGACGCACGCGCCGCCGGCGTCGAGCTCCGCGAGCTCCGCGAGCTCCGGTCCGTCGCCGAGTCCGGCCGGCAGGTCCGCCTCGGGCCCGACCCACGCGACCGACCCGCCCCGGATCACCACCGCCGCCGACGGCACCGGCGGCGCGGTCATCGGCAGCAGCCGGCCGATGCCGCGGACGAGGAGGTCCGTCACGGGCGCTGCCAGGCGGGCGCCTCCGTACCCGGTTCGAGGGGGATGCGGATGCCGACGTCGCGCGCGGTGTCGAGCGCGAGGTCGTAGCCGGCGTCGGCGTGCCGGAGGACGCCGGTGCCGGGGTCGTTGGTGAGCACGCGTTCCAGCCGGCCGGCCGACTCGGGCGTGCCGTCGGCGACCACGACGACGCCGGCGTGGATCGACTTGCCGATGCCGACGCCGCCGCCGTGGTGGACCGAGACCCACGAGGCGCCGGATGCCGTGTTGAGCAGGGCGTTGAGGATCGGCCAGTCGGCGACCGCGTCGGTGCCGTCGCGCATCGCTTCGGTCTCCCGTTCCGGCGACGCGACCGAACCCGCGTCGAGGTGGTCGCGGCCGATGACGACCGGCGCGCTGACGACGCCGCGCGCCACCAGCTCGTCGAACGCCGCGCCCGCGACGTGCCGCTCGCCGTAGCCGAGCCAGCAGATCCGCGACGGGAGCCCCTGGCCCTGCACCTTCTCCCGCGCGAAGCGGATCCATCGGTGCAGCGGGTCGTTGTCGGGGAACGCCGCCAGCACCGCGTCGTCGGTCGCCGCGAGGTCGGCCTGGTCGCCCGACAGCACCGCCCATCTGAAAGGCCCGGTGCCCGTGCAGAACAGCGGCCTGATGTACGCCGCCACGAAGCCCGGGTAGTCGAACGCGTTCGCCACGCCCGCGTCGCGGGCCTGGCCGCGCAGGCCGTTGCCGTAGTCGAAGACGACCGCGCCGGCCGCCTGGAAGCCGAGCATCGCGCGGCAGTGCTCGGCCATCGACTCCCGCGCCCGGTCCACGTACTCCGACGGCTTCACCCGCCGCAGCTCGGCGGCCTCGTCGAGCGACATCCCGGCCGGGACGTAGCCGTCGAGCGCGTCGTGCGCGGACGTCTGGTCGGTGACGACGTCGACCGGGACGCCGCGGCGCAGGATCTCCGGGAACAGCTCGGCGGCGTTGCCGATGACCCCGATCGACACCGCATCGCCCGCGGCGGTCGCCGCCGCGCAGCGGGCGAGCGCGGCGTCCAGCGACGGCGCGACCTCGTCCAGGTAGCCGTTGTCGCGGCGGCGTTCCGCGCGTGCCGGGTCCACCTCCACGACGAGCGCCACGCCGCCGTTGCCGGTGATGGCGAGCGGCTGCGCGCCGCCCATGCCGCCGAGCCCGGCGGTGAGCACCAGCCGGCCGGACAGCGTGCCGCCGAAGTGCCGGCGGGCGACCTCCGCGAACGTCTCGTACGTGCCCTGCAGGATGCCCTGCGTCCCGATGTAGATCCACGAGCCGGCCGTCATCTGGCCGTACATGATCAGCCCCTGCTCCTCCAGCTCGCGGAAGTGCTCGGGGGTGGCCCAGCGCGGGACCAGCAGCGAGTTCGCGATGAGGACGCGGGGCGCGTACTCGTGCGTCCGCAGCACGCCGACCGGCTTGCCGGACTGCACCAGCAGCGTGTCGTCCGGCGCCATCGTGCGCAGCGTCTCCACGATCGCGTCGAACGACCGCCAGTCGCGTGCGGCCCGGCCGTTGCCGCCGTAGACCACGAGGTCGTCGGGGCGTTCGGCGACCTCGGGGTCGAGGTTGTTGTGCAGCATCCGCAGGGCGGCCTCGGCCCCCCACGAACGGCACGTCATCGCGGCGCCGCGCGGCGCCCTGACCACCCGCGCTCCGTGCATGCGCGACAGGTTAGCCCCGCCACCGCGTCAGAGCGGCAGGCCGGGCCCCCACCCCTCCTGGGCGGTGAGGACACCGAGGTCGCGGCGGACGTACCAGAGCAGCCCCCGGCTCGGCGCGGGGCGGAACGCGAACGACCGCTCGGGGTCGAGGCCGGGCGCGTGGACGAGCCACACCTCTGCGTCGGTCACGCCGTCCTCCTCGAACACCCGCCGCAGCACCCGGCGGGCGTACGCGGGCAGCATCGCCTCGTTCGGCGGGCCGACGGTCGCCGGCCTCCGCTCGGTGACGACCGCCGGAGGGCCGCCCGCGGGGAACCGACCGCTCTCCTTGAACCCCCACAGGTCTCCGTACGCGAACACCCACTCGGCCTCGCCGTCGCGCGACAGCACGACGACCCCGACCCCGTTCTCCAGGCAGCCGTCGAGCACGTGCCGCAGGCAGAACGTCTCGAACGGCCCCGGCTCGGGGACCGCGAGCCGGAAATACGGGTTGCCGTCCGGCCCGTACGCCACCTGCTCGGCGAACGTCGCCAGCGACGCGTCGGGCACGGCGGCGAAGAACGCCTCCCGCCAGGTGTCGTTCCGTTCCTCGCGCGGGATGGCGAACAGCCGCTCGAGCTCGGCGGTCTTCTCCAGGTCGAACATCACGCCACCTCCACTCCGGCGGCCGCGACGGCGCGCAGGATGGCGCCGTCCTCCACCAGGTCCTCCGCGGCCGCCAGCTCGGGCGCCAGCCACCGGTCGGGACCCGGCCCTGGCACGGCGGCGCGGATCGCGTCCCGCGCCGCCGCGGTCCCGGCCGCCGGCGCCAGCGGCGCGCGCAGGTCGAGCGCGCGGGCGGCCGTGACCAGCTCGACCGCGACGATCCGGCGCAGGTTGTGCACGGCCTGGCGCAGCTTGCGCGCGGCGCCCCAGCCGAGCGAGTTGTGGTCCTCCTGCATGCCACTGGTCGGGACGTTGTCGGCACTGGCCGGCACCGCGAGCCGCCGGTTCTCGGCGACCATCCCGGCCTGCGTGTAGTGCGCGATCATCAGCCCCGAGTCCACGCCCGGGTCGTCGGCCAGGAACGGCGGCAGCCCGTGCGAGCGCCCCTTGTCGAGCATCCGGTCGGTACGCCGTTCGGCCATCGACCCCACGTCCGCGATCGCCACCGCGAGGAAGTCGCAGACGTAGCCGACCGGGGCGCCGTGGAAGTTGCCGTTCGACTCGACCCGGCCGTCGGGCAGCACGACCGGGTTGTCGATGGTCGCCGCCAGCTCGCGCTCCGCGACCGCGGCCGCGTGGGCGAGCGTGTCGCGCGCGGCGCCGTGCACCTGCGGCGCGCAGCGCAGCGAGTACGCGTCCTGCACCCGCGTGTCCCCCTCGCGGTGCGAGGCGACGATCGCCGAGCCGGCCAGCAGGTTGCGCAGGTTCGCCGCGCTCGCCGCCTGCCCGGGGTGCGGGCGCAGTGCCTGCAGGTCGGCCGCGAACACCCGGTCCGTCCCTAGCAGCGCCTCCACGCTCATCGCCGCCGCAACGTCGAGGTGGGTCAGCAACGACGCCAGGTCGGCGCAGGCGAGCAGCAGCATCGCCAGCATGCCGTCGGTGCCGTTGATGAGGGCCAGGCCCTCCTTCTCCTCGAGTACGACCGGGTCGGCGACGCCCGCATCGCCCTCCCCCATCAGCGCCAGGGCCACCGCCGCCAACGGCGCCAGGTCGCCGCTGCACCCCAGCGAGCCGTGCTCGGGGACCGCCGGCGTCACGCCGCTCGCGATCAGCCGGGCCAGCGTCTCCGCGACCACCGGCCGGACCCCGGTCCGCCCGGTCGCCAGCGTCCGCAGCCGGAGCAGCATCATCGCCCGCACGACCTCGGGCTCGACCGCCGGCCCCATGCCGGCCGCGTGCGAACGCACCAGAGAGCGTTGCAGCTGGGCCCGGCTCTCGGCCGGGATGTGCCGGGTCGCGAGCGCGCCGAAGCCGGTGGAGATGCCGTACGCCGGGCGGTCGCCGCTCGCGAGCCGTTCGACGATCTCGCGGCCGGCCGCGAGGTTCGCCAGCGCCTCGGCGGCCAGCCGGACCCCGGCACCGCCGCGCGCCACCGCCAGCACGTCAGCGGGCGTCAACGGCTCCCCGGTCACCACCACGTCAGGCACGGCCGCGACCCTACCGGCGCCGCTGCCCGCGCGGCCGTCCGCGCCGAAGCGACCCCGCCCGGCCCGCCGAGCCCGCACACTCGGGGGATGCGACCGTTCCTCGCCGTCCTGCTCGTCGCGACCGCCTGCGCGCGGCCCGCGCCCCCGGCCGTGCCCGCGCAGGAGGTGGACGGGACCACCGCGCACCGGATCGTCCGCGCGGCCGTCCTGCGCGATGCGGACCTGCCCGGCTACACCCGCGACACCGACGAGGCCTCGCGCGCCGGCCGCGTGGGGAGCTGTCTCACGCAGGGGGCCGCGCCGATCACGGACCGGAGCACGGCGTTCGACCGCGGCGGGGTCCAGATCGTGTCGGGCGCCGCCGTCGCCCGCACGCTCGCCGCCGTCCGCGAGGAAGAGGCGTTCATGCGCGACGAGTTCCCGCAGTGCTTCGAGCGGTTCCTGACGTTCGTGTTCGCGCAGGCGGACCTGACGGTGACGAAGTACCGCTCGACGCCGTTCCGGGTCAGGGTGCCCCGCGCCGATGCGACGTTCGGCTACCGGATCGACATGACCGCGCGCGCGAACGGGCGCTCGGTGCCGGTGAGCGCGGCCGCCGTGGCCGCGACGGCCGGCCACACCGAGCTGCTGCTGGTGACGTCCGCCGTCCGCGCGCCCCTGCCCGACCGGGCGCGGCTCACCGCGCTGCTCACGAAGATGGTCACCCGCGCCAGGGCCGCCGAGCGTTAGCCCTCCAGCGCCCGCCAGCAGTACCAGGCGGCCAGCGTGCGGTACGGCCGGAACCGGTCCCCCGCCGGCTCCAGCTCCTTAGGCGAGGGCGGCTCCGCGAGGCCGTACGCCCGCGCCCAGCCGGCCCGCACGCCGTAGTCGCCGGTCGGCCACACGTCGAGCCTCCCGAGCGTGAAGACGCAGAACATCTCGGCGGTCCACCGCCCGATCCCGCGCACGACGGTCAGGTGCGCGACGACCTCGTCGTCCGGCCGCCGGCCGATCCGGTCCAGCCGCACCGTGCCGTCGGCCGCCTTCGCCGCGAGGTCGAGGATCGAGGCCGTCTTCGCGCCGGACAGCCCGGCGGCGCGCAGCCGGTCCGGCGCGAGCGACAGCACCGCCTCCGGCGTGAACGGCCCGGCGACGAGCCCGCGCACCCGGCCCCAGATCGTGGCCGCCGCCGCGCCGGCGAGCTGCTGGTAGCAGATCGCCTCCGCGAGCTGCTCGAAGCGCGAGACCCCGGTCCGGCGGCCGCCCAGCCGCGGCGGCCCGTGCCGGTCGGCCAGCCCGGCCATCACGGGGTCCAGCGCGGCGAACGACGCCAGCACGTCCGCCGGGACACCCTTCACGAGCCGACCCTACGATGATTACGTTGCGTATGCGTTCAGTCACACTGGATGCAGTGTGCAGCGGGCAACGACCCATCGCGGCGCGGCAACTGGCGCGGGCAGGACTCGCGCGACGCGCGGCGTATCCCTTGACTCATGCGCCGACTCCTTCCGTTCGTGGCCGCCGTGGCCCTTGCCGCCCCTGCGGGCGCGACCCCGCCGCCGTTCTCCGCCGAGCCGAACCTCAAGGCCGTCGCCAACCTCAAGTACACGGGTGGCACCGACCTCGAGATCGTGAAGATCAAGGGGCGCCGCTACGTCGTGGCCGGCGCGCAGAACAACTACAACCCGAACGTCGGGCTGGCCGGCCTGCGCGTCGTCGACGTGACGAACCCGGCCAAGCCGAAGGTCGCCGGGTTCCTGCCGTGCAACACGTCGCAGAACGACATCCAGGTGCGCGGCACCACGGCGTTCCTCGCGGTGGACGGCAACGCGAAGGGCAACCCGGACGACAAGTCGGACTGCTACTCGCAGCTGCGCGGCATGGCGCCGAAGGTGGGCGTCGTCGTCGTCGACCTCGCCAACCCGGCGAAGCCGCGCGCGGTCGGCTTCGTCGACCTCAAGACGGGCGCGCACAACACGACCGTCCACCCGACCAAGCCGGTCCTGCTGATCAGCGAGTCCGAGTCGCTCGCCGTGCCGAAGCCGGACCCGAACGCCATGCAGCCGATCTACGTCGTGGACGTCTCGAAGCCGAAGACGCCGAAGATCGTCAACACGATCACGCTCGGCCCCGGCGACAGCGCGCACGACATCACGTTCAACACCACCGGCACCCGCGCGTACGTCGCGGCGGGGTTCACCGGGGCGACGTTCATCCTGGACACGGCCAACGCCCATGAGCCCAAGGTGCTCGGCCGCATCTACGACCCGGCGATCAACTTCGCGCACCAGGCCGACCCGGTCCCCGGTGACAAGTACGTGCTGGTCACCGACGAGCTCATCGGCGCCTCCGGCAACCCGTACTGCCCCGGCGGCGGCCTCCACGTCTGGGACGTCTCGAACCCGGCCGCGCCCCTCAAGGTCGGCGCGTTCTTCATCCCGGACACGTTCCCGTCGGCGGACCCCGGCCCGCGGCCGAACCCGGTCGGCGCCGGCCCGAAGCTGTTCCGCTGCACCGCGCACGTCATGAAGATGACGCCCAACGGCAAGACGCTCGTCATGGGCTGGTACTCGCAGGGCGTGCAGGTGCTCGACATCTCCGCCTTGACCGGCATCAGCACGGGCGCGGGCGGCAGCCACCCGCCGGGCGTTCCCGGCATCAAGCGGATCGCCAACTGGACGACCACGGGCGCGGACACGTGGAGCGCCAAGATGGACGACCGCAACTACATCTACACCGGCGACACCCAGCGCGGCATGGACGTCCTCAAGTTCGACCCGAAGGCGGCGCGCACCGCCACTCCGGGCGAGTGGCTGACGCCGCAGCAGGCGCTGTTCCGCGGCCTCAAGTCGAAGGCCATGCAGGACCCGGACAAGCGCACGTACCTCTGCTTCGAGCGGGCGACCCGCCTCGGCGTGTAGTCCCCTGTCCTCGCGGACGGCGGCGGTCCCCGGCTGACGGGGTCGCCGCCGTCCGGCTTTCCTAGCGCTGCGGCGTGCCCGGCGCCCGGCCGAGCCGTACCGCGAGCCCGGCCGCGGCCTCCAGCAGGCAGAGCGCGGCGAGGCGCACCGTGCGCTCGTCCGGGTCGTTCGTGGCGTCCACCTCGGTCACGTCGATCGCCTTGACTCGCGGGTCGCGGCCGGCCTCGCACGCGGCGGTCAGCGCGTCGTTCGCGCTCAGCCCGCCGGGCAGGCTGGCCGGACAGCCGGGCGCCACCGACCGGTCGCACACGTCGAGGTCGAGGTCCACCAGCACGCCGCCGCCGCCCGCGCCGGCCACCGCGATCGCGTGCCGCATCACGTCCGCGATCCCGCGAGTGGCCACCTCGCTCCGGTAGACGGCGGTCACGCCGCGGGCGTGCGCCTCGTCGGCGTAGGAACGGCTGTTCGCCCAGTCGGCGATGCCGACCTGCACGACCCGCTCGCCGGGCAGGCCCGCGTCGAGCAGGCGGCGTACCGGGGAGCCGTTGCTGCGGCCCTCGCGGATGTCGTGGTGGGCGTCGAGCGTCACCAGCCCGCCGGCGCCCAGGTCAGGCAGCACGCCCTGCCCGAACGGCGCGGTGAGCGCGTTGTCGCCGCCGATCGCGAACACCAGCGGCGCCATCTTCGCCGCCGACATCGCCATCGTCCGTACCCGCCACTCCCCCTCGTCGCCGAAGTCCGGGTCGTCGACGTTGCCGAAGTCCAGCGGCGCGAGCACGTCGGCGACGTCCACGCCGCGGGTCGGGCACCACGTCGAGAGCCGGTGCAGGACGCGGCGGACCGCCTGCGGCGTCGCGTGCGCGCCGCTGCCGCTGATCGAGGTGCGGAACGTCGGGACACCCAGCACCGCGAGGTCCACGTCGCCGGTGCCGGGGCCGGCCTGCAGCCACGTCGCGGCACGCGGCCACCGGGGATCTTCGGAGCGGGTCTGCACGCGCCGCATCCTTTCGCGTTTGAGGCGGGCGGGCGCGGACGCTAGAGTCACACGTTGCATGCGGACGTGGCTCAGCTGGTAGAGCATCACCTTGCCAAGGTGAGGGTCGCGGGTTCGAATCCCGTCGTCCGCTCCATCGCCCGGCGTGTCCTACCTGCGGAAACGCGGCGAGCGCCCCGACCCTCTGGTCTCCGTGGCCACACCATCGCCACACGGAGGTCAGGTTCATGGCAGCAATCCGTCCCCGCCGCCGCTCCGACGGCGGCACCAGCTACACGGTCCGGTGGCGTCTCGGGGGCGCCCGCGACGGCGCCTGGCAGTCCGAGACGTTCCACGCCCGCCAGCCCGCCCGGGACTTCAAGGCCGACGTCGAGGACGCCGGGCACCAGTGGCCGCAGGGCTGGGTGAAGGGCGCCGGCTACGTCCGCGTCGCCGACGAGCCCGCCGCGCCGGCCCAGCCCCGGCTGGTGACCGAGCTCGGCCGCGAGTACGTGGACCAGCTCACCGGCGTCGGCCCGGACACCAAGTCCGACTACGTCGGCATGATCGACCGGCTCGCCGCCTGGCTTGAGCCGATCGTCGGCGCTGCCCCGACCGTCGAGGGCCTGGAGAAGGTGCACGTCCGGACGTGGGTGAACACCCGGGAGGCAGCGGGCGCGGCGCCGAAGACGATCCGCAACTACCACGGCCTGCTGTTCTCGGTCATGGAGTACGCGATCGAGGAAGCGAAGCTCCGCGCGGACAACCCGTGCCGGAAGACCCGGCTGCCGGAGCCCGACGGGTTCGACGACGAGGACGGCACCGAGACCATCACCTTCCTCGACGAGGCCGAGTTCGACCTCATCCACGAGGAGATGGGCTTCGACCCGGACGCCCAGGACTTCCTCACCGCGAAGGTCGGCACCGGCGCCCGCTTCAGCGAGCTCACCGCCGTCGAGTGCCGCGACGTGAAGCTCGACACGCCGATCCCGTACGTGTGGATCTACCGGGCGTGGAAGCGCAACGGCCGCGGCGACCACGCCATCGCCGGGAAGGGCCGCCGCTACCGTGGCAAGCCGAAGTCCAAGGCCGGGCGCCGCCGGGTCACCCTCGCCCCTGTCGTCGCGGACGCGTTCCGCCGCCAGATGGCCGGGAAGGCACCCACCGACCTCGTGTTCACCGGACCGCAGGGCGGGGCGATGCGCCACTCCCACTTCTACAACCGCCGCTGGCTCAAGGCCGTCCGCGCCGCGCAACAGCGCGGGCTGGCCAAGAGCCCGCGGCTGCACGACCTGCGGCACACCCACGCCGCGTGGCTGATCTCGGCCAACGTGCCGCTGCCCGTCATCCAGCAGCGCCTCGGCCACAAGTCCATCGCCGTCACCGTCGACGTGTACGGCGGGCTGCTGATCCAGGCCCAGCAGGCGGCCGACGCGGCGATCGAGGCCGCGCTCACCGGGCGCCACGTCCCCGCCCCGACCTCGCCGAAGGTCATCGAGATCGAGCCGATGATCGAGACCGCCGGGCAGGAGCCGGCGTCGGACCTCGACGACGCGGCGTAGCGCATCGCGTGGGCTCATGTCGGTCAAACGACTGCGACTGCGGTGAGCCGCGCGCTGAACTCTGCGACGCCAAGGCCCGCCCGGAGGGAACGCAGATTGTCTGTCCGGACCCAGGCGCTACCGCGACGCGCTGCAGGCGCTCCCCGACTCGGTGTGCACGCGCGACGTGCCGCGGTACCGCGACAGGTGAGCGACAGCCGCGAGTCCGAGCTCGCGCGAGCTCGGCGATGTGGCGTCGACAGCCGCCATCCCAACACGATGCGCCCGTTTCACCGCGGCGCGCCATCCGCCAACGGAGTGACAACGCGGCATGAGCGGACGTTAGACGGTCGTTCCGGCCGATCTCGCCGGTCGTGAACCTGCGACAAGCGCGATCCTGTCCGACCCGGGTGGGCCGCTACTGCGAGGATGTTGCCGTGCCCGAGGACGACGACGGCCTCCCGACTTCGCTGCTGTCGGGACGGACCGCCGCCGAGACCCACATGAGCGGCTGCGAGCGCGACGGCAGCGCCTGGCAGGAAGAGACCGTCTCGGAGATCCTCTGGCAGGCCGCCCGGCCCCACGTCATGTACGCAGACTTCACGAAGCGCCAGGAGGGCCTCGTCGGCGCGGACTGGCTCTGGTGGTGGGTTGAGGGGTCGGGCGAGGCGTTCGGCATGCTCATCCAGGCGAAGCGCCTACACCGCGTCGGTGGACGGTGGACCGTCGGCTTCCGCGACAAGAACGGCCAGCAGATGGGGGACCTGTTCCGCACAGCCGACCTGTTCCAGGTCCCCGCGGCGTACGTCGTCTACCTCGGCGGGCAGGGGTTCCGCGCCAACTGGAGTTGCGGGGCCGGGCACGCGACGGACTGCCCCGCGTGCGCGAGGCGGTCAGTGTCCGTTTTGACCGCGCTGCAGGCTGAGCTCGCTGGCCCGAGCCCGGCGGACGGAGCCGCGGCAGTCCTCAACGACGCCGTAGCGCTTGAAGACCTAGCAGGGCGCAACCCCGACGGGCCGGTCTTCGACGTGAACCTGTCCGCTGCGCCGGACGACCTGAAAAGGTTCCTGTTGCAGGGCCAGACCGGGGCCCGGGCCGTCGCCCGCACGGTCTTCGCAGGTGTCGCGGCGGACCGCGCGAGAGGCTTCTCCGCCGCCGCCGAAACCCGGGTGGACATCGCATCGGACGCAATCTTCTCGGCCCTTCCTGACGACACTGGCCATTTCCGCGAGGCGTACTTCCCTCACGTCTTGCGCGGGCTGCGCCACAGCCCGCCCGGGTACGTCCTCGACGCGCTCGCGGAAGCACCTACGACGCCGGACATCGCCGGGCACGTCGCGGGCGTTGTCGTCCTCCGGATCTGACCAAATCGCCCGGACATGGCCGGGGGGACTCGTCGAGCGTGGCGGCGGCGATCAGCAGTCAGCGACCTGATCCGGCTCAACGCGCCAGCCCGCACGACAATGCATCCGCACAGACCAGGACAGGGAGGCAGCGGTGGTCAGGCGCAATGGCGTCTGCTGGATGTGCAGCCGTGCCGGGCGGCTGACCCAGGAGCACGCTTTCCCGGACTGGGTCCGGAGAATCTTTGCCCAAGACGGCCACGGCATCGTCCTTTCCGACCACCGCGCCGGCATAGCGAAGCGGTCCCGAACGTGGACGAACACCAGCGGCGAGATCACCGTCCGCAGCGTCTGCGGCGACTGCAACAACGGATGGATGAGCGCGCTTGAAGGCCGCTGCAAACCCCTCCTTGCGCCCCTCATTACCGGGCACCGCGCGCACCTCGGCCTGGACGCCCAGACGGACATGGCGCTTTGGGCCGTCAAGACCGCGTGGGTGTTCCAGAGCACGAACCCAGCCACGAGCACCTGCACCGCTGACCAGAGGCGGACCCTCGCAAGGTTTCAGGCGGTTCCCGATGGCGTAAGCGTCCTTCTCGGCGGCTACCAGGAGGCAGGCGACACCGTCCTCTGCACCAGCTGGTACGCGGCCGGCGCGACCGCCGCGGCTCAGCCGGACCGCCTCGACGCCTCAGCGACCACGCTGCTAATCGGCCGCGTCGTCCTTCAGGTCCTCCAACGCCCCGCCGCGGTCACCGACAGCAGGACTAGTGCGCCGACGCAGCAGCCTGCGCGGACCAATGCCGTCCTCCGCAGTCTCCTGCCCCCCACCGGCCAGCCCATCGACTGGCCCCCCGGTCAGCCACTGCGCGAAGCCGACCTCGACGGATTCGTCAAGCCCGCCGGCTTTACCGGGCGCCCTTGGGCCAGCCTGCCTGCCCTAGAAGCGCTCTCTGCTCCCGAGCCGCCCGCCTTCGGTCCTGAACCGTCCGCAGATTTCGGCCACGGATGACTGAAGATGATCGCGTGGAGCTGACTCTGACCGACGCCGGAGTCACCGTTCGTGAGGGCGAGTTCGCGGCGTTCACCGCCCACACGGCCCTCCAGCGATCCGTGTTTCCTGTGTTCGGCGCCGTCGGCGACAAGATGGTCGGCCTGGGCACAGCGGTTTGCGTCGCGCCTGGCCTGTTCATTACCGCCCGGCACGTTGTTGCTGACCTCGACCACGACGTCCCACCTAGCTGGACCGTCCCGTTCGAAAACATGTGGCTCTACTTCGAGACGGACCAGCCCATCGCGAGCGACCCCGGCGCCGTCCATGGCGGCCTCCTCGACGTCCTGTTCGCGAACCCCCACAGCGAGACCGATCTCGCTACCCTCACCGTCCGCATGTCCGGCAACATCGCCCGGTGGGTACGGCCGGTCACGCTCGCGCTGCGGATGCCCGACATCGGAGAGCAGATCGACTGCTTCGGCTACGACCTCGCCACCGCTGAAGGACCGCTCAATGCCGACCTAGTCACCCTCGTCGTCGAACGACGCCTCTGCGTCAGCACCGGGCGTGTCACCAGTCAGCAGCCGACCCGACGGATCGGCGGCTACCACCGCACCTCCCCAGGCTTCACAACGACCGCCGCTACCCCCCGCGGCATGTCAGGCGGCCCCGTCTTCGACGCCCGGAACCACGTCATCGGCTTCAACTCCGGATCGACCGCGCCTAGCGCGCAGCACCCCGGCTGGGACAGCTTCGCCGCGGGAACCGCCGCCGCCCTCGAGCTCAACTTCATCACCATCGACAACACACCGGGCACCGCCGAGGCCGCTCCAGACATCGCCGAGCGGACCGTCCAACTGGCCCAGCTCGTCGCCGAGGACCGGGTCGCCTGCCACATGTACGACAGCTTTCATGTCGACCCAGCGACCGGCTCTGCGGGCTATGCCCCGCCGGCCGAACCCGCCGTCGGGGACTCACACGGCGAGACCGGTAGCCGCGACCAGACTTGATGAGCGTTGGCGCACCCACTCTGGCCGCGTGCCGGACGTGCATTCGTTGGCGACGCGCGACCTGCGGCAGAAGCGGACGTTCAAGACCGGACCGTTCTCGATCGCGCCGTTGATCTTCTGGCGGGGGTCAGCGACGTCGCCGTGTGGCGACTCGAAACCGCCCTGAAGGACGCCGCCCACGCGGGCGACGACGTGCTCGCCATCGCCTCCCTAGCCGCGTGGCGCCTCTACATGGGGACCTGCTCGACGGCGACCATCCCGAGTGGGCGATGCCCGCCCGCGAGGATCTCCGCCGGCGTGTCCTCGACGCTCAGCCGGCTGGCCGACCTCGCCGAGCACCACGGCAGGCCGCACGACGCGCTCGTCGCGCCATCGCGGTCGACCTGTACGCCGAGGAGCTCTACCGCCGAGCCATCCGCGTCCACCTCGTCATCGGTGATGCCAAGGCCGCGCGCAGGCTGTCTCACCAGCTCGAGAACCACCTCGCCGACATCGACGCCGACCCGGACCCGGCGACCACCGTGCTGCTCGAACAGGCAGTCGCCGCCCGGCCGCCGATTGACCTCCGCGAACCGGCAGCCCGCCCTCCGATGTCCGAGCAAAGGTTGCCCACCGCCGCGCTTGATCGGTAGGCGGAGGCCGCGCCTGATCCACGTCGCGCCGGCACCTGTCCCCCGGCGCGGCGGAGGACGGCATGCACCCCGATGTCGCGCGCCCGCGCGACCCGCTCACGGCGCTCGGCCTGCGCGGCGCGGACGCCTGCGTGTACGAGACCGTCCTCACGTCCGCGCCATCGCCTCGTAGAAGCACAGCTGTCCTGGTCCACTTTTAGGGGTCAGCTTGCGCGAGCGATTCACGACGATTCCCTTCTTCGAATCGGATCCGAATTCGGAGCGGTCCCGGCCGGGCCGTCGCGGACACGCCGCCCCACGCCCAGCCACCCCGGACGCTGCCGGGCTCCCGCACCGGCCGGACCGGCGCCGCCGGGCTCAGGAGGGAACGTGGCGCAGCACGAAGTCGTGCTCCGCCATGTCGAGCATCTGGTCGTGCCTGATACCGGTGTTGTCGACGGTGTTCGCCCAGAACATGAAGTTGAACGGATCCCCGTCGTGGTCGAGGCCGAGGTAGTGCCCGATCTCGTGGGCGACCGTCAGCGCCGCGCGGGACCGTCCCCGCGCGGTGGCGAGCTGGTGATTCCGGTGGTTGATGACGATGCCGGACTCGTCGTCGCCCGTGTCCGCTGGCCCGTCGACGGGCGAGAACCCGAGAACGGACTGGGCGCAGGCGCTCCCGTTGAAGGACTCGACCACGAAGACGTTCAGGTCGCCGCCGAAGCTCCACTCCTCCCGCATCTCCTCAGCCTCGTCGCTGTCCGTGGAGTCGCAGGTTCCGTCCTTGCTCCCGTCCAGGACGTACAGCTGGCGGAACCTGTCGAAGTCCTGGTGATCTTCCGGGATGCGGAACCGGTCGGCCCGGGAGATGTGCAGCCCCTCCTGTTCGAGGATCGCGCTCGCCTCGTTGAGCGCGACGGCGGTCCAGAGCGCGCGGTCGGCTTCCGGAATGTCGCCCACGAAGACGAGGCGGAGCCGAACCTGCGACATCGCGGCCCAGACGTCGCTGTCCGCGACTATGCCATTGCTCGTGAAGACGTCGAACCTCAGGCGAACGTCGCCGAAGTCCTTGAGGATGTCGTAGGTGTCGGAACCGTCGCCGAACCAGATGTGGATCGCGAGAGCCTTGTAACCAAGAGCTTCGACGGTCGCCGGCTCGATCCAGAGCCGGAACGATTCGACATCGTCGTCGCCGTCGGTCACCGTGCACAGGATCAGCGGGCCCACGACGATGTCGAAGAAGTTGCCGTTGACGACCCCGAGGTGCGCGAAGCAGTAGAAGCGGTCCTCCGCCGCCACGTACGTGGCGGGGCCCTCGCCGTTGCTCGCGCTCAGTCGAGGGAACACCGCCACGGCGGTGGGGTTCGTGGGCAGGACGACGAGGGGCATCGCGCGGGAGCTCGAGCCGCCGTCCGGTCCGTAGAGGGTCGCCGTGACCGACCCCCGGCCGCAGGTCCTGGCGACGAAACCGCCGACGGTCTTCTCGCCCCGCGCCGCCTCCTCCCCGGTGACGAGGTGGTACGTCGTACGGGCCGGCGCGCCCAGCAGACGGGTGTCCAGCCTGAGCACGCACTCCGCCGCGCTCCGGAGCGCCCGGAACCGCGCGGTCAGCGCGAAGCGCTCCCCGTTCCGTAGGTCGGGCCGGCTCGTCCGCAACGCGCGCAGGACGCACGGCGAGGACGGCGCGCCGGGGATCCAGAGCGGCCGCTGACCGGGACCGACCCATCGCGGGTAGTCGAGGGGCAGCGTGCGGCCGGGCCGCAGGCTCTTCCGGTCGAGCGTCACGACGAGGTCCTCAGCACCGGGCTCGGCGGTGCGGGCGGCGTCGACCAAGCCGTGCGGGTCGGTCCCGACCAGGCGGATCTCGACCTCGTCACCGCTGTCCCGGTGGACCTCGTACGCCGAGACCGGCGGGCACGACACGACGCCGTCCTCCACCGTCATCAGCGGCGACACCCACACGTCGCCGCCGCCGGCGTTCCCGGCCGGCTGCCGGCCGTGGATGGGCCGGACCAGCACCCCGGGGTCCTCCGCCACGGCGACGCGCGGCGCGCGCTCCGCCCCCGGAGCGGGCGCATCCCCTTCCGCCGCACCGCCGCCCGCCGAGGAACGGGCCCCGTCCACCAGTCGCAGCGCGACGGCCCGGACGCGGGAGTCGTCGTCCCGCGCGGCCTCGCGAAGCGTAGCCCCGGCACGGGGGTCCGCGAACCGGCCGAGCGCCTCGACGGCGGAGACCCGCAACGTCGCCGGCAGCTCGGCGTTCCCGGCGAGGCCCTGGAGCGTCTCGACGTCTTCCTCGAAGCCCAGCGCTCCGAGCAGGGCCACAGCGGCTTCTCGCACGTGGCCCGGCGACGGCCGCGGCACCTCGGCGATCATGCCGAGCAGCGCGGAACGCACCTGCGGCCGGTACCGGCGCAGGTCCGCCTGCCGCACGCCGATGTCGGAGAGCCGGTCCAGGCTGATCCCCGCGTACCGGGACATCGCCTCCTCGACCTTGATACGCGCCATGGCTCCTGGATTGGCCTCGACCGTGAGCAAGTCGCCCTCCGGATATTCGTGATTCGGTGGCTCGGGCCGGACCTCATTGCGCTTCCGTTCGGACGGCCGGTGCATTCGCCTGCTCCATTCCGGTCGTATCCCCGGCCACCATTACACCTCGGGCCCGGCCCGGACAGCCTCTTTATCGGGACTTCGACGGGCGGCGACGGCGGGGCGGCGGCGCGACCCGTTGGGCAAGCTTCCCGCTGTCGGGCGTGGCCGTCAGCGTGAGGCGGCGATCTGTACGTCGCGCAGGTCCACGCCAGCGTCGAGCATGGTGGTGACGAACGTCTCGACTCAAGAAACGCGCCGATTTGGAGGCCTGCACCACGGCTATCCTTTCCCTCGCGGTGCAGGCCTGCGCCGTGTTAGGCGACCCGGACGGAAGCGTCCACCACTCCCCTGCTTGGGGCCAGAGAAGGTTGTCCGCGTCCCTACCACTGGATGTCAACGGTGATCGTGCAGACGACCCCGAAGGCCACGCCCGCGAACCAGATGACCCTGCATACGACCCGGACGCGGCGTCGAGCTTCCATCTCGGCATCGCTCATGGATGATTTGGCGGCGGCCGGGAGTCCACCCGAGATGGTGACTTCACCTTCGCCGACGAGCTGGTCGCCGGCGCGGGAGTACGTGAACTCGCCGGAAACGTCGCCGATGCCGCCCTCACACCCGGATATCACGCCGGACCCGGACGCCGTCACGGCTGAGTCGGGCGCGTCGGTCCCGCTGATCGAGCAGCCCCAGGCGTCGGTCACCCCTGAGTCGGAGGCGCCGGTAACGGATGCGCGGAAGTTGAATCCGGTTGGGGTAACGCTCCCGGCGTTGCTTCGCGCGATGAGCAGTCCTGTTCCGTCGCCCTCCACGCCGGGATCGACGTGCGGAGTACCGCACACGCCGTTGGCGAGCTCGTCGTTCACGTACGTGACCACGTGAGAGCCGATCGCATCACGCCAGCCATACGTCGTGCAGACATAGGCCATCGAGGGAGAGATCACCTCAGGGATTACGAGGGCTAGGTTTGCCGTGTTCGGCGCTGGGCCGGTCGCGGTCGCGCTGGCAAGCACCTCCTCCCCGGGAATCGCGCTTTCTTGCACCGTGCACACGACGGTCGTCTCGTGCACGTCCGTCCCGCCCGCGATGACGATCTGCGCGTACAGGAGCGTGACCCCGAGGTTGTTGGCGGGGAAGCCCCCCGCGTCGAACCCGCATCGGGTACCGACATTGTCCGCGTCCGACGCGCTGGCGCCGGGCGCCGCGGCACCCGACGCGGCGACCGCCAACACGAGTGACATCCCGAGAACAGCACGCAACTTCATGGTCCCCTCCCATGGTCCGTTCGTGTGGCGTGCGAGAGCCCGCCGATATCTACACGGACGAGGTGGCGATGCCTTACACCACGCGCTAACGCGGGCTCTCCTGCCGTTCCCGTGGGTGGGATCTTCGCCGGATGCCCACGCAGCCGGCGGACCCGCCCCTCCAGCGTCAAGCGCGCTACGCGTCGCTCCGCGACGGCCTGCGGCCGCCCTTGACCCCGGAGCCTCTACGGGTCCTCCGTGCAGCATCGCCGCAGGTCAGAGCCCTGCCCGCGCAACGCGCGGGCACCCGGCGAAGATCGGAAGAGGACCAAAACCTACCCACGGGAACGGCAGGAGACCCCTGACCCGGCGCATTCAGAACTTGGCGGGACCACTCGCCTACCGCCGCCCGCCCGGTTGCCCTGTACATATGGGCCGCCCGATCAGCGGCATGAACGGACGTCCGTGAAGCGTGCTTCTCGCCACCGCCATGGATCCTGACGTGTCGGGAGAGGCCGCCGATCACGTGACCTGACGGCGGAGCAACGCCTCGACGCGGTCGGTCATCCCGGCAGGATCCACTGGGGCGCGCCCGGCCACCTGCACGGGGATGAACCGCTGCCAGTCGTCGCCATAGCGGGTGATCTCGAAGGCGTCCCACCATGGGTC
>DATLNJ010000023.1:0-38993 GCA_035536815.1 Frankiaceae bacterium
AGTCGAGGTCGGTCTCCGCGACGAGCCGGACGAGCACGTCGACGTCCTCGCCCTCGACGACCCGGTCGGCGCCCGCCACGACCGTCGCCGTGAGCGACGGCAACGGGCGCGTCGCCTTCCACCCGTAGACCGCCGCGGCGGCGACGCCGAGCACGACGACCTCGACGCGGCCGAGGATCGCGCCCGTGACCATCGAGGTCGCGACGTACGACATGAGCCGCCCGGCGTGCGGCGTGAGCGTCATCGGCGCGGGGCGACCGTGGGCGGCGTCGGGACGACGGACAGCACCTGCGCGACGACGTCGTCGCCGGTGACGCGGCGCACCCACATCTCCGGGCGCAACGTCACGCGGTGGCCGAGAGCGGGGACCGCGACCGCCTTCACGTCGTCGGGGGTGACGTAGTCGCGGCCGTCGAGCAGCGCCTTCCCGCGGGAGAGCTTGAGCAGCGCGAGCGCGCCGCGCGGCGAGGCGCCGACCAGCACCTGCGGGCTGGTCCGCGTCGCGGCGGCCAGGTCGACCATGTACCGCCCGACGGTCTCCTCGACCTCGACCTGCTCGACCGACGCCTGCAGCGCGAGCACCTCGTCGCGGGTCACGACCGGCTCGACGGTGATGTCGTCCACGCGGCGTTCGATCCGCTGGCGCAGCACCTCCCACTCGTCGTCGCGGCTGGGGTAGCCGAGCCGCACCCGGCAGACGAACCGGTCGAGCTGCGCTTCGGGGAGCGGGTAGGTGCCCTCGTACTCGATCGGGTTCTGCGTCGCGAGCACCGTGAACGGCGGCACCATCGGGAACGTCGTCCCCTCGACGGTGACCTGCGCCTCCTGCATGACCTCGAGCAGCGCCGCCTGCGTCTTCGGCGGCGTGCGGTTGATCTCGTCGGCGAGCAGCAGGTTCGTGAACAGCGGGCCGCGGCGGAACTCGAACGACCCGTTGCGCTGGTCGTACACGTACGAGCCGGTGACGTCGGACGGCAGCAGGTCCGGCGTGAACTGGATGCGCTTGAACTCCATCCCGAGCGCCTGCGCGAACGACCGGGCCATCAGCGTCTTGCCGAGGCCGGGGTTGTCCTCGAGCAGCACGTGGCCGCGCGACAGGATGCCGAGCAGCACCAGCTCCAGCGCAGGGCGTTTCCCCACGACGACGGCGTCCACGGCGTCGAGCACGTCCCCGCACCGGCGCCGCGCGGCGACCAGCGACAGGGGCTCGGGCGCTACAGCCGTTCGAGACGTTCGACCAGCACCCGCAGCCTTTCGCGGCCGGGCGGCGGGCCGGCGTGATCCGCCGGCACCGAGAACATCAGCCATAGCTCCTCACCCATCTGCCGCCGCGCCCCGGCCGGGTCCGCGGTCACGTCTATCCCGTGCCTGAGGCGGAGGCGTTCGGCCGCCAGCCGCCGCAGTGCCGGGCGGGTCACCCGCCAGAACTGCTCACCCGACGACGCGGCCCGCTCCAGCGCCGCGTCCAGCCGCGCCAGGCGCACGTCCTGCTCCTCCGCCGGCGTCGGTTCGCTCGGCGCGAGGGACGGCCCGTCCGGCTCCGGCCGGCGGCCGACGCCGAGGTGCCGGCGGGCGGCGAACGCCGCGTACAGCACGACCGTCAGCACGAGGATGCGGTCCAGCCGCGACCGGGTGGCCGGGATCGAGCCGAGCACCAGCGAGAACGTCCCGAGCAGGCCGAGCGCGATCCCGCCGATCCGCCCCGCCCTCACGCCGGCACCGCCAGCGCGCCGGCCACGGCGGCGAGCGAACGCCGCGCGGCCGCCCGCATCTCGTCGGTCACCGGGTGCCCGGAGAACCGCGCCTCGTTGAACAGCGCGGTCAGCCGCCGTACGTCCGCCTCCGGGACGGCCAGCGCGTCGAGGACACGGGCCAGCAGCTCCAGCGGCGACTCGTCGGGGCGCCGCGCGGTCCCGGCGTCGGCGAACGCGCGTTCCATCCGGACGTAGCAGGCGATGACCGCCTCACGCGGGTCCGGCACCGTGTCGAGGTCGGCGGACAGCGCGGTGAGCTCGTCGGCGACGCGCCTGCGCAACGCGGTCTCGGCGTCGTCGGCGGACTCCTCGCCCGGGTCGTACGCATCGGTGCCCACGCCGCCACGCGACCGGCGCAGCCGCAGCGCGACGAGCCGGCGCAGCAGCCGGACGAACACCACCAGCGCGTAGAGCACCCCGACGAGGATCGCGACCGCGAACACCCCCTCGACGAACGTCTCGAACGCCGTCGTGGACCGGACGCGTTCCGGCTGCTGGAGCAGCCGACGCTGGCGCTCGCGGGCGGCGGCGTCGAGGAGCCGGCGCATCGGCGGCTCGACGTCGCGCGCCCCCAGGTACGGGCCGGTGCCCGCCGCCGCGGCGGCCAGCGCGCACCCGACGACCAGCAGGCCGAGGGCGGGCAGGCGTCTCACCGGGCGCACGCTAGGGCGTCCTGGTCACGGACTGGTTTCGAGATGGGCGCGGCTGACAACGGCGTCGTACACCGCGCGCTTCGGCACGCCCCGTGCCTTGGCCGTCTCGGCGATCGCGTCCTTGCGCGCCGCGCCGGCCGCCTCGCGGTCCGCGACCTCGGCCGCGAGGTCGCGCGGTGTCGCGCCGGAGGCCGTCTCCGGCGCGCCCGCCACGACCAGCGTCAGCTCCCCGCGCACCTCCCCCGCCGCCCACTCGGCCAGCTCGCCGAGCGGGCCGCGCCTGACCTCCTCGTACGTCTTCGTCAGCTCCCGGCACGCGACGGCCCGGCGGTCGTCGCCGAACGCCTCGGCGAGCGCGGCCAGCGTGGCGCCCAGCCGGTGCGGCGCCTCGAAGAACACCAGCGTCCGGCGCTCGGTGGCCAGCTCCGCCAGCCGGGTACGCCGCTCGCCCGGCCGCCGGGGCAGGAACCCCTCCATGCACCACCGGTCGCTCGGCAGCCCGGACAGCGCGACGGCGGCGGTGACGGCCGAGGGGCCGGGGACGACGGTCACCGGCAGCCCCGCCGCCGCCGCGGCCGCCACCAGCCGGAAGCCGGGGTCGGACACGCCGGGCATGCCCGCGTCCGTGACCAGCGCGACCGTGGCGCCGTTGCGGATCGCGGCGAGCAGCTCGGGCGTGCGGGCGGTCTCGTTGGCGTCGTGGTAGCTCACCGGCCTGGCCACCCGGATGCCGAGGTCGCGGGCCAGCCGGAGCAGCCGCCGGGTGTCCTCGGCGGCGACGACGTCGGCGTTCGCGAGGGTCTCGGCGAGGCGGGGCGAGGCGTCCGCGACGTTGCCGATCGGCGCTCCGCAGAGCACCAGCCGGCCCGTGTCGCTCGTCACCACGCGAATCCTGTCACTGCCTCGCCATACGATCGCCCGCATGGCGACCACCGACACGCTCACCTCGCCCGAGGAGGCGACCACACCGGCGACCGGTCACGCACCGGTCCGGCCGCTGTGGCGTCCCATCCCCGGCAACCGGGTGGTCGCGTGGGTCGCGCCGCTGGCCGTGGCGCTGTTCGGGCTGCTGCTGCGGCTGCACCGCCTGCACGTGCCGCCCAAGGCTGCGTTCGACGAGGTCTACTACGCCTGCGACGCGCAGATGCTCCTGCGCTACGGCTACGAGCACGCGCACCTCAAGGACAACGTCTGCATCGTCGACCAGACGGTCACCGAGACGGCCGGGTTCGTCGTGCACCCGCCGCTCGGCAAGTGGCTGATCGCGATCGGCCAGGCGATCTACGGCTACAGCCCCAACGGCGGCGCCCGCGCGGCGTTCGGCTGGCGGATCGCGGCGTGCGTGTTCGGCGCGCTGTCGATCCTCCTGTTGTGCCGGCTCGGGCGGCGGCTGTTCCGGTCGACGCTGCTCGGCTGCTTCGCCGGCGGGCTGCTCGCACTCGACGGCCTGCACTTCGTGCAGAGCCGGGTCGCGATGCTCGACATCTTCCTGATGTTCTTCGTGCTCGCGGCGGCCGCGTGCCTGGCCGCCGACCGGGACTGGTCGCGGAAACGGCTCTCCGAACGCCTCGGCACCGACCAGTCGTACCCGGGTCCACGGCTCGGCGTCCGGCCGTGGCGGGTGGCCGGCGGCGTCATGCTCGGCTGCGCGCTCGGCACCAAGTGGAGCGCGATCTACTACGTCGTCGCGCTCGCCGCGATCGTCTTCTTCTGGGACTACGGCGCCCGCCGCGCGGCCGGCATCCCCCGGCCGTTCCGCGCCGCGATCTGGCGCGAGTGGGTGCCGATCATCCTCACGCTCGCGCTGGTGCCGGTGGCCGTCTACGTGCTGACGTGGACCGGCTGGTTCGTGACGGACGGCGGGTGGCGGCGTACCTGCGGCGGCCAGTGGAACGACGGCTGCGGGCCGGTCGCGGGCTGGCTGCGCTACCACAAGGAGATCTGGGACTTCCACGTCAACCTCGAGTCGTCGCACCCGTACGAGTCGAAGCCGTGGGGCTGGCTGCTGCTCGCCCGGCCGGTGCTGTACGTGTACGAGAGCGAGCCGAAGGGCTTCTCGCAGGCGGTGCTGGCGATCGGCACGCCCGCGATCTGGTGGGGGTCGGTGCTCGCGCTGTTCGGCTGCTTCTGGGGCTGGCTGGCGCGGCGCGACTGGCGGCCGGCGTTCGTGCTGGCGGCGTTCGCGGCGGGCTACGTCCCGTGGTTCTGGCCGGCCGACCGCACGGAGTTCTTCTTCTACGCGCTGCCCGCGCTGCCGTTCCTCTGCCTGGCGCTGGCGTACTGCGCCGGCCTGGCGCTCGGCCGCGACGGCGACTCGGACACCCGGCGGATCGTCGGGACGATCGGCGTCGGCGTGTACGCGCTGCTCGTCGTCGTGAACTTCTTCTACCTCTACCCGGTGCTGGCCGGTGTCGTGGTGCCGTACGACGAGTGGCACTCGCGCATGTGGTTCTCGTCCTGGATCTGACCCCGCCTCAGGGGACGGAGACGGTCAGCTCGTCGCGGCCGCGGAGCGTGCCGTCGAAGCGGATCACGTGCCGCAGCTCGAGCTGCAAGGGGCGGCGCGGCGCGCGGTCGAACAACAGCACGCAGTCGTCCTCGAGCCCGTGCTCGACGCCCATCCCCAGCGGCGGGATCTCGAAGTCCTCTTCGCCGACCACGAACCACCGGCTCCAGCGGCCGCCGTCGACCCGGTAGCGGACCGTGTTCGTCACGTGGCCGCCGGGCGGCGTCTGCGCGTCGTGCCGGTACGCCGTCGCCAACTGGCCGAAGCACCGCCCCCGCGACCGCGCGAGCGGCGACGTCCACGACGCCTCGATCGAAGTCTGGGCCGGAGCGGCGTTCGCCACTGTGACGTCGAGGACGGCCGTGTTCTTGCCGGGCGCCGTCCACCCGCCGGTGGCCGTCGGCTGCGGCAACGCCGTCCCGTCGACCCGGGTCGTGGCGCGGTAGGTGTACGGCGGCGGGCTCGCCCCGGCCGGCGCGGCGGCCGTTCCGGCCAGCGCCACGGCTACGGCAAGCCGCCACCTCGACCGCCTTACCGGGATCCGCGCCACAGGCGGCAGGGTCCTGCCGCGCGGATGCCGAGTCAACAGGCGGCGCGGGCGCCGCGGGCGTCCTGGGTCCGGAAACGCCTCACGGCCCCGCGCCGAGCGCGGGGCCGTGAGGTGGAGCGAACCGGTACTAGTGCGCGCGCGGGATGCGGCGGGTCAGCACCGCGACCCCGCCGAGGACGGCCGCGCCGAGGACCAGCGGCCACGACTCGAAGCCGGTGCGCGGCATCTCGTCGTCGTCGTCGTTCTCCTCGGAGTCGTCGTCCGGCCCGTCACAACCCGGGTCGTTCGGGTAGTCGATGAGTCCGTCGCCGTCGTTGTCGACGCCGTCGGAGCAGTCCTTGGGGTCGTCGATCGGCGACGGCGTCGCGGTCGGCGACGGCGTGGCCGTGCTGTCCGGCACCCGTACCGGCGCGTCGAGGCCCTTCACGAAGTTGCCGAGGTTCGCGCAGAGCAGCTCGAGGTTGTTGTAGTAGACGCCCGGCACGGCGTCGGCCTTCACCCGGACGACGAACGTCTGGTTGAACGTGCCTCCCGCCGGGATGGTCTTGCCGTTGCCGAGCAGCAGGTCCACGCCGCCACCGGGCCGGTCGATCGTCCGGTCGAGCGTGGTGCCGAAGTCACCCGCCGTCGAGACGAAGTCGAACGCCGGCGCGAGGTGCTCGATGAACTGGTTGACGATGCATGCCTCGGCCGAGGAGTTCGTGACCGCGGCCGTGTACGTGACTTCGGTGCCCGGCGCGGCAACGGCCGGCGAGGCGGTCTTCACGAACTTGATCGGGTTGTCGCCGCCGGTGCTCGGGGCGCCGTTGGTGCAGTTCACCGTCGCCATCGCGTGCGACACGATGATGTCGCCGCGGAACAGCGGGTCACCCTCGGTGGTCGAGATGACGTGGATGGCGTTCACGACGAACCCGCGCCCGTCGAAGGCCGGGCGCTGCTCGTTGAGGATCACCTTCGCGAAGACGAGGTCGATGGTGAAGTTCGGGTCGGGCGTCTCGTCGATGAGCTGGCCGTTGACCCGGAGGTTGACGAACGTCGTGCCGGCCGCGTTGGGCGCGTTGGTGCAGTCGGCGTTGGCCTGCGCCCGAACGAGGTCGGCCGTGATGACGGGCGTGCCGTTCTGCTTGAGGAGGCTGACGTCCGTGGCCTGCGCGGACGCTACGGCGCGCGGCTCGGCGGTGGCACCGGCCATCGTGCTCATCACGCCGACGTGGTTGACGATCGAGCCGTCCGCCGGGAGCGGGCCGGCCTCGGCGACCTGGTTCTCCGCCGGCGCGGCGGCGCCGACCGGGTAGTCCTGCGTCGACCGCGCTATCGGCCCATGGCGGACAGGGGTGTGCGTCGGGAGCAGCTGGACGTCGACCAGCAAGCCGTAGGCATCGGCGCTGGCGGCGGGACCGCTCGGCAGCTGGGCGTTTGCTGGCATGGCTGCGAACGCGATCATCGTCACCGCTGCGAACGCGGTGGCCCACCGGACCTTCACGGAGCCTCCTTGGTTGGGCCGCACGGAGGGCAACCCCGTACGGTTGACGGTGGCGTACCCGTTTTCTCGCACGCTCAATGCTCTTTGACGGAGGAGATGTGGACGAACCCCTGGTGTCGGTCCGCGGTGAGGCCGTGCTCGAAGTCGAGCCGGAGACCGCCCAGCTCGCCGTCGCCGTCGGCGCCCGCGACAAGCACCGCGACGACACCCTGCGGCGGCTGGACGAGCGGTCGGCCGCGGCGCTCGCGCTGGTGGCGTCGTTCGGCGACGCGGTGGAGCGGGTCGAGACCGACAGCGTGCGGATCGGGCCGGAGTTCAAGGACGGGCGCGGCCACGAACGCATCGCCGGCTACTCCGCCGTCGTCCGGCACACCCTGACCGTGGTCGACTTCACCCGCATCGGCGACCTGGTTGCCCGGCTCGCCGAGCTGGAGCTGGTCGACGTGGCCGGCCCGTGGTGGGCGCTGCGCCGCGACAGCCCGGTGCACCGCGAGGCGCGGGTCGCGGCCGCGCGCGACGCCGTGCAGCGGGCCAGGGAGTACGCCGCGGCGCTGGGCAGCCGGCTGACGACCGTGGTCGAGCTGGCGGACACCGGGCTGCTCGGCGAGTCGGCGGCCGAAACGCCGAGGATGCCGGCGCCCCAGGCCGCCGTCCCGATGCGCGCGATGTCCGCGAGCGTCGCGGCGCCGGCCCCGCCGACGCTGGATCTCGAGCCGGCCCGGCAGGTCGTACGGGCCCGCGTGGAGGCGCGCTTCCGGATGACCGCGCCCGCGCTGGACGGCGAGTAGCCCCGCCCGGATGGCGCAGCCGGGGCACGCGCTGCTGGACGCGACCCCCGGGGAGGGGCGACTCTGTTCGCACGGCGGCTTTGGCGGCCGCCCTACCCCTCACGGAAGGACCCCCTCATGCGCGAGCGCACGCTGTCCCTCAAGAAGGAGTCGCTCGTCGAGCTGACGAGCGCCGAGCTGGACCGGGTGGTCGGCGCGTCCGGCCTGACCTGCTTCGCCTGCCACAACAGCGACTTCCAGCAGTGCCTCACCGGCGTGGGGTGCCTGCTGACCGACTCCTGCTAGAAAGCAGTCCCCCGTCACCCTCCCCCGCGAAAGGACTCCATGCGCAAGCTCACGCTCAAGAAGGAGACGGTCGCCGAGCTCTCGGCGAGCGACCTCACCAGCATCGTCGGCGGTGCCTCCGGTGTGAAGTACTGCGAGTCGCTCGCCCTCTGCGAGTACTCCGAGCTCGACACGTGCCTCACGTGGCCCTGCACCCGGTGACGGGGATGCGCCGCCTGACGCTCAAGAAGGAGACCGTCACCGAGCTGTCGGCCGGCGAGCTGACCAGCGTGGCCGGCGGCAGCTACTCGGTGGTCAAGACCTGCCAAACGCTGACCTGCCAATGGTCGTACGTCGACACCTGCATCACCTGGCACTGCACGCGGTAGCACCGCGCCCGTACGCACGGCCGCCGGCCGGGTACGCGCACCGCGTTCCCGGCTGGCGCGCCACCCCTACCGAAGGGATTTCCATGCGCAAGCTCAGACTCAAGAAGGAGACCGTGGCCGAGCTGACCACGGTCGAGCTGGCGAACGTCCTCGGCGGCGCCGGGACGGTCAAGACGCTCAAGGCGTGCGAGCCGACCCTCTCGCTCACCTGCACCTCCGAGGTCGACGCCTGCCTGACGGCCCGCGGCTGCACCATGTCGCTCGACGTATGTTGAGGCGGCTCGCGCTCCGGAAGGAGACCGTCGCGGAGCTCACGACCGACGAGCTCACCACCGTCGTCGCCGGGTACAGCGAGATCAAGTTCGCCTGCATCAGCGGCATCGTCGCGTGCGTGACGCACCGCTGCGTCACCGACGAGAACTGCCTCACCGTCGTCGGAGGTTGCTGACATGCGCAAGCTGACGCTCAAGAAGGACACCGTCGCGGAGCTCACGACCGACGAGCTCACCGCGGTCGCCGGCGGCAACAACACGCACAAGATCTGCATCAGCGGCATCGTCGCGTGCGTGACGTTCCGTTGCCCCACCGAGGACAGCTGCTTGTCCGTCGTCCACGGCGCGTGCTGACGTGGCGCGGCTGACGCTGCGCAAGGAGACCGTCGTCGAGCTCGGCACCGCCGAGCTCGGCGCGGTCGTGGGCGGCACGTTCACCAAGCTCTGCTACAGCGAGGAGATCAAGTGCCTCGTGACGGAGAAGTGCCCGACGCGCGACGCCTGCTTCACCACCGACGGCTGCGGCTGACCGCCCGACTCCCCTCACCCCCTCAAGGAGTGGCCCGTCATGCGGAAGCTGACGCTGAAGAAGGACACGCTGGCCGAGCTCACGACCGACGAGCTCGGCGGCGTGGTCGGCGGGACGTTCCCGTCGAAGTTCGACTGCACGGTCAGCCACCAGGTCTGCCTCGACGACGTCGTGGCCAGCCTGCGGCCGTGCCTGCCGACGTACGCGCACTGCGTGCCGACGCAGACCTGCTGAGGTATTAGGCCCGCTTCGCGGGCTTGGCCGCCGCCTTCGCGGGGCGCCGACTCGACCGGGTCGGCGCCCCGTTGGCGTTCTGGCCGCCCAGCTGGCCGGTGACGAGCGCGCGGTAGCGCCCGGTGCGCTTGCGCAGCAACGCCGCGTGCGTGCCGCTCTCCACGACCCGCCCGGCTTCCACGACGAGGATCTTGTCGGCGTTGACGACGGTGCTCAGCCGGTGCGCGACGACGATCGTGGTGCAGCCGAGCGTCGACAGGTTGCGGTGCACCGCCGCCTCGGTGACGGAGTCGAGGTGGCTGGTCGCCTCGTCCAGCAGCAGCACCTTCGGCCGCGCGGCGAGCGCGCGGGCCAGCGCGACCCGCTGCCGCTGACCGCCGGACAGCGACGCGCCCGCGTCGCTCAGCACGGTGTCGTACGACATCGGCATCGCCATGATGTCGTCGTCGATGCAGGCCAGCCGCGCGGCCTCCTGCACCTCCTCCAGCGACAGCGAGGGGTCGCCGAACGCGATGTTCTCCCGCAACGTCGTCGAGAACAGGTACGGGTCCTGCGTCACCACGCCGAACTGCGTGCGCACGCTGCGGGCTTCGAGCGTCGTGAGGTCGAGCCCGTCGTGCAGCACCCGCCCGCCGGTCGGGCGGTAGAGCCCGAGCAGCAGGTGGCCGAGCGTCGTCTTCCCGGATCCGGACCGCCCCACGAGCGCCACGGTCTCCCCCGGCTCGACCTCCAGCGAGACGCCGTCCACGACGACCGGCGACAGCGGCGCGTACCGGAAGGTCAGGTCCTCGGCCACGATGGCGCCGGACAGCCGCGGCGCCGGGCGGACGTCGTCGCCGGCCTGCTCGGCGGGGGTGTCGAAGACGTCGTTCAGCCGCTCGACGTACGACGTCAGCACCTGCGCCGACAGGCCGGTCGTGACGAGCACCGACAGCGGCTGCAGGAAGCCGGTGGCGAGCGCGTTGACGGCCAGCGCGGTGCCGAGGCTGAGGTTGCCGTCGAGCACCTGCACGCCGGCGAACGTCAGCACGACCAGCGGCGACCCGACGGTCAGCGCGGACGTGACGGCGTCCACGGCGGCGGACAGCCGCCCGCGCGAGACGGCCACCGCGAGCTCGTCGGTGAACAGCCGGGAGAACGTGTCCACCGCGCGGCTCTCGGTGCCGGACGACTTCAGCGTGCCGATGCCGGCGAGCAGCTGGAACGCGTACCCCTGCGAGCGCGCCTCGGCGCGCAGCGACTCGCTGGCGAGCCGCTGGGTGGCGCGGCGGGACAGCAGCAGCACCACCACCTGCAACGTGCCGAGCCCCAGCACGAGCAGGCCGAGCGGCCGCGACACGGCGACCAGCAGGATCAGGTACAGCGTGGCGAACGCGCCGTCGAGCAGCGCCGACAGCGTCGTCGTCGTGAGCAGCTCGCGGACGTACGCGTTGCTGCGCAGCCGCATCATGAGGTCGCCGGACGAGCGGCTCAGGTGGAACGTGTACGGCAGCGAGACGAGGTGTTCGAGGAACCCGAGCGTGGTCCGCAGGTCCACGCTGGTGCGCAGGTGCAGCAGCAGCAACCCGCGCAGCCAGGTGGTGAGCAGCTGGAACGCCACCACGATCGCGAGCGACGCGGCGATGACCGCGAGCAGCCCGCGGTCGCCGACCGGGACGACCCGGTCGACCAGCGCGGCGGTGAGCAGCGGCAGGCCGAGCGCGAGCACCCGGATGAGCAACGACGTCGTGACCGCGCGCCGTAGCGTCGCGTGCTGTTCGAGCAGCGGGCGGACGTGCCGCCACAGGCCGTGCTTTCGCCGCCCGCCCGGCCGGAAGTCCGGCCCCGGCTCGGTGAGCAGCGCGACGCCGGCGTACGACCTGTGCACCTCGTCCCACGGCACCCGGCGCTTGCCGGCCGCCGGGTCGACCAGGTCGATGCCGGACCGGCCGACGCCGTCGAGGACGACGAAGTGGCTGAGGTCCCAGAACAGCATCGTGCCCTGCGGCAGGTCCTCCAGGTCCTCGACCTCGGTGCGCACGCCCTTCGCGTCCAGGCCGTAGTACTTCGCGGCGGCGACCAGCGTGGCGGCGTCGGTGCCGTCGCGGCCGGTGCCGCAGACGTTGCGGACGTCGTCGAACGGCACCGGCTTGCCGTGCAGCTCCAGCACCATCGCGAGCGCGGCGGGGCCGCAGTCGGCGAGCTCGACCTGCGCCCGGAAGCGGATCTTGCGCGCCATCAGCCGCGCCCGAGCAGCAGCGCGGCGACCGACTTGCGGCCGAGCGGGATGACGGCGCTGCCGCGCGCGCCCGCCGGCGCGGGCACGTCCAGCGTGACCAGCACCTCGGCCGGGCCGCCGACGCCGGTGATCCGGCCGGTGACCTCCGTGCCGCCGACGTCGAGCGTCACGGTTCGGGCGTCGGCGAGCCGGTCCGTTCGGGCGACGAACACCGTCGCCCGGCGCCCGTCGCGGTCCACGACGGCGGGGCCGCGCGCCTGGGTCTCCGTGCGGATCGTGAACGCGAGCGCGACGGCCGCCGCCAGCGCGACGAGCAACCCGCGGAACAGCCAAGCGACCCGGCGCTCGCGGAGGTCGAGCGTGCGGTTGCCGACCTTGGCGCGGGCGTGGTGCTCGACCGCCTCCGGGCGGAACAGCGGCCGCTTCGGCGGCGTCTCCGCCGTCACGACTTCCTCGCCAGCGCGCCCGCGTAGAGCCGGTCGAGCAGGTCGTAGACGACCAGCTCCTGCGTGCGCTGGGCGGCGCGCAGCACGCGGTTGACGTGCATGTGGGACAGGCTGCCGAGGATGTCCTCGCGGGTCCCGGCGAGCAGCGGGCGCTGCGCCTCCGTGCGCCGGTCGAGCGCGGCGAGGCCGGCCTCGGTGATGGCGTCCGTGGGCGTGCCGGCCATGAGGCGTTCGAGGTCGGCCCGCTCGGTGCGGAACAGCTTGCCGGCGTGCCGGCGGGCGTTCTCGCCGGTGGCGCCGTGCTCGACGACAAGTGCGTCGCGCCAGCGGCGGACGGCGGCCCGGCGGGCGGGTACGTCGAGACCGCCGTCGGCGAGCAGCCGGTCCACGCCGACGACCGCGAGCCGCCAGCGGGCGGCGAGGCCTGCGTCGCCCTCGGCCGCCGCGACGATCGCGAGCACCGCGTCGCTGTCGTGCCGGAACACCTGCTCGGCGACGAGGATCCCCTCCGGCCCGCCGTAGCGCGCGACCTCGCGGCGGTACGTGTCCAGCACCACCTTGGACACGCGGCCGTCGTCGAGCAGCGGCCGGAGCCGGGCATGCAGCCGGTTCAGCACCGCGTCGCGGCCGTGGTGGAAGCGCAGGCGCAGGTGGTGGTCGGGGTCGCCGTAACGGAGAAAGAACCAGCCGTCGGTGACGTCCCTGGTCTCCCCGACGATCGGCACGACGGCCTCGCGCAGCACCGCGTCGGCGGTCGCCTTGCCGGTGTAGACCTTCGCGGTCAGCCACTCAGAGCCAGGCAGGAACACGCTCTCGACGCCGCTGTCTTCACCGACGTAGACCGAAGGCCGCGGTGCGGGCGTCCGCCGGACCAGCGGCAGGACGATCTCGGCGACGTACGTCCCGTCCGGCGACGACACCACGAGGTCGTCCGGCGCCGGGTACAGCTCGACCAGCTTGAGCCCGCCGCCGCGCTTCGCCTCGTGCGCGAACAGCGTGCGCCCGGCCTCCGTGTCGAGGTCCACCGGGAGGTCGTTGTCGCCCATCGAGATGACGACCCGGCGCGGCAGCCGCGCCTTCGCGCGAACGGCGCCGATCACCTCGGCGCGCGCGTCGTCGGTCTTGGCGCCCTTGAGGCCGCTCAGGTCGTCCGGAGGGAGGTTCCAGAGAGCGCGGGACAGGACGAGGCGGCCGTACGTGACCCGCGGCAGGAACGGCGCGTTGCGCAGGCTGCCCCACGACCACGAGATGTTGGCGGCGTAGCCCTGGTACTGCAGCGCGCCGAGGAACCGGTAGACGGCGAGCGCGCCGGTCTGGTGGTTGTGCGCGTTGGTGATCCGCGGGACGACCTCGCGGTCGAGGCGGCGCGACCGCAGCACGACGCGGTCGCCGACGACCGAGACGAGCAGGTCGTCGAGCGCGATCTGCCGCTCCGGCTCCACGCCGGACACCGCGAGGAACGGGATCTCCCGCTCGCGGAGCACCGGCCTGGCCAGGATGTTGCCGACCCGCCCCTCGGGCAGGTGCACGACCTCGGCGAACACGACGTCCGGCCGGACCGCCTCCTCCGCCTCGACGTGCGCGCGGGTCAGCTTCTCGATGCCGGGGTCGAGGTGGCAGAACCGGCCGAGCAGCCGCGCGCCGCTCGGCCCGCCGGCGTGGTCGAACACGACCCGCCCGTCGGAGGTCACCGTCGCGGCGACGGACAGCGCGTCCGGCAGCGGGTGCGGGTCGGCGTTCTTGAGCGCGTCGAAATCCGCCTTCGCGAGCTCGAGCTCGGTGGCGCCGTCGGTCAGCGCCCGGGTCAGCAGCGTCAGCAGCCGGCTGTCGCTCGCCGTCCACGCCGGCCCGCCGCGCGCCTCGCGCCCGCCGCCGACCAGCCCGGCCAGCAACGGCGCACCCTCGGCCTGCAGCGCGGGTGGCGGGCCGAAGCCGATGCCGATCTCCTCGTCCAGCACCTCGGCCAGCGGCACCTCGCGCTGCTCGTACCTGGCCTGGAACGCCTCCTTGAACGACCGCAGCTCCTCGTTGTCGTTCCGGGGCGCCAGCGGGTGCAGCAGGTCGACCGCGCGGTACAGCTCGTTGACGACGTCGTCGCCGAGCGCCAGCTCGGGCGCCGGCCGGGCGAGGTCCACCTGGAACAGCCGGTCCACCCGCAGGTCCGGGTCGAGCGTGCGGAGGCTCTCGGCGATCGCGAGGTACGCCGCCGGGTCGTTGCCGGTGCGTTCGTCGAGGTCGTCCAGCGCGCGGTCGGCGGCGTCGAGGACGTCGGCGTAGCCGCGGGTCTCCTCGTGCCGCTGGAGCAGCGTGACGATCCGGCGGACGCTGTCGTCGCCGGTGACGACCGGCCCGAGGTCGGAGACGAGCAGCTGCGCCTCGACCAGCTCGCGGACGTACTCGCGCGCTTCCTCGACCGTCACCTCGTCGTCGGTGAGCGCCTGCGCCAGCTCATCGAGGGTCGCGCCGCCGCGGGCGCGGTCGAGCGTCGCGGTGAGGAACTCGTCCTCCTCGAACGTCACCCGGTGGTAGCGGACGGCGTTGCCGTCGTGCCGCGCCTCCGCCATCCGCAGCCGGGCACCGGCGCGGTAGAGGCTGGTGTTCGGGACGAACACGAGGAACGGCTGCACGGCCGGGTCCGCGACCAGCCGCGCCACGACCTTGGCGAGGAAGCCGAAGTCGAGCCGGGTGTGGCGGCGTACCTCCGTCTTGCCCGGCAGCCGCAGCGACGTCTCGCCGCCGACGCTGCCCACGGCGCAGCCCGCGAACAGCCCGAACGGCGTCGCGCGGCCGGCCATGCGGGTGACGTACGACAGCAGCGCGCGCCGCGCGCCGGGCTCGTCGATGTCGTCGGCGAGTGACGGCGAGGCGAGGAAGACCGCCTCGCGTACCAGCGGGTCCCGCGCGAGCGTGCCGACGTCCGAGAGGTCGTCGAGCGTGCCGAACGGCAGCAGCGGCGTCCGCAGCACGAACGCGCCGCTGTCGGTGAACTCGTCGCGCGCGCGGGTCACGGGACCGGCTTCGCGAGCAGCAGCAGGTCCCAGTCCGGCGCCCGGTCGCTCGTGGCGGCGAGGCAGGCCAGCGCGACGCCGACCGCGCCTTCGAGGAAGCCGCCGACCGGCTCGTAGCGGTGGCCCTCGTCGAAGCGCACCATCCCCCAGCCGGCCACCGGCTCACTCGGGCGGTGCTGCGTCATCGCGACGTCGAACCAGTGCCGCGCGGCGTCCGCGACCCGCTCGTCGCCGGTCTGCGCGTACAGCCGGCCGAACAGGTGGACCAGCCCCATCGACCCGTGGCAGAGCGGGGCGTCGTAGACGGCGGCGTCCTCGCCGCGGCGCGCGGCCGCGTCGGCCGCCGTGTCGGCCGCCTCCTTGACGACAGCGTCGTCGCCGAGCGCGCGGCCAGCCGCGAGCAGGCCGATCGCGACGCCGGCGTCGCCGTAGCACCACGCGACGCGGCTGCCCTGCTTCGGCCGGGGCTCGTACGCCACGATCGACGGGTACCGGCCGGGGCCTACGTCGTCGGGGAGGCGTTGCGCGAGCAGCCACTGCGTGGCGTCGTTCAGCAACGGCCTGGCGGACTCCACGCCGGCGGCGACGTAGTGCGCGAGCACGGCGAGGACGCCGGCCTGACCGTGCGCCATGCCGACGTCGTAGTAGCCCTGCGGGTACGCCTCCGCGCGGTCCGGCAGGCAGGTCGCAGGGTCCACCCACCACGTCACGCCGTCCGGCGTGCGCGTCGACATCTCGGCGAGCCGGGTGACGGCTTGGTCGTCGGCGCGGCCGCGCTGGAGCTGGTAGACGCCGGCGCCGGCGACACCGCGGATGAGGTCGTTGCTCGGCCAGTTCTGGGTGAGCGCCTGGGTGACGAGCGCGTCGACGTCGTTCTCCTCGGGGTCGGCGTCGACGAGCCGGCCCTCGAAGTAGGAGAGCACCCAGCCGACGCCGACGGTGCCCGGGTAGAGCAGCGCCGTCGGCGGCGCCTCGGCCGCGATGTCCAGTGCGCGGTCGAGGAATTTCAGTGCCGTCTCGGCGTCGTGTTCGTCGCCGTTCTCGGCGGCCAGCTCGGCGAACAGTATCGCCGCGCCCGCGCTGCCGCGGCCGACGTCCATGCCGGCCAGCGCGGGGTCGATGTCGTGGATCGCCGGGTCGCGCAACGTCGCGGCGACGTCGGCGACGACGTCCCGCGCGGCCTGCGCCGCGGCGCCGGTCAGTAGGGGCATGGGTCAATCCTCGCAGGGTCGCGTAGGGGTCGCGAACGGGGTACACCGTCAGTGTCCCCCTCCCCTGCGCACGCGGAGAACGCCATGCGACTGACGTTGAAGAAGGACACCCTCCATGAGCTCACCGCCGACGAGCTGACCTCCGTCGTCGGAGGCCGGATACCGACGTGGTACTCGGGCTGCGTGACGACGATCTACCCGAGCGTCGGCGAGGACACCTGCATCCCGCGCTGACCCGGTCGCCATTCACGCTCTGAGCGGTGCTCAGCCCAGGAACGGCACGTTCGTGACCCAGCCGTACAGGACGTCCGCAGGCCCGATGAGGTACTGGTACGCGGTCGGCTCGGCGATGTCGTACGGCGGGCAGTCGTAGTACGGCCTGCCGTCGACGTAGACGTCGCCCTGGCTGTTGATCACGACCGGGCCGACACCCGGCGCCAGCAGCTTCGGCAGGGAGCAGATCGGCGTGTCCCCGATCGGCCACACCTGCGCGAGTGCACCGTCGATGATGTCGTACACGACCCGCGGCGGAACCTGCGTGGCCTGAACCGACCCACACACTGTGCCGACGCCGGTATGGGTCGATTCGAAGTCGGCGCAGACCCGGACCACGTCCGTGTCGCCCGCCCACACCGGCGCTACCCCATGCGTCGTCGCCACCGACGTACCGCTTCCCGTCGACGTCGACGCTACCGTCACACCGTTCACGGTGACCCGGCACCGGATCCGCACGGTGGACACGTCGGCGTGGAAGATGATCCCGGTGAGAACACCCACATACAACGACCCGGTCACGTCGTGGCGGACCGCTGAGTAGGTGCAGCGGAACTCCGGGGTGTCCGCGAACGCGGGCGGCGCCGGAAGAACGACGGTGCACATGACCGCGAACGCGGCCGCAAGCCTGCTCAGCATGGTTCCCCCTGTCCGGCGCGGTCGTCGTGATTCGACGGCAGGGCCGCGCCCGGCGAATGGCGTCACCGTAACGGCGGCGGCCTCTCACGTCGAGCGCCGGTCCGGGTTGTTTGCTGCCGCACATCTGCGGCCTGCGTGTGGCCGGTGGCCGCGCTTCGGTGGGTCGGCCGCGCAGACGTAGTCCGTGCCGCGCCGATTCAGGCAGCCGGCGGCTGCGCGAGCACCACGCTGCTGACCGAGCCGTGAACGATCGTCACGTCCCCGACCTGCTCGCGGGATGGGAACGGCTCGACGCTGCCGTACGGCGGGCAGTCGTAGTACGGCTCCCCGTTGACGTAGACGTCGCCTTCGTAGTTCACGTCGGCGACGCCGTAGCTTCCCGCGAGCCACCTCAGCGGCGAGCACACCGTCGGGTCGGTCACCGGTCGCACCCGGTCCACCGTCTCCTCTACCGCGTCGCCGGCCGTCGGCGGCGGGACCTCGGTGAACCCGACCGTGCGGCACGCGGTCGTGGGTGGGCCGTCGAATTCGATGCAGATCCGGACGACGTCGGTGTCGCCCGCGGTGAACGACACGTCCCTCTGCGCGGTCGCGACCGTCGTGCCGTACCCGACGTCCGTCGCGGCCTGCCTAACGCCGTTGACGGTGATCCAGCATCGGACCCAGAGACTCGCGTTATGCGCGTGTGAAACGAAGCCGGCGAGGATTCCCTGGAACGGCTGTCCCGTGATCACGTCGTGCTGCACGGCCGCGACCGTGCATGCGTACGTCGGAGGATCGGCGTTCGCGGCGGGTGGGGCGAACGCGACGGCGGACGTGGCGGTGAGCGCAGCGGCGAGTCTGCTCAGCATGGTTCCCCTGGCCGGCGCGGTCGTCGCGAGTCGACGGGAGGGTCGCGGCCGACGATGCCCGCAACGGTACGACCGGCCGCCCCGCCCCGTCGAGGGGTCCAAGCCGCCCCCGTCCGGAAGTCACCAGGCGGTCATGACGGATGACGCTTACAGCTGTGAGCCCGCCCTGCCGACCAGGGCCACTCCCGGCTCGTCCGCGTCCTCGTCCTCGTCCTCCTCCTCGGGCCACTGGATGTCGTACGGCGGGCACTCCCACTGCGGCTCGCCGTTCACGTAGACGTCACCCTGCTCGTTCACGATGACCGCGCCGTCGCCGTAGTAACCCGTGAGCATCTTCGTGTAGTCGCAGAACGGTGGGGTGTAGACCGCCCACAACTGGTTGAAGAACGCGTCGACGGTCTCGTACACGACGTACGGCGGGACGCGGACGGCGCGCTCGCATCGCGTGCTGGTGGCGGCGTCGGCGGTGACGTCGACGCACAACAGCAGCTCGTCGTCGGACTGGGTCAGGACACTGACCGCGCCGTACGTCGTCGCTCGATCCGTGCCGCTGCCCGGCGCGCTCGCGGCGACGGTGGTGCCGTTGCGCGTCAGCCGGCAGGCCACCGAGACCGGCCCGTCGGCGGTCGCCAGGCCGGCCAGGTGGCCGTCGAAACGAGTGCTCGTGCCATCCGGGGTGCCGGTCGCAACCACGACGCACTCCCCACTCGCCTCGGCCGCGGCGGCGTGCGGTGCTGCGACGGCGGTTGCGGCGGCGACGACCGCCATGACGTAGTGACCGAGCACTGTGTCCCCCTTGGGGTCCGCTGCGTGGCGACGGGGCAGCTCGCCCCGCCGCCCGTCAATTGGCGCTACGTGTTGTACGGCGGGCAGTCGTAGAACAGGCTGCCCGCGACGTACACGTCGCCCTGCTCGTCGATCTCGGCGAGCGGGTACGTGCCCTCCAGCGCGATCAGCCCGGCGCAGACCGTCGGATCGACGATCAGCCAGACGGTCATCTGCTGGACCGGCAGCCACGGCGCGCAGCTGGTCGTCGTGGCGCCGTGCTGCGTGACGTCGGCGCAGACGCGGACCACGTCCGTCGGGTCCACCGTCGCCCACGCCGACTGGCCGAAGACGGGCGCGCCCGCCGACGAGACCGTGGCGACCGTGGTGCCGTTGACGGTGAGCCGGCAGGTGAGCGAGGCGGCGCCGCCGGACGGGCTGACGACGTAGCCGCTGAGGACGCCGACGTACGTGTCGCCGGTCACGGAGTCGTCCTGGGCGCCGGCCCAGTTGCAGCCGTAGACGGCGTCGCTGGCGAGCGCGACGGGTGCGTTGAGAACGAGTGCGGCCGCCGCGGCGGACGCGACGAAGGCAGTGCGGAACATGGCCGTTCCCCCCAGGCCCGCTGCGGCACTCGCCGTAGGGGGGCGAGTCAGGAATACCGGCGGGCGGACTGGAGGAAGGTACCGGCAGCGCGCACGCGCGTCTATGCCCGTGCCGGCGACGAGTCGGCGCTACGAGACCGCGCCGCCGAACCAGTCACCGTTCTCCGCCACGCCGGGGACTCCGGGGGTGTCCTGGGTCAGCATGACGTTGCGCACGGTGGTGCCGAACCACATGGCGTGCACGGCGCCGGCGCTGTACTTCCGCCCCAGGTCCTCGCGCGGTACCCCGACGAGGAGGTCGCCGCGCGCCGTGACCGCGACGGCGTGCCCGAACCAGTCGCCCTCCTCGGCACCACCGGGGACGCCTTCGGAGTTCTGGTGCATCAACCGCGCCCCGTCGTTCGTGGAGACGATCGTGATGCTGCCGCCGTCGACCGCACCGGAGACGTCGTCCTTCGGGGCCCCCAGCACCAGCTCTGCGGCGTCGTCGGTGAAGTCGACGTTCCCCGCCGCCAGGATCGAGCCGAGACCGGTCCCCGCCGCGGCCGGGCCGGGCAGCCCGCCGCCGCCCCGGAAGAGGAACGCGCTGTCCGTCCCGGTGGGACCGCTCGCCGAGCCTTCGAGCACGTGCACGGCGCCGGTGCCGCCGTGCTCGCCGGGGACGCCGATCGCCAGGTCCGTCTTGCCGTCACCGTCGAAGTCACCGGTCGCGACGGCCTCGCCGAACAGGTCGAAATCCTCGGGGGCGTCGGCAACGCCGTCGGTGTTCTGGTCGATGGTCGCGAACCCGGTGCTCGCCAGGCCGCTGCCCGCCGAGCCGAACAGCACGTAGACGGTCCCGGCGGCACGCACCGGCCCTCCGGTCACGGCGGTGCGTGTCGGCGCGCCGACGGCCAGGTCGTCCACACCGTTGCCGTCGAGGTCACCGGCCGCGATCGCCCAGCCGTACCGGTCGATCTGCACGCCGTCGTTCGGAGCGCCGAAGACGGCGCGCCGGCCGAGGCCGTTCGGAGAGCCGTACTGGACGTGCACCTCGCCCGTCGCACCCGCGCCGGGTACGCCGATCGCGAGGTCGTCGATGCCGTTGTCGTCGAAGTCGCCGACGTCCAGCGCGTGGCCGCCCCGCGCGCCGCCCATCGGGCTCTCGCCGCCGGCGAACAGCTGGTTGCCGGCCGCGGTGAGACCGGACGGCGAGCCGTACAGAACGTGCGTCACGCCCATGTCCCTGCGGTACCGATCGTTGTCGGTGTAGTCCTCCGTCGGCGCGCCGATCGCGAGGTCGGCGTAGCCGTCGCCGTCGAAGTCCCCGGACGTCAGGGCCGCGCCGAACCCGTCGAACGCCTCGGCGCCGCCGTGCACCCCGGCGACGTTCTGGTGCCACGGCTGCGCACCGGAGGTGCGGAAACCGGTGGCGGTGCCGTACAGCACGTTCACCGCGCCCGCGCCCTTGCGCTCGCCGATCGCCTCGTGCGGCGCTCCGATCGCGAGGTCGACGTGACCGTCACCGTTGAAGTCGCCGCGAATGGCCGGGCCGGCCGCGGCGGCGGGCGCCAACGGCAGGGCCGCGACGAGGAGGACAGGGGCGAGAAGCGAGATTCGACGCATGACAAGAGTCTGCGCCCGCGTTCGCGGGTTTCCGGGACGGATTCGAAAAGTCGCACCTTTCCGATACATCGTCACGCGTTGCCGCGGAGACGACGAAGCCCCCGCGCGGCGGCGGGGGCTTCGGCTAGGTGCTGGTGTGGAGGTGAGGGGATTCGAACCCCTGGCCTCTTCCGTGCGAGGGAAGCGCTCTACCGGACTGAGCCACACCCCCAGCGACAAGCGAGGCTATCACCTCAGTCGCCGACGGCTCGCCTGCGTTCCGGGGCGCGGTCGGGCATGGTGAGCACGGTCGCGGTCGGCTCGGGGTGCGCGGCTTCGTAGCGCATCCGGTGCTCGGCCTCGCGGGCGGCGAGCGCGGCGCGGCGCTCGCGCCGGACGATTTCGGCGGCCCGCAACGCCGCCCGCCGCAGGAAGATCACGTACCCCACGAGCAGCGCATCGACGGCGAGGTGGATCCACAGCCAGGGCCCACCGAGCAGCAGGCCGGCGAACGAGATGCCGGACGCGACGACGAGCCGCTTGAGCATCGCGCGGCGGCGTTCGACGAGTTTGCGCGCGGACCGCGCCGGGTCCGTGACGCCGGGCGTCGGAACGACGATGTAGCGACCGTTGGCGGTCGTCGTCGCGGCACGGGTCTTGCTCGGCTCGCGGCGGGAGAGCACGCGCATCGCGTTGGAGTACCGGTCCATCGACCGGCCGTCGTTGGCGATCTCGCGGGTGTCCCTGGTCGCCCACGCGATGACGACGAACCACAGGACGGCGAGACCGGCGATGAGCGGCATGGTGGCTGCGCGCCTCCAACGTCTCCGCGGTACCTATGGACATCTCGACGGTACGGGCGGAATCGCCGCAGGTGTCGGACCTCGCGATCTACAAATCGGCGTGTCGCGCGGAAGCCCGCGAGCCGTCAGCGGCGGCCGCGTACCGCGTGCCAGCGGCGCAGCAGCCCGCCGGGTGCCTCCTCGGCGGTGAGCGCGTAGCAGAGGTGGTCGCGGTACGCCCCGTCGATGTGCAGGTACCGCTCGCGCAGCCCCTCCTCGCGAAAGCCGAGCTTCTCGACGACGCGCCGGCTCGGGACGTTCTCGGGACGGACGTTGGCCTCGACGCGGTGCAGCTTGGCCGGGCCGAAGCAGTGGTCGGTGAGCAGCGCGACGGCCGTGGGCGTGATGCCGCGGCCGGCGTACCGGCCGTCGATCCAGTAGCCGAGGAAGCACGAGTTGAGGCTGCCGCGCCAGATGTTGCCGGCGGTGACCTGGCCGACGAACCGGCCGGCGTACGTCACCGCGAACGGCAGCGTCGTCCCTTCCTTCGCCTGCCGGCGCAGCGCGCGCACCATCCCCGCGAACTGCGTCACCGAGAAGCGTTCCTCCCACGACAGCACGCCGGTCGGCTCCCACGGCGCCAGCCACGCCTCGTTGGCGATCCGCACCTCGCTCCACGCCGCCGCGTCGCGCATCCGGAACGGCCGCAGCTCCACCTCGCCGTCGCGCAGCGCGACCGGCCAGACGGGGCTCATATGCCGCGGCGTTCGAGCAGCCAGGTCAGCAGCGGCATCCCCTCGGTGACCTCGGTGACGTCCTCCGGAACGATCGCGAGCCCGTTCGCCGACGCGAGGCCGGTGAGCAGGTCGGCGTGCGGCCCGCCGGTCGGCGTGACGACCCAGCGGTCGGCGGCGCGTTCGACCCGCGCGCGGACGAACTGCCGCCGCCCCGGCGTCGAGGAGAACGACGTCGTCGCCACGCCCGTCACGTGCGGCCGGCCGAGCGTCTCCGCGCCGAGCATCCGGCGCAGCGCCGGGCGGATGAACACCTCGAACGACACCAGCGCGCCCACGGCGTCGCCCGCGATGGCGAACACCGGCGTGCGGTCGGTGCCGATGGTGCCGTACGCCTGCGTCCCGCCCGGGTCCATCGCGACCTCGTCGAACGTCACGTGCCCCAGCCGCGACAGCACGTCGCGCACGACGTCGTACGGCCCGGCGCGCAGCCCGCCCGTCACGACGACGGCGTCGGCCTGGATCAGGTTGTCCTCGACGACGTCGGTGAGCCGGCGCGGGTCGTCGTGGACGATGCCCGCGGGGAACGCGATCGCCCCCGCCTCGCGCACCGCGGCGGCGACGGCGTAACCGGCCGCGTCCGCCTGCCGGGCGGGCGTCGGGTCGCGCGAGTCCGCCAGCTCGGCGCCGACCGAGACGACGACGACGCGCGGCTTCGGGCGGACGAGGACGTTGCGGCGGCCGACCGCGACGAGCAGGCCGACCTGGGCGGCGCCGATCAGCGTGTTGCGGGTCAGAACCGTGGTGCCGGCGGTGACGTCCTCGCCGGCGCGGCGCAGGTTCGCGCCCGCGCCGACCGGGTGGTGGACCGTGACCTGGGCCAGTCCGCCGTCGGTCCACCCGGCCGGCACGACGGCGTCGGCGCCGGGCGGCACGACAGCCCCCGCCACGACGCGCGCGGCGAGCCCCGGCTGCACCGAGAACGACGGCGGCTGACCCCGCGTCACGTCCCCCGCGACGTGCAACGTGGCGACGGCGGCGACGTCGGCCGACCGGACGGCGTAGCCGTCGCAGAGCGCGGTGTCGAACGCCGGCACGGCGCGTTCGGCGACGACGTCCTCGGCCAGCACGCAGCCGTGCGCGTCGAGCAGTCGCAGCTCGAGCTCGGTCAGCGGGCCGACCGTCGCGAGCACCTGCTGCAGGTGCGCGTCGACCGGCTTCACCTGTCGCTCACGAACTTCCGCAGCCACTCGAGGAAGTCGGGGCCGATGTCGTCGCGCTCGACCGCGAGGCGCACGACGGCCTTGAGGTAGTCGCCGCGGTCGCCGGTGTCGTAACGCCGCCCGCGGAAGACGACCCCGTGCATCGGCTCGGTGGCGAGCAGCAGCTGCATCGCGTCGGTGAGCTGGATCTCGTTGCCGCGGCCGGGCGGCGTCTCGCGCAACGCCGCGAAGATGCCGGGGCTGAGGACGTAACGGCCGATGACGGCGAGGTTGCTGGGCGCGTCCTTCGGGTCCGGCTTCTCGACCAGGCCGGTGACCTCGACGACGTCGTCGCCGCGGTCGCGGACGGCGGCGCAGCCGTACATTGCGATCTGCTCCTCGGAGACCTCCATCAGCGCGACGACACTTCCGCCGCGCTGCTGCCGCACGGCGACCATCGTCTCCAGCAACGGGCTGCGCTCGTCGATGATGTCGTCGCCGAGCAGCACCGCGAACGGCTCGTTGCCGACATGCGGGACCGCCTGCAGGACCGCGTGCCCGAGGCCGAGCGGCGTGCCCTGCCGGATGTAGTGGACGTCGGCCAGCTCGGACGACTCCCTGACCAGCGCGAGGCGCTTGGTGTCGCCCTTCGCCTCCAGCGCCGCCTCGAGCTCCCAGTTCCGGTCGAAGTGGTCCTCGAGTGCGCGCTTGCCGCGGCCGGTGACCATGAGCACGTCGGTGAGGCCCGCGCGCACGGCCTCCTCGACGACGTACTGGATGGCCGGCTTGTCGACGACCGGCAGCATCTCCTTGGGCGCCGCCTTGGTGGCGGGCAGGAACCGGGTGCCGAGCCCGGCGGCAGGGATGACTGCTTTGGTGATGCGGCTCGGCATGTCCCGAACCCTAGCCGCTCAGCGGGTCAGCACCTCGGTCGGCTGCGTCTCGTCCGTAGGGGTGTCGCCGGCCTTGGCGACGGGGGTGTCGCCGCCCTCGTCGGCCGGGGCGTCGCCGTCCTCCGCGGCAGGCGTGCCGGCGGCGTCGACGGCGCCGTCGCCTGCGGCTTCGGCCGCCTGCTCGCCGTCATCGGCGGCGTCGCCGACGGCGTCCGCTGCATCGCCCGGAGCGTCGGTCGCTGCGTCGCCCGTGTCGTCGCTGGCCGCATCGGCGGGGGCGTTGTCGCTCGCGGCGGCGTCGCTGCCGCCGGTCGCCGCCTCGCCGCCGTCGGCCGGCGGCAGCGCGTCCGGCAGGCCGTCCACGCCGGGACCTAGCAGGGCGCCGTCGATGACGCCGGGACCGGTGTCGTCCGGTTCGCGGGCCGGCGGCTCCTCCTCGACCTGCTCGCTGACCGTCGCGACCCAGTACCCGTCGCGGCCGGCGTCCTTGGCGGCGTACAGCGCCGCGTCCGCCGAGCGGATCAACGTCGCGGCGCTCCGCCCGTGCTCCGGGTACACCGCGACACCGACCGAGACCGTCACCCGGATCGGCTCCTCGTCGGCCGTGCCGAAGCGCCGTTGCCGGACGATCTCGCAGATCTTCCCGGCGGCCAGCGTCGCGCCGTCGAGGTCGGTCTCGGGGAGGATCAGCACGAACTCCTCGCCGCCGTACCGCGCGAGCGTGTCGACCTCGCGGATCGCGCCCTTGACCCGCGTCGCGAGCTCGATGAGCACCGAGTCGCCGCGCTGGTGGCCGTGGACGTCGTTGACCTGCTTGAACTTGTCGAGGTCGAAGATCAGCAACGCGAGCGGCCGCTGGAACCGGCTGGCGCGCTCGATCTCCTTGTCGAAGTTCATCTGGAAGTAGCGGTAGTTCCACAGGCCGGTGAGCCCGTCGGTGATCGACAGCCGCTGCGCCTCCTGGTGCAGCAGGACGTTGTCGATAGCGACGGTCGCCTGGTTCGCGAACGACCTGATCGTCGTGAGGTCGTTGTCGTCGAACGAGTCCGCGTCTATGCGGTCGTACAGGTTGAGGACGCCGATGACCCGACCCTGGCTCTTGAGCGGGACGGCGATGACGGAGTCCGCGCGCGGCTCGCTCGCCGCCAGCTTCAGCTCGCCCTGCGCGTCCGGCCCCACGAGCCCGTGTACGCCCTCGCCGGTCTGCGCGACGTGGCCCGCGACACCGGCGCCGACGGCGACCCGCACCGACGCGGACGACACGCGCCCGTCGAGGCCCCGCCCGACCTTCAGGTACAGCTCGTCCCGGTTGCCGGAGAACAGCATCAGCGCGCCGGCCTCGGCCCGCGTCGTCACCATGGCGGTCTCGACGATGACGGCGAGCATCTTCTTCAGGTCGTGCGTGCTGGACAGCGTGTCGCCGAGGCGGGTGAGGTTCCGCTTGAGCTCGTCCCGGCTCTCCTGGAGAGCCTCGATATACGTACGCAGCTCGTCGGTCATGGTGTTGAACGCGAGCGCGAGCTTCCCCACCTCGTCGCGCGAGCGCACGTCGATGTGCGTGTCGAGCTTGCCGCCCGCGACGGCGAGCGCGGCGTCCGACAGCTCCGCCAGCGGGCGGGTCGTGACCCGCGCCATCAGCCAGCCGCACATGATCGCCATGACGACGAACACCGCGATGATCGCGGCCAGGCCGCGCCAGGTGCGCTGCTGGTTCTGCTGCGCCGCGGCTCGGGACACCGAGGCGTAGGCCGTCGGCCCGCCGTCGAGGACCTTGTTCGCCGACACGAGCAGCGCCCCGGCCTTCACCGCCTTGGCGGCCGGTCCGGCGCGGACCACGGACTCGATCTGCGCGGGGTCGCGCAGCGTCGTCGTCGTCGGGCCGCGGTCCGGGTCCACGAACGTCACGTCCGCGCGCGCCGGACGTACGTCCTGCAACGTCTTGTCGTCCAGCCAGAACCCCGCGACGGCATGGCCGATCACGCAGGTGGCGCACTCGTTCACGGTGATGGCGACGCTCGAGTAGAGCGCGTACGGCGTCGCGCGGTGGTTGAGCGCCCTCGCGATCGCGGCGATCTGCGCGTCGGCGCCCGGCGCGTTCTCGGCGAGCGAGTACGCCGGCGGCCGCTTGACGGTGCTCGCCACCACGGAGCCGCGGCGGTCGACGATCGCGACGAAGTCGGCGCCCGAGCCGCGGGCGAACTGCGTGACCCGCGCCTGCACCGCCGCGGTGTCCTTCTTGCTCAACGCCACGCCGGCGCCCGCCGTGATGGCGTCTCCGGCCGCGTCGTCGGCGCGTCTGGCGTGCGCCTGGAGGACCGCCGACAGGCTGGTCGTGCCGTACTCGAGCTGGTCGCCGATCCGGCTCTGCTGCTGCTGGTTGATCATGAACAGCACGACGAACGCCGTGACCGTCAGCGGGACGAGGACGATCGCCACGAGGGTGATGGACAGCCGTACGCGCAAGGGCATCAGCGATCCCCTTCCCTCCGGCATCAGGGCACGCGCGGCCCTGGGTTCCCCGAGTCCCACCCCTTTGTCGGTCCGGCCGGGACGCGGCTTGAGTGCAATGCTCGCACCCATGGACGTTCCAGGCGGGGAGAACGACGTCCGGTCGGCGAAGCAGCGCCTGCGGGCGCGGGCGCTGCTGCGTCGTCAGCTGATGTCGGATTCGGCGCGCGCGGCGGCCGCGGCGTCCATCGCGGACCGGGTGCTGGCGTTGCCGGAGGTCGCGTCGGCGCGGGTCGTGGCGGCGTACGTCGGCACGGGGACCGAATTGCCGACCCGCCCATTGCTCGACGCGCTGACGGCGCGCGGAGTCCGCGTGCTGCTGCCGGTACTGCTGCCGGACGACGCGCTGGCGTGGGGGGCGTACGACGGCACGCTGGTCGAGGGCCGGCGCGGGTTGCTCGAACCGCCGGGGCGCGACGAGTCGCTGGCGAGCGCCGACCTCGTGATCGTGCCCGGGGTGGCGTACGACCTCGCTTGGCGCCGGCTAGGGCGCGGCGGCGGGTCGTACGACCGCGCGCTCGCGCCGGTGACGGTGCCGGTGCTCGCGCTCGCGCTGGACACCGAGGTGGTCGACGAGGTGCCGGTCGAGGCGCACGACCGCGCGGTCGACGTGATCGTAACGCCGACGCGCGTGGTGCGGGTGCGGCGTTAGGCCGGGACGGAGATGCCGACGCCGCCGCGGGTGTCGGCGCCGTAGCGCGCGATCTCCTTGGCCAGGTCGAGCGGCGCGATGGTGACGGTCTTCGCGGCGTCGTCCAGCAGCGCGGCCGGCACGACCCACGCGACCTCGAACTCCAGCCCGTCGGGGTCGCGGGCGTAGAGGCTCTTGGTGGTGCCGTGGTCGGAGGAGCCGCCGAGAGCGCCGCGCTCGGCGAGGACGCCGGCCAGCCGCTCCAGCTCCGCCAGCGTGTCGACCTCCCAGGCCAGGTGGTACAGCCCGACGGTCGCCCGGCCGGCCTGGCTGGGGCCGGCGGCGGAGCCGATCTCGAACAGGCCGAGGTCGTGGTCGTTGGTGGAGCCGGCCGCCTGCACGAACGCCGCGCCGCGCATCCGGTTCACGACGCGGAAGCCGAGGACGTCCGCGTAGAACGCGACGCTGCGGTCGAGGTCGCGGACGTAGAGGACGGCGTGGTTGAGGCGGTGGATCGGCATGGTGGCCTCCTTGGGGGCGTACCCCTTCCAACATCGTTGCGTACGCAATCATTCCGCGCTGGACGGCCGCGCCGCGCCGCTGCATCATTAGCAGTCGCATCACCGGAGTGCTAACGAGGAGCTGCCCGCCGTGCCGACGTACCAGTACGCCTGCACCGCCTGCGCCGAACGTCTCGAGGTCGTCCAGCGCTACACCGACGACCCGCTGGCCGAGTGCCCGTCCTGCGGCGGAGCGTTGCGCAAGGTCTTCTCGCCGGTCGGCGTCGTCTTCAAGGGCTCCGGCTTCTACAAGACCGACAGCCGTTCGTCCTCGTCTTCGTCATCGACGCCGTCGAAGAGCGCGGACCCGGCGCCGGCCTCGCCTGCCTCGTCGGCGGCGCCGTCCTCGTCGGACAGCGGCGCCGCGGCGCCGGCGACCCCCGCGCCCGCGTCGTCCACAGACACGCCGAAGGCCGCCGCGGGTTAGTCCACAGATTCGGTCCGGCCCTCCTTTTCCGTCACACCCGCTCGCTAGTCTCGGCGGCACCTGATCTTCGGAGGTGCCCGTGCCCGACCTGCCTGCGGTGACCGAGCCGCGCGAGCGCTGCGAGATCGGCGTGTTCGGTGGGTCCGGCTTCTACGCGCTGCTCGACGACTGCGCCGAGGTCGAGGTGGCGACGCCGTACGGGCCGCCGTCGGGGCCGATCGTCGTGGGCGACGTCGGCGGGCGTTCGGTGGCGTTCCTCCCCCGGCACGGGCCCGGCCACCGCTACCCGCCGCACCGCATCCCGTACCGCGCCAACCTGTGGGCGATGCGCTCGCTCGGCGTGACGCAGCTGGTCGGGCCGTGCGCGGCCGGGTCGCTCGCGCCGTCGGTCCACCCCGGCGACTTCGTCGTGGTCGACCAGCTCGTCGACCGCACGTCGGGGCGCGCGCAGACGTTCTACGACGACCGCGCGGTGCACGTCTCGTTCGCCGACCCGTACTGCGCGCGCGGCCGCGCCGCCGCGCTCGCGAGCGCGGAGCGGCTCGGCATCCGCGCGCACGACGGCGGCACCATGGTCGTGGTGGAAGGGCCGCGGTTCTCCACCCGCGCCGAGTCCCGCTGGTACGCCGCGGCCGGCTGGTCGGTCGTCAACATGACCGGCCACCCCGAGGCCGTCCTCGCCCGCGAGCTGGAGCTCTGCTACACGTCGATCGCGCTGATCACCGACTACGACGTCGGCGTGCCCGGCGTCCCCGCGGTGACCGCGGACGAGGTGTTCCGGGTCTTCACCGACAACAACGACCGCCTCCGCGCGCTGCTCTTCGACCTGATCCCGGCCCTGCCCTCCGACCGGGACTGCGCGTGCGCGACGGCGCTGACCGGTGCGGACTTCTCAGGGTGAGCGCGGTGACGTGGGCCTCGCTGCACCGCGCGCTCGCCGCGCGGCGGCGGGTCGTCGCGGCGCTGCTCGCCGGCCTCGCCGTGCTCGCCTCGCTGTCCGCCCTGCGCCCGCCCGGGCCGCCGACCGTGCATGTCCTGGCCGCCGCGCGCGACCTCGCGGCCGGCGCCGCGCTGACGCTCGACGACCTGCGTTCGGTGGCGCTCCCCGCGGGTGCCGTGCCGGCCGGCGCGCTCGAGCCCGGCGCCTCCGTCCTCGGTCGCCTGGTCGCGGGGCCGGTTCGCGCGGGCGAGCCGTTGACGGACGTGCGCCTGGTCGGGCCGGCGCTGCTGTCGGCACTGGCGCCCGGGGCGGTGGCCGTGCCGGTGCGGTTCGCGGACGGCGGCGCGGTCGCGCTGCTCCGCCCCGGCGACCGGATCGACGTGCTCGCCGCCGACGCCGACGCGTACGCCGGCGTCGCGGCCGGCGACACCGCGCTCGCCCTCCTCGACGCCGTTCCGGGCGGACCGGCGCCGGCCGCCGCCGGGACGCCCGGTCCGGCCCCGCCGTTACCGCCCGCACGGGCGGAGCCCGCGACCGCCCGCGCCGTCGCCGTGGACGTCGTCGTCCTGGCGGTGCCTACCGACGACGACGCGGTGTCGCGCGACGGCGCACTGGTGGTCGTCGCGTGCACGCCCGCGGTGGCGCGCGCGCTCGCGGCCGCCGCCGCCCACGCGCAGCTGTCGCCGGCGCTGCGCGCGCCGCAGGCGCCACCCGCGGTCCCCGGGTCGCCTGACGGCGGTCGGGGCGCGCGCCCAGCGGGGCCGGCGCCGACGGCCGAGGCGGGGGCGCCGCCATGACGTACGCCGTCTGGGGCTGGGGGGACCCCGCCGACGAGCCGCGCGCCGCCGACCTCGCCGCCGGCGCGCCGTACTTCGCGGAGGTGCTCGGCTTCCCTGTCCAGCCGCCCGAGCAGCCGGCGCCGCTGCCCGACCTGCCGCGACCGCGCGTCGAGCTGCCCCGCGCGCTGGCCGCGCTCGGCTCGGCGGACGGCGCCGACCGCGCGCGGCACGCGTTCGGGCGCAGCTACCGCGACGTCGTACGCGGCCTGCGCGGCCAGGTCGAGCACCCGCCCGACCTCGTCGCGCGCCCGGCGACCGAGGCGGACGTGGTCGACCTGCTCGACTGGGCGGCCGCCGCGAACGTCGCCGTCGTGCCGTTCGGCGGCGGCACCAGCGTCGTCGGCGGCGTCGAGCCCGCCACCGGCGGCAGTTACGCGGGCGCCGTGTCGCTCGACCTCGGCGCGCTCGACCTCGTGGTGGAGGTGGACCCGGTCTCCCGCGCCGCGCGGATCCAGGCCGGCGTGCTCGGCCCCGCCCTCGAACGCCAGCTGCGCCCGCACGACCTGACGCTGCGGTTCTTCCCGCAGTCGTTCGAACGCTCCACGCTCGGCGGCTGGATCGCCACCCGCGCCGCCGGCCACTACGCGACCCGCCTGACCCACATCGACGACGTCGTGGAGTCGGTCCGCGCGGTGACCCCGGCCGGCATCTGGGAGTCGCGCCGGCTGCCCGGCTCCGGCGCCGGCCCGTCGCCGGACCGGCTGCTGCTCGGCTCCGAGGGCACGCTCGGCGTGGTCACCGAGGCGTGGGTACGGCTGCAGGCCAGGCCCGCGCACCGGGCGGGCGCGTCGGTGGCGTTCGAGACGTTCGAGGCCGGTGCGGAGGCGGTGCGCCGGATCGTCCAGGCCGGGCTGACGCCGGCCGGCTGCCGGCTCGTGGACGGCACCGAGGCACGCCTGACGGGAACGCTCGCCGACGGCCGCGCGGTGCTCGTGCTGTCGTTCGAGTCGCCGGCGTACCCGGTCGCCGAGGAGCTCGCCCGCGCGGTCGAGGTCGCCCGCGACACGGGCGGCGCCGTCCTCGGCGACCCCCCGGGCGCGGGGAGCAACGGCGGCCGTGGCGCGGGGAGCAACGGCGCGGGCGGCGACGCGGCACCGGACCGCCGCGACGCGGCGGGCGAGCAGTGGCGGCAGACGTTCGTCCGCGCGCCGTACCTGCGCGACCAGCTCGTCCTGCTCGGGGTGCTGACGGAGACGTTCGAGACGGCGATCACGTGGGACCGGATGCCCGCGTTCGTCGCCGACGTGCGCGCCGCCACCACCGACGCGCTACGCCGGGTCGCCGGCGACGGGCACGTCACCTGCCGGCTCACGCACGTCTACCCCGACGGCGCCGCGCCCTACTTCACCGTGCTCGCCCCGGCCCGCCGCGGCAGCGAGCTCGCGCAGTGGGCCGAGGTGAAGGCGGCGGCGAGCGAGGCGATCGCGGCCGCCGGCGGCACGATCACCCACCACCACGCCGTCGGCAGGGACCACCGCCCCTGGTACGACCGGCAGCGCCCCGACCCGTTCGCCGCGGCACTGCGCGCCGCGAAGCACGCGCTCGACCCGGCCGGCGTCCTCAACCCCGGCGTGCTGCTCGACCCGCGCTGACGGCGGGGCCCGGCGGACCTACGCCCCCGCGACCGTCATCTCCGCCACCAGCGCGGTCGCGCCGCCGAACGACCCGCCGAACGGGAAGAACCGCCGGTCGCTGCCGAGGGCCGCGATCCCGAGCAGCATCTCGACCAGCGTCGAGGACACCGTCACCTCGCGCACCGGCTCGGCCAGCCCGCCGTCGCGGATCCACAGCCCGGTCGCGCCGACGCTGAACTCGCCGCTCACCGGGTTGGTCCCCGAGTGCAGGCCGCTGACGTCCTGCACGTACAGGCCGCCCTCGCCGCGCGCCAGGATCTCCGTCGGCGGCACGGTGACGCCGTCGAGGAACAGGTTGCTCGGCGCAACTCCCGGTGAGGAGTTGTAGCCGGACCGGGTGGCGTTGCCGGTGGAGGCGAACCCGTCGCCGGCCCGCGCGGCCGTCTCGGTGTTGTACAGGAAGCCGCGCAGCACGCCGTTCTCGATGACGGCGGTACGCCGCGTCGGCACGCCCTCGTCGTCGAACGGCGCCGCCGCCGGGCCGTCGGCGAGCCGGCCGTCGTCGACGAGGCTGAACGCCTCCTGCGCGACCGCCTCCCCCACGCGTTCGGCGAACAGCGACCGCCCTTTCTGCACCGCCTCCGCGGTCAACGCGGACGCCAGCACGCCGAGGAACGACGCCGTCACCAGCGGGTCGAACACCACCGGCACCCGCGCGGTCGCCGGCTTGCGCGCGCCGAGCAGCCGGGTCGCCCGCACCGCCGCCTCGCGCGCCGCGGCGTCGAGGTCGAGCGCGTCGAACGACCTCCCCTGCGTCAGCCCGAGCCCGGTCTGCGTGTCCTCGGCCTCGCGGGCGATCGCGGAGACGTACGCGTAGACGTCGGTGCGCGCGTACTCGGCGGCGACTCCGGCCGTCGAGGCGATCGCGACCGACGAACGGCTGTCGCCGTACGTCGCCGAGTCCACCGCCGCGACGAGGTGGTGCGCGGCGCGGGTCGCCCGCTCCAGCTCGAGCGCGGCCGCCACCTTGTCGGCCGGCGCGACCGACTCGAGGCCCGCGACGTAGATGGACGGCACGGCCTCGAACGCCGCCGGCGCGGGCAGCACGTTGCCGGCGTCGGGCGTGCCGAGCAGCGCGTTGGAGCGCGCCTCGGACAGCGCGTACCGCAGCCCGTCCTCGGACACGTCGGACGTGGACGCGAAGCCCATCCGCCCGTCGACGACGACGCGCACGCCGACGCCCTGCGTCTCCGACGACGACAGCGACTCGACCTCCCCGTCGAACGCCGTCACCGACGTGTCGACCGAGTGCACCGCGAAGGCCTCGACGCCCTCGCCGTCCGACGCCCACGACACGACCCGCGCCGCGAGGTCCTGGAGGTCGCTCATCCGCCCGTCCCCCCGACCGTGAGCCGCGCGATCCGCAGCGTCGGCGTCCCGAACCCGGCGGGCACCCACTGCCCGTCCTTGCCGCACATCCCTTGTTTCACCGCGAAGTCCGAGCCGACCGCGTCGACCAGGGCGATCGCCTGCGGGCCGTTGCCGATCAGGTTGGCGCCGCGCACCCGCTGGGTGAGCTCGCCGTTCTCGATGAGGTACGCCTCGGTGATGCCGAACACGAAGTCGCCGGTCGCGGGATTGACCTCGCCGCCGCCCAAGCCGTCGGCGTAGAGGCCGTACGCGACGTCGCGCAGGATCAGCGCCGGGTCCGACTCGCCGGGCAGCACGTAGGAGTTGGTCATCCGCGGGATCGGCAGGTGCGCGTACGACTGCCGGCGCCCGTTGCCCGACGGCGCCAGGCCGAGCCGCGCGGCGTTGATGCGGTCGGACATCTCGCCGGTCTGCACGCCGTTCTCGAACAGCACCGTCCGCTGCGCCGGCGTCCCCTCGTCGTCGAACGCGAACGACCCCCACATGTTCGGGTCGCTGCCGTCGTCCACGCCGTTGAACAGGTCGGACCCGATCTTGCGGCCCTTGGAGTGCGCGTAGACGGTCGTGTCCTTGGCCATCGCGTCGGCCTCCAGGCCGTGGCCGCACGCCTCGTGGAACAGCACGCCGCCGCCACCCGCGTTGAGCACCACGGTCATCTCGCCGGCCGGCGACGGGATCGAGTCGAGCAACCGCAACGCCCGCTGCGCGGCCGCCGCACCCACCTCCTCCGGTGGCGACTCCTCGAACAGCTCGAGCCCCCGCGACGCGCCGGGCCCCTCGAAGCCGGTCTGCACCAGCCCGTCGCGCACCGCCACGACCTGGCAGGCGAGCCGGGTGCGCGTCCGCGTCTCGTCGGAGAGGTGGCCGAGGGAGTTGGCGATGAAGACACGCTGGGCAACGTCCGCGTACGACGCCAGCACCTGCCGCACCTCGTCGCCCTGCGCCCACGCGGCCTCCTCTGCCCGGCGCGTGATCGCGACCTTCTCCTCCTTCGACGCGTCGCGCGGCGAACGCGCGATCGCGTGCGTGACCGGCGGCGCCGCGCGGGTCAGGTCCATGACGACGGGGGCGCCGCTGACCGCGCCCTGGATGCCGGCCGCCGCGGCCCGCGCTGCCGCCACCAGCGAGTCGCGGGAGAGGACGTTCGTGTACGCGTACGCCGCCTGGCTGCCGCGCACGACACGGATGCCGGCGCCCTGGTCGCGGCCGCTGGTCAGCTCCTCGACCCGCCGGTCCTCGACGCGGATCGTGGTCGAGTCGCGGCGGTCGGCGTACACCTCCGCCCAGTCGCCACCGGAGGACAGCGCCGCGTCGAGCGCGGCGCGCACATCTGATTCGTCGAGCATCCGGCGAGCCTACCTATGGGGACGGAACGGCAAACGGGGCGGCCCCGGGACCGTAGGGGTCCCGGGGCCGCCCGTTGGGGCTCGCGGTTGCTAGAGGTTCGTGTACGCGAGGGCGTTCGGCGTGCCGGTGCCCACGTTGGAGATGACGTTCTTGGTGGTCAGCGTGTACAGCGCGCTCCGGACCGTCGCAGGCGACGCGGTCGGGTTGCCCTGCAGGTACTGCGCCGCGATGCCGGCGACGTGCGGCGCCGCCTGCGACGTGCCGTCGACGTACGCGCCGGCGGTGTCACCGGTGTGCCACGACGACAGGATCTCGACGCCCGGCGCCAGCCAGTCGACGCAGCTGCCGTAGTTCGAGAACGACGCCGCGGCGTCGGTCTTGGTGGTCGCGCCGACGGTGATCGCGTTCGCGACGCGGGCCGGCGAGTAGTTGCAGGCGGGCTGGCGGACGCCGCCGGTGTTGCCGTTGCCGGCCGCGACCACGACGGTGATGCCGTCGTTGATCGTGTTGTTGACGGCGGTGTCGATGGTGCTGTTCGCGCCGGCGCCGAGGCTCATGTTCGCCACGGCCGGGGTGCCCGCCGCGTGGTCCGCGATGGTCCAGTTCAGGCCGTTGACGATCTGCGAGAGCGTGCCGGTGCCCGAGCAGTTGAGGACGCGGACGGCGATGATCGACGCGGTCTTCGCGCCGCCGACCGTGGAGCCGCCGGCGATGCCGGCGACGTGCGTGCCGTGCCCGTTGCAGTCGTCGGCGGTGCCGCCGTCGATCGCGTCGGTGCCGCTGATGGCGCGGCCGCCGAACTGGGTGTGCGAGAAGCGGATGCCGCTGTCCACGATGTAGACCTTCACGCCGGTGCCGGTGGCCGTGTAGGTGTACGACCCCGACAGCGGGAGCGAGCGCTGGTCGACGCGGTCGAGGCCCCAGTTGGGGAGGTTCGTCTGCGTCGCGGCGATGCCGAAGACCGCGTCGTGCTCGACCAGCTGGATGGCCGGGTTCGCGCGCAGCGCCGCAACCTCCGCCAGCGTGAGCCGGGCGGCGAAGCCGTTGATGGCGAGCGACCAGACGTCGGTCACCTCTGCGCCGATGCCGCGGGCGAACGCCGCCGCGTCGGTCGAGCTGACGCCGTCGCGAACGGTGACGACGTAGGGCGCCGTCGCGACGGGCGCCGCCTGGGCGGGAGTGAGGGAGAGGGAGAGGATGGCCGCGGGAATGGCGGCGAGAAGCGGACGAGCGCGCAAGGTAGGGGCTCCCTTCGAGCCTGAGGTGTCCGGCAGTGGACACGTGATACACGGCTCAGGGGAGTCGCCCTTTCACCGGATTCGCCCGATTTATGCCCGGGTTACCCAACTGTGACCTTTGCGCCAGAGTGAGCGATCCCGCCGTCCGGGGCGGCGCATCGATGGCGGCGGGCGGGCCGATGGCGCAGCGCCGCCAACCGGTGGCGGGTCGGTCACTCTGCGTTGCGGACGGGCGCCCGCAGCCGGCCGGCGCACCGCGCCCGGTTCGGCGCGTACCCGGCTACCGGTCGTGGTGCGGCGGGCGCTCGTCGAGGAGTCGGCGGAGCGCCTCGTCGCCCTCCGGCGGGGCGCTCTCGCCCCACCCGACATCGGAGTCGTCGGGGGCGCCCGGCAGGGTGGGCTCGGTCACGTCAGGCTCGGTCACCTCAGTCGAGGTCGCCGTGCTCGATCCGCGCCAGCCGCAGCTCGCGGACCAGCTGGTCGTTCGGCAGGTCGGCGCCGTCGGGGTCCGGCGCGAGCGCGGCGAAGACGCCCACCAGGTCGCGCTGCGAGACCACGCCGACGACCCGGCTGCCCTCGAGGACCGGCAGGTGCCTGATCCAGCGGGAGGCCATGTGCCGGGCGGCCTCGTGTGCGGAGGTGTCCGGCGTGATCGTCAGGACGTCCTTGGTCATGACGTCGCTGACCGGCGTCGCGTCCACGTCCCGGCCCTGCGCGACCGCCTTCATGACGTCACGCTCGGTGATGATCCCGACCAGGTCGTCGCCGTCCATCACGAGCAGCGAGCCGGTCTGCTGGCGCCACATCGTGTCGGCGGCCGACCGGAGCGAGTCCGACGGGGACTCGGTGACGCTGGCGTTCGTCATGATGTCGGCGACCCGCACGTTCGTCTCTCCTCAGATTGCCGGGATGCCCGGACTCTACCGCCGGTAGACTCCCGGACTCATGGCCCGCGTGTTCCCGTCCTTGCTGGCCGCGGGCGTTGCCGCGGTCGTCGTCGTCACCGTCGCCCCGGCGTACGCCACCACGCCCCCGACGCCCGTCTCCGGGCTTTCGGCGCGCCCCGGCGACCGTCAGGTGACCCTCCGCTGGACCAACCCGGCGGACACCGACCTCGCCGGTGTCACGGTCGTGCACAAGACCGGCGACGTGCCGCCCGCGACCCCCGACGACGGCACCGCTCTCGCGGTCGCCGCCCCGGCCACGACCGCCGTCGTGAAGTCGCTCACCAACAACACCCTGTACAGCTTCTCGGTGTTCACGCGGAACACCGCCGGCGAGTTCTCGACGCCGGTCACGCGGACCAGCACGCCGGTCCCCGCGGTCCTCACAAAGCTCACGATCAGCGTCACGCCGCGGATCGTGACGTTCGGCAGCCGCCCCGTCGTCACCGCGAAGCTGGTGCGCGCCGACACCGGTGGCGCCGTCTCCGGCGCGAGCATCTCGCTGTTCCGGAAGGTGGCGGGCACGGAGTCGTTCGGCCGCGCCACGCGCCTCACCACGAACAGCGCCGGCGTCGTCACCCGCGTGACGTCGCCCGAGAAGAACACGCACTGGTACGCGACGCACGACGCGACGCCGTACTTCGCCGCCGCCAAGAGCACGACCGTGACGTCGTACGTGCGCCCGAAGATGGTCGCGACCCGCACGCCGACCGTCGTCGAGCAGAACCAGGCCTCGACGGTCAAGGTCACCGTGTACCCGGCGCACCCCGGCCACAAGGTCGCGCTGCAGCGCTACTACGACGGGGCGTGGCACCCGTACGCGTCCAAGTACCTGAACACGGCGAGCACCGCGTCGTGGGGCGTGGCGACCTCGGCGATCGGCACGCGCTACTTCCGCGTCGTGAAGTCCTCCGACTCCGACCACCTCGGGGCCAAGACGACGACGTTCAGCATCACGACGATCCGGCGCACGATCCGCTCCGGCATGTCGGGCTCCGACGTCCTCAAGGTCGAGCAGCGGCTCAAGGCACTGCACTACGACCCGGGCACGGTGGACAGCTACTTCAACTACGACTCCGTGCACGCGACGATGGCGTTCCAGAAGGTCAACCGGCTGCCGGTGACCGGCGCGGTCGACCGGACGACGTACGCGAAGCTGTGGAGCCCGGTGGTGCCGAAGCTGCGGTACGCGCGCAGCGGCAACTGGGTCGAGGCGGACCTGACCAAGCAGGTCCTCTACTACGTCAAGAACGGCGCCATCTGGCGAATCCTCGACATCTCGTCGGGCTCCGGTGAGACGTACTACGTGGAGGGCGAGACGCACCGCGCGATCACGCCGACCGGGTCGTTCAAGATCTTCCACCGGATCGACGGAATGCGCGTCAGCCGGCTGGGCGAGCTGTGGAAGCCCGCGTACTTCGCGCAGGGCGGTTACGCGATCCACGGCAGCGGGTTCGTGCCGTCGTGGCCGGACAGCCACGGCTGCATCCGCATCACGAACCCGGCCATGAACAGGCTGTTCCCGATGCTGACGATCGACCTGCCGGTCTACGTCTACCGCAGCTAGCCGGCGGCGCCCCCGTAGCTCAGGGGATAGAGCAACGGTTTCCTAATCTGAAACGGTGTGCTGTTCGGTGCGCGCATGTCGTGCGTGACGTGCCCGTTTGTGACCGTTGGTCACCGTCGTTGCCAGCAGTTTTCCGACTCGGATGGCACGTGCATGGCACGCAGTTGATGTGTTCACAGCTCGGTGATCAGCTGCAGTTTGGGCACATCGTTGAAGATGCCATCGTGCGCAACGAGGGGGATGTTGTAACGCACTGCCGTTGCAGCGATCCAAAGGTCGCCGGTATGAGAGTTGTCGGCGATTGCATGCCCAAGTTTGCGACACTCGGCACGGAGTCTCGCTTGCGCCCAAGCC